>QZKI01000090.1 GCA_003598055.1 Candidatus Abyssobacteria bacterium SURF_17 | reverse complement strand
AGGCCACTTACTGATAAAATCCTGGTATGAGACACTTGCCTCGGCGAGACTCTTTGTCTTGAGCAATGAATATGCCCTCAGATAGGTCGCGAGCGGGGCCAGAACGTCCGGCTTGTCGCGGCTGAGGAATTGTGCGAACTTCTCACTTGCGCGGACATAGCGCGACTCCCGTAATGAGCACAGGCCGTCGTAATAGACTATCTGCGGGAACTCTTGAACGGTAAATGCATCCAGTGAAAGCTCGGTTAAAATGGGCAAGGCCTCGGAGAACCGATTGGCGAGCACGAGCGAACCGGCATAGGTGAACAACAGCTCGGGCGAGCGTCTCGATACATCGCGCGTGATCAAGTGTGAGCGGAGTGCGTTGGCGGCGGCGGCCGGCTGGTCAAGTTTCAGGTAGCACGCAGCGAGTACAAGGGCCGACGCATCGCCGAGGGCGTCACAAGAGGGTTCCCGCACAATCTTGGTCAAATTGCCGGCAGCATCGGAGAAGTTCCCCTGTGCAGTCTGCGCAAGCGCGAGTTGAAAGGATGCGGCACAGTCTTGCGAGAGACCTCCCGATGCTTTGAGGTGAGCGCGGAAGACGGTTTCGGCCTTTCCATACTCACCTGTTGTCAGGTAGCAATACCCCAGGGCAAGTCTTGCCGGTCGCGATGTTTTCTCGGCGGGAGTTTTCGCGAGGAGTTTTTCCAGAACCTGAATTGACTCCGCCTTCTTTCCGCTCTCACTCAGCAGCACTCCCGCTCGTAACAGCGCCTGGTTGCTCAACGGCGACGAGGGGGCAGCCGCTTCGGACAAGAGATAGTGCTCGATTGCGGCCTGCGGGGCGCCCACTTTCAGATAATCGGTGGCGAGGTGAAATTCGGCCCTTCCCCGGAGCGTGCTGTCGGGGAATTCCCTGAGAAACTGTTCCCGGGAGGTTATCGCCTCGGAATATTTCCCCAACTCTTCGAGGCACCACGCCGCAGAATTGAGGGCATTCTCTTTGAGGGGATGGCCGGGGTAGTCGTCGAGGAATTCGTTGAACCGTTCAAGCGCACGGGCGTAGTCGCCGCGTCTGTAGTAGGCCTCTCCGAGCCAGTAGAGTGAATCGTCGAGAATCTCGCTCTCCGGGTAGGTATCCAACAGCATCTCGAGGGTGCGCACAGCGCCCGCATAGTCGAGTGTCCCGCATTGAGCCACGGCCATACCATATGCAGCCCTATCGGCATATTCCCACGCCGGATGGTCCTCGACGATGCCAGCGAAGACGGCTGCCGCTGCGGAGTAATCAGCGCGTCTGTACATCAGATGCCCTAAGAGATACTTCGCCTTCAGCGTATTGCGGCCGAAGGGGTAATCGTCGATGAAATCTTCAAGGAGCCCCTGTGCTTCCAGCAGGTCGCCGGAGGAGACTGCTGCTTTTGCGCGCCGGAAATCTGACATCTCATCGGCTGATGCCGCACAAGGGATGAAGGCGAACAGGAAGGTCATGAGCACCGAAGGAATGACTGACAGAATGCGCCATCTTAACCGTTTCCATTGCAGTTCAAGAACTCGCATCCGACGTTCTCCGCAGGGCTGTTCTTCAATAATAATAGAAAAACAGAATATTCGTTGGATACGCTCCTGACGCAGGCGGCGAGGCGGATTGTCCGCCGTTCACGGAGTGGCCGGATTTTCATCAAGAGCACGCAATTCAGGCCGGCCTCGCACGTCAGAGGTCAGCCTACGGGATTATCTGCGTTCCGATGCCCTTATCGGTAAATATTTCAAGCAAGAGCGCATGAATGATGCGACCGTCGATGATATGCGTCTTGCTTACGCCCGCTTTCAGCGCAGACTCACAGGCCTCGACCTTCGGTATCATGCCGCCTTCAATCACGCCGCTGGCGACCAATTGCTCGACCTCGGACAGCCTGAGCGTGGAGATGAGGCTCGCTTCGTCCCCTTTTGCCCGCAGGATGCCCGGTGTATCGGTGAGCAGGACAAGCTTTTCCGCTTTCAGCGCGGCGGCCAGCGCACCGGCAACGGAGTCGGCATTGATATTATGCGTCTCGCCATTTTCGCCGACCCCGATGGGCGCGACAACGGCGATGTATCCGCTCTGTTCGAGCGATCGTATGAGGTCAGGATTTATCTCCTTCACGTCCCCGACGAATCCCATATCCACGCCGGGGGATCCCTTCGGATAATACTTGCTCGAGCGGATCAAGTTGCCGTCTTTGCCTGAAACGCCTACGGCCTTGCCGCCCGCCTGATTGATGAGAGTGACAACTTCTTTGTTGAGCCGCCCGACGAGCACCATTTCGACGATGTCCTTTGTCTCGTCGTCGGTCACGCGCATACCTTTGTGGAAGACCGGCTTCTTGCCCATTTTCTCCATGATTTCGGAGATCGCCTTGCCTCCTCCATGAATGACAACGGGGTTCATTCCGACGTATTTCATCAAGACGATGTCCGCTGCGGTTGTCTGCCTGATTTCGGCGTCTTCCATCGCGCTCCCGCCGTACTTGATGACCACGGTCTTGCCGTAGAATTTTCGAAAATACGGGAGCGCCTCGATGAGGACCTTGGCCTTCTCGATGTACTCTCTCATGTTCCTTGTTGTCCTCCTCCCGCTCAGGTGCGGTAGGCAGCATTTATCTTCACGTAATCGTACGAGAGGTCGCAGGTGAGCACTGTGGCCGACTCGGGCCCCAGGTGCAGCTCGATGGTGATTGCGACTTCTTTTTGCGACAAAATCTCCTTTGCCTGTTTCTCATCGAAACTCTGGGGAACTCCATGCTTGAGCAGTGGAAGGCCACCGATATCGATGTCAATGAGGCCGGGGTCGATTTCGACGCCTGCCCTGCCCGCTGCTGCTATGACGCGGCCCCAGTTTGCGTCGTTCCCGAAGATAGCCGTCTTGACCAGCAGAGAATTCGCTATGGTTTTCGCAATCCGGTCCGCATCGGCCTTTGTCAGCGCTCCGAGGACGTTTACGCGCGCAAGCTTGGTCGCGCCTTCTCCATCGCGTGCAATCATCTCCGCCAGCCTTGCGCAAACATGCTTGAGCGCTGTCTCGAATGCATAGTAATCAGCCGTAAGGCCGGTTATGGATGATGCATCCGCTGCGCCGTTTGCGAGCGCGAGCACGGTATCGTTTGTGCTGGTGTCGCCGTCAATTGTGAGGGCGTTGAACGAAGCCTCGACGGCGACGTCGAGCGCGTGGGAGAGCAAGCCGACATCGATGTTCGCATCAGTCGTGATAAAGACCAATAGTGTGGCGAGGTCCGGACAAATCATGCCGGCTCCCTTGGCGATGCCGCCGACAGTGATTGAGCCGCGCGAGAGCTGAACTCTGACAGCGACGCTCTTGGGAACTGTGTCTGTCGTCATGATAGCCGCTGCCGCATCTTCACCGCCGTCGCGCTTCAATGAGGGGGCCAACTTTCGTATGCCGGCCGTCACTTTGTCAATCGGCAGGAACTGGCCGATGACGCCGGTCGAGGCCACGGCCACTTCATAGGGTGACACACCGAGACACATGGCGGTCGTACGCGCCATAGCCTCCGTGTCACGCTTGCCCTGTTCGCCCGTCACGGCATTTGCGTTCCCGCTGTTCACCACAATGGCGCGGGCGGTCCCGCCCTGAAGCGCTTTTTGCGAATAGAGGACAGGCGCGGCTTTCACGAAGTTTTTCGTGTACATGCCCACCGCGATTGCCGGCTTGGTCGAGTATATTATTGCGAGGTCAGGCTCTTTATTCTTCTTGATGCCGCAATGAAGTCCGCCCGCAAGAAAACCCTCAGGCGCCGTGATGCCGCCCTGTATCTCCTTCAATTCTGCCAATGTGTTTTCTCCTCCAGCAACCCGTCTCTCTTCGTCATTGCAAGGGAGTGAATCCCACCCTTGGCGAGAGAACGACCGAAGCAATCTGACGGATGACGCCGCGAACAAATGGAGATTGCTTCGTCATCCCGCGAAGCGCGAGATGACTCGCAATGACAATCAGAACGGGACACCCCGCTTTTTCTTCCAGCACCCGCCGAGCAAGGTTGGCTCCTCCTATGGTGTAAGGCCGCCGAAGCGAAGGCCGGTATGCTCGGGAAAGTCGAACATGATATTCATGCACTGGACTGCCTGGCCGGCAGCTCCTTTGCACAAATTGTCTATGGCAGAGAATGCAAGGATCTTCTTGGTTCTCTGGTCGTATGCGAGGCCGATATCGCAGTAATTGCTGCCCCGGACGAACCTGAGCTCCGGATACATTCCCTGGTCGAGAACTCGCACGAACGGCGCGCCGTCGTAAAAACGGCGATATATCGTAACGAGTTCCGCGGATGAGGTTTCGGAAACGGTGGAAGCCGTTACCGTCGTCAAGATGCCTCGATTCGCAGGAACAAGGTGCGGCGTAAAAAGCACGTTTACTTGTTCGCCCGCTATCAGCGAGAGTTCTTGTTCGATTTCCGGGATATGGCGGTGAGTGGTGACGCCGTATGGCCGCAGGTTGTCGGCGATCTCGGGAAAATGCGTTTGGGGACTCGGTGTCTGGCCGGCGCCCGAGACGCCGGACATGGAATTAATGACGATTTCTTTCAGGTCTATTACCTTGTTTTTTATCGCCGGCGCCAGGGCAAGGATTGCGCCGGTGGGATAACAGCCGGGCAGGGCCACGAGTTGCGCTGTCCGGATGGCGTTCGCGTGCAACTCGGGCAGGCCGTACACGGCTGCCTTCAGGAGCGCCGATTCCGTATGCGGCGCTTTGTACCACTTTTCGTACACCTTGGGGTCCTGCAACCGGAAATCCGCGCTATAATCCACCACCTTGACGCCTTCACGTATCAGTCCTGCCACAATCGGCATCGCCTGGGTGTGCGGGATGGCGAGGAATGCGACATCACATGTTCGGGCCGTATCGGCGACGTCGAGCTCGACGAGCGGCATATCCAGTATTCCTCGGAGGGAGGGGAAAATCTCAGTGATGTTCTTGCCCGCAAACTGGCGTGAGGTGAGAATCGAGATGTCCACGGACGGATGTCCCGCGAGCAATCGTACCATCTCGCCGCCGGTGTACCCATTGGCGCCGACAACGGCCACCCTCACCTTTTTCATCTTGTTGAGCCTCCCCGTCTGCCTCTCTTGGAGCGCCGCCCTGGGCGGGTTTTTTGTGTTCCTGCGGCCGTGCTCCGCGCGTGTTTGCCCTTCTTCGGCTCTTGCTTCTCAAGTTTTTCAGTTTCACCGTTGGCGAGCACGAAATCCATTCTTCGCTTTTCGATATCAACTCGGACCACTTGCACGGAAATCTCGTCCCCGAGCCGGAAGGACTTGCCGGTATTCTCGCCAAGCAGACAATGCCTTTCCTCGATGTAGGCATAATAGTCATCGTCGAGAGCGCTGATGTGAATGAGACCCTCCACGAGATAATCGACGATCTCGACGAACAGGCCATACGAGTGGACTCCGGTAATCCTCCCCTTGAACACGTCGCCAAGTTTGTCGCTCATAAACATGAGCTGCTTGGTCTGGAGGGACTCGCGCTCTGCCTCCATCGCTTCTCTCTCGCGCAGCGAGCAGTGCTCCGCCATATACGCGAGCTGCTCGGCATACTCCTCTTTCACGACGGCGGCGCCTTTGCGAAGCGCGCGCACAATCCTGTGAACAATGAGGTCCGGATATCGCCTGATGGGCGATGTGAAATGCGTGTAGCATTCGCTTGCCAGGCCGAAGTGACCCGCGTTCTCCGCCGAGTATCGCGCTTCTTTCAACGAGCGGAGCATGAGATAGTTAATCAACGATTCCTCGGCGGTGCCGCGCACTTGCTGCGATATTTTCTGCAACCCGTGAGGAGTCAGGGAATCCTTTTCGCTGAGCCGGTAGCCGAGCGAAGCGATAAATTCCCGGAAGGCGCTCATTTTCTCCAAATCGGGCTGCTCGTGAATACGGTACATCATGGGCGCTTCGCACGTGGCCACATGGCGAGCGACCGTCTCGTTTGCGGTGAGCATGAAATCCTCGATGAGCTCGTGGGCGGCGTTGTGTTTTCGGAGGACGATGTCAACGACTTCGCCCTCGTGGTCGAAGATGGCGCGTGCCTCGGGAAAGTTGAAGTCGAGGCTTCCGCGAGCCATTCGTCTGGCGCGCAGGGTCTGGGCCAGCTTGTTCATCGCACGGAGCGTCTCGGCGAAATCCTCGAACTTTCCCGTAGTCTCGGGGTCTTTTTGCAGAAGCGCGAACGCATCGTCATACGTCATGCGATGGCCGACACGGATGACGCTGTCGAATATCTTGTAGTCGATAATCTTTCCCTTCGGGTCAATTTCCATCGTGACGCTCATCGCGAGCCGGTCTTCCTTCTCCCTGAGGCTGCAGAGGTCATTGGATAAGCGCTCGGGCAACATCGGCAGAACACGGTCTTCGAGATAGATGCTTGTGGCGCGTGAATAAGCCTCGTCGTCAATAGCTTCTCCCGCTTCGACGTAGTAGCTCACGTCGGCAATATGCACGCCGAGCAGATAATTGCCGCGGTTCGTCATCTCCAGCGAGACGGCGTCATCGAAATCCTTTGCATCAGGGGGGTCAATGGTGACCATGGGTAGGTTCCTGAGGTCGGTTCGTGCTCGGATCTCGGCGTCCGGAACTTCCCGTGGCAGTTCTTCCGCAGCCGAGATTACTGTCGGCGGAAACTCCGATGGCAGCCCGTGCTTGCGTATCAACATCTCAGTATCGAGGCCGCGCTCTCCCCGGAGGCCAAGCACTTCGATGATCTTGCCTTCAGGGTTTCTGTGATAGGAGGGATACTCGGTAATCTCCGCAACCACGATGTGCTGGGGCTGTGCATCAAGTGAATCATCGAACTTCACATAGATATGCTGAGAAATCCTGTGGTCCATGGGGACAACGAAGCCGAAGTTGCGCCCCTTCTCGTACACGCCCACTATTTTCTGGTGCGCTCGTTCGAGCACCCGGATTATCTTCCCCCGCAATCGCTGGGTGGTGAGGCGGCCTGCGACCCTGACAACAACTTTGTCGCCATGCATCGAACCGGCCATATCCGTGCCACCGACGAAAATATCCGGCAGGTTCACCTGACCGGGTCTCGGCAGCGGCCGAACGAAACCATACCCATCGGGATGCCCGATGAGCGTACCGACTACAAGGTTCATGTGCTCGGGAACGCCGAAGCGTCTCCCGCGTGTCTGCACGAGCTCACCGACCTCAACGAGTTCTTTCACAGCAGCCTTGAGGTCGGGCCGCGTGTCATCATCGATACCGAGTCCGCGCGCGATATCCTTCATTTTCAATGGGCGCTCGGGTGCTTCGCGGAGCATCGTGATAATCTTTTCTTTCAATCTTTCCATTTCAATGCCATTCTCTCTTGCGTAGTTCCTTGTCAATACGAGGCTTACAAAATCAAAAAAGCTCGAACGCTGGTGTCTCCTGTCTTCGAGCTTCGCGTGATGTTTCGCGTATTATAGCGTAATACCGAATACCGTGTCAATGAAGGTGACGGGCAAGACGGGTGCGGAATGGCCATATTTTTGCTCGATAAGAAACGGCGGTGGGAGCATGTGAATCTTCTCTATTCCACGAGAACCAGGCCGTAGAAGAACCATTCGTCTTCGCTGCTTGTCTTGAGTTCGGTGGGAATACCGGCATTTTTGAGGGTGGCGAACACGTCTATGCCAAGCGCTTCCATTGACGGGCGCGCTTTTTCCGGATGGCGGCAGGGTTCGTCAGGGTCGGTGCACTCCGGGCATAACGGGCACGGCCCGCCGCGCAAACCGAGCGCGAGGTAGTGTCCCATGAGAAACGCCTGGCGTTCGACTTTTACGACGATCTCATTGATTTCATGAGGGCGCGTTTTCAGCAGAACGGCCCATTGATAACTTCTGAGCGCGCGCTCGAATTCACGAGGAGGCGGCGTGTTCGGCGGGCACATTTTCGATGAGCCGAATGACGGGCACCCATAGAGGCACTTGTAGTATACGCGCTCGTCGATGACCACGTTTTCGATGGAGATTTTCTTGGCAAGGACTGCGCCCTGCCGTTTCGCGAAGGTCTCGAGCTTCTTCAAGTTTTTATCAGCCGTCGAAGCGAGTTTGCGCATCGTCAGATCGACTTCCCCCAAAGTTGCTATAGAGAATCTGTCTGGTAAGAAACATGTGCTCGCCTGCAGTCATTGCGAGGGAGCAAAGGGTCGCAGACCCGGGTGACCGAAGCAATCTTCTTGGTAACGCTGAAGATGCAAACCGAGATTGCTTCGCTGCGCTCGCAATGACGGTGTTGTTTCTTTCACACATAACCCCGCTGTAGGCGGGGCCGGATGCTCGCAATGACGGTTTATGGTTGCGGCTGTGCTGCACCCACTGCAGAGACCACGTCAGGCGAATTCTTGCCGTATCTTCGCCAGCTCTTGCTCGGCAATCTTTTCGGCGGCCTTTCGCGGAAGCTGCTTGCGCTTGAGACTCGCTTCGAGCACCTTCGCGGTGGCGATCCTGATTCGATGGCCGATTTCCTGAAGAATCGCTTGAGGGTCAAACCTTGTCTGGCCGGAGAGTAGCAGCCCGAAGCCGCAGGCGGCGCCTGCATTCGCTATGAAATCCGGCACGAGGGCGATTCCGTTTCGCTGCAATTGCCTCTCCGCCTCTGCGGTTGCGGGGATGTTCCCCGCCTCGATGACAAGTTTTGCGGTAATGCGTCCCGCGTTCGCCTTCGTTATTGCGTCGGCGACCGCGGCGGGGATGATTATGTCGGCGTCGACGGCCAGCCAATCATCGCGCGAGAGGTGTTCGTAATCGAAGTCGAATTTTTGCCGGTCCATCATCCCGAGTTCATCACGTGCGGCCACCAGTTGTTCGACCGGCAGGCCGTCGCGCCGATAAACCGTTCCATTGACGTCGGCGACAGCCACGACCTTTGCGCCCTTCTGTGCGAGGAACTGAGCGGTTCGCGAGCCGACGGTGCCGAATCCTTGAATTGAGACCGTTGCCCCGGCGAGGCTCATGCCGAGCAATCGGCAGGCCTCCTCGGCACATTCGCCGACGCCGTAGCCAGTCATCAACTCCTCGAGATTCGATTCATTGGAAAGCATATCGAAGTAATTGGGAAGCTCTATGGTAATTCCCTTGGCTGCCATTTTCTTCTTTGCGACTGCGACAGGGTCAACGCCTGCAGACCGGTAGATGTTTGCAACGTCAAACCGTGTTGTGCCCATGTCTTCGCCCGCGAGGTACATTTCGGCAAGCAGCGGCCCGATGAGCTCGCCGAACCGTTTCATCACGTCGGCCTTGTCAGGACGCCGAGGGTCTGCATCGATGCCCGATTTTGCGCCGCCGATTGGAATCTGCGCGGCCGCGAACTTGTGGCTCATTGCGCGCGCGAGCCTGGCGATCTCGCGCTCTGTGAGGCCGCTTCGCATTCGTACGCCGCCTGCGGAAAGGCCGTAAATGAGCGAATCTATGACGAGGAAGCCCGTGAAGTTGAGCTTGTCATCATGAACCTGGAGCCGATAGATTGGTTTTCTTGCTTTTCCTGCCATCTTAATCCCCATGCTTTATCGGGAAGTCCAGCAGCTAAATGCACTCCCCAAATTCACCGACGAATGCCGTGCATCTAAAGGGTGCGTTCGCGAAGGGTCTCAGACCCGTCGCATCCTACGGGCAATGAGCACTATTTCCTTTGCAGGGCGACTCACCGAGTCGCCCCTACATGTTTCGAGAGGAAAACCCGGCAACGTCGCCGAAACGCGTTACCACGCGTTCTGCACGGTACCTACTTTCTCACGTGGTCGATACCGAGCTGAAATGCGCGCTGGTTGACCGAAAGGATTTTCGATGGAATGACCTGCTTGAGTACGCCCGTGAATTTGTCGACGGGGACGGGTACCCATCCCGAGCCGGCGAGCGCGCCGACCATGACCACGTTTGAGGCCATCGCCTCGCCAGCCTCTTTCGCCAATTCGGTCCCCTCGACAACCCTCACCTCGGCCGTCATTTCCTTAAGACGCTTCAACAACTCTTCCACGGCCGGATATTCTTGTGCGCCGTAGAGCACCATGAGCGGATAG
>QZKI01000123.1 GCA_003598055.1 Candidatus Abyssobacteria bacterium SURF_17 | reverse complement strand
ACAGTTCGACTATGTCTCCCTATTCATTGACATGCCGGATGTGCAGTGGTATCATTTCGCAGCATGTTGAAGAAGAACCACTCAATCATAATCAGGAAGGGGCAAGCTCATGTCTATCGACAGATTTTCTCTTACCGGTAAGGTTGCGCTCGTGGCCGGGGCGAGCAGGGGAATCGGGAAGGCAATCGCGCTTGGGTATGCGGGCGCGGGAGCTGATGTGGCCATATGCAGCAGAAAGCTCGAAAACGTTGAGCCGGTTTCTCATGAAATCGAGGGATTGGGGCGGCGCTCATTCGCGGCGGCAGCCGATGTGACGAAGAGAGAGGAAATAGAGAAGTTCGTGTCGGACACGCTCGCTCATTTCGGGAGAATCGACGTTCTCGTGAACAACGTTGCCCGCAGCATCATGTCCCCCATCATGAATTTACGCGAGGACGGCTGGGACAAGATCATCACCACGAACTTGAAGAGTTATTTTCTGTTTTCGCAGGCCGTCGGCCAGATCATGATGGGACAAGGCAGCGGTGTGATCATCAACGTTTCGTCGGTTGCCGGACAGAAAGCGGCTCCGCTCCTTGGTGCTTACAGTGTGAGCAAGGCAGGTGTGGACATGCTTACGAAGGTGCTGGCAAAGGAACTTGCGGGAGTCGGCGTTCGCGTGAACGCCATATCGCCGGGCATGGTGGAAACCAGCTTCAGCGAGGCGATCTGGAGCAGCCCGGAGATGCATGCCGAGGTGGTTCGCGACATCCCGCTCGGGCGGCTGGCGACGACGGAAGAGATTGTGGGCCTCGCCATATTCCTTGCCTCTGACGCGGCGAGCTATGTGACCGGCGCCATTGTGAATATCGACGGCGGGTCGATGACGTGATACAAAATCCTTCGTTTAGCCGGGAGTAGCCATCTTCTTCAGTTCAGTTTTCACGACTTTGCCGGCTGCGTTTCGCGGAAGCTGTTTGACAAAGTAGATTCGCTCGGGTTTCTTGTAGCTGGCGATGCGCTCGCGGCAGAACTCGATGAGTTCCTCGGCAGTTGTCTCACCTGAAGGCCTCAGCACGACCGCTGCTCCAACGATTTCGCCCCATTTCGAGTCGGGAATTCCGAATACTGCGGCATCCGCGACAGCCGGATGAGACATGAGCACATTCTCGACTTCGAGCGGCGCGATGTTTTCTCCGCCTCGTATGATGATGTCTTTCTTGCGACCCGAGATGAAGAGGAAGCCGTCCTCGTCGAGGAAGCCGACGTCGCCCGTGTAGAACCACCCTTCGCGAATGCTGCGAGTCGTATCTTCTTCGCGCCGCCAGTATCCCTGCATAACGCCCGCGCCCCGGATGATGATTTCGCCCGGCTCGTTTGCGGGCAGGCGGTTCCCCTTCTCATCGATTATGGCGATTTCGAGACCGGTGACCGCACGGCCAACCGAAGTAAGCCGGTCGCGTTTGCCCGGCTCGACCTCGAGCGTGTGGTCGCTTGGCTGCAGCCATGTGACGCCGGCTTCCGTGAGGCCGTATCCCTGTGTGAACATGCAGGGCAGCCTCCGCATGGCCTTTCGAATGAGGTCGGGCGAGATGGCCGAGCCGCCATACACGAGAATGCGCAGGCTGTCGAGGTTGAATTTGTCGAGGTCCGGATATTCCACAATCTGCTCGAGCATTGTCGGCACGACGACGGCCATCATTACCTTTTCCTGTTCGACAGTTCGCAGGAAATCGTCCACTTTGAACTGTGGCATGATAACCAGCGTTCCTCCCGATGCCGCGGTCTTAACGACTACCTGCATGCCGGTGATGTGAAACATGGGGACGGCGAGCAGGCCGATTTTTTCCAGAACAGGGTCATCGAATGCGGTTTTACGCCCCTCACAGCGCTGTATGATGTTCGCGTGCGAGTGCATCACGCCCTTATGGGCGCCGGTGGTCCCGCTCGTGTACATCAGGAGCGCGATAGCATCGTCTGACACCTCGACCGCCGGTAGAGAATCGTCCGCGCCGAGGAGGAAGTCGTGGAGCGAATGAGGCTCACCGGGCAAACCGTCGATGATGAGTGTCGCTCTTGTGGCGCTGATCTGTGCAGTCACCGGCGTCACCTGCTCCGCATACCTCTTGCCGACGAGCACGAGAGCCGGCTCACAATCGGTCAAGACATGCGAGAGCTCCGCCCCCTTGAGTCGGCAGTTCAGGGGGGAATAGACAGCGCCCAGCCTTGCGGCGGCGAACAGGGCGAAGAGATGTTCCGGGCAGTTCGTATGAAACACGGCGATGCGGTCGCCGGAGCGAATACCGACGGAGGCAAGAGCGTTCGCAAACCGGTTGACAATGCTGTTGTAATCTGCGTAGGTCCACCGTTCTTTCCCATGGATGAGCGCGTATCTCTCGGGATACTGCGATACCATCTGATTGAGGTATCGTGCTATTGACATAATGCACCTCGTGGCCTTGGACTCTGCGGTTCGTGCAGCGTTTCGGCAGGTATCACCCCAACGGCGCTCATTATACCAAGATGGCGGCAAGAGTGGAAGTCAAAGGTGAGCAGCCCCGGAGAACGGGAACAACATATCTCTCCGCCCCTGTGTCGGCTTGAATATAATCGAAAGCAAGCCTGCAGATGGGTTGAAAGAAGCCATGCGAATGAATCCGCGCGCAAGGCCGTGGGCCACGATTGCTGACAGATTCATAGCCCGGGAGAGATTGGAGGCTAAAGCCGCGTTACCTTTCGCACGAAATTGACCAGGGCATTCACAGCGGAGGTGACCAATGCTCGCAGTCGCACCGGGACGTTCCTCGAGAACGGTCGGATGCGCATGAGAGCCCGTTCCCTGCATCGGGGACAGAGCAACCCAATCGGGGCCTTTGGAAGGTTTTCGGTCACGAGCGCGCTCTCGGGAGGCATGGACCTCCCGCAGATTGAGCACTTGAGCGCGCGGCTGCATGTCATGCAAACGTGGAAGACATTTCGCGAAAACGTTGGCAATGTTATGGGGTATCTCGAAAAGTAGATCTTCCCACATCTGCAGCACCGGAGCAACTCTTCGCAGAATGCGGCTTCAGCCTGCTTCTGGCGATACTCCTTGTCCTCTTCGGCTGAATTGCGGTTTTCTTCTTCCATGTTTCTCGACCGCGCTTTCTCGTAAAGCTGCCTAAGGATTTTGCGTCCATTTCACGGCCACTGTCCCTTCACTCTGCTTATTCCGGGGCATGTGGCCGGGCGTATCCTTGAAAATCTCGATCCTGCCTTTGAACGCCTTCTTGAACTGCTTGGCTATATGGATCGCGAGGAGCGAGTTGACGGTCCGAACCGTCATCTTTTGCCCTCTGCGGCGAATGTCCAGAATGCGGGAGGAGTAGTTGCGTGCTCGTTCGATTTCCTCCTCGCGCCGGACCATTCTGAGAATTTCATCGGCCCGGGAGGTGATAACCTCGCCGTCGAGGTAGACGGTCCCGAGCGCCACTTTGTCGCGCATCCGTTTGCATGCAGTGCATAGTGTCGTCTCGAGTTCGGCCAACTTCTTCTTCGGCACCTTGCGGTTGCCGTCCCACTTCCTCCCGTCGAAGATCGCATAACATTGCGAGCACACTTTCATCCGGGATCACCTCCGAAACTCCGCCCTCGGGGAATGCCATTCCCTTCGGGAGCGTTGAATTTGGAAGGATGCCTCAGCCGGTGACGATATTCGTGGAGGTGCGAAGCACACCCGCGGTGGACTGGATTTTCTCGACCACGAACCTCCCCAAGTCATTGATATCGGCCGCCTCGATGAAGGCGATCACATCTATGGGGCCGGTGACGGCATGAGCAGCTTTGACACCGCTCAGCTTGGTCAGTTTCTTGCTTACGTCAATGGCCTTGCCCTGCGTGCACTCAACGAAGACGTATGCCGAGATAGCCATTCGACCCGCCCTCCTTTCAGGTTACCCAAAGCGCCATGGGTTCATTCGGTGGGTCCCTCCACCCGCTTCTTTACCTATTATATCCGGGCGCCATGCATTTTGGAAAGAGGACAACGGGAGCGGCGCAAATTAATTATCTTTTTGATCACCCGCGCGGCGCACCCATTCGCCTGCTCCGGCCCCCGCATAGTGCGAATGCGTGGTGTGCTCCGGGCTGAAGTTGACATGGGAAATCTGGAATTTCTTCAGCAGCGGTGTATTCAGCCGGTGAAAAACACTTGCACATTCGCTTACTCGACAGTCTTCGCGAAACACGAGGTGAGCCGTCATCGAGTACATCTGAGAGGTTATCTCCCATATATGTACGTCGTGCACGTCCGTGATCTCGGGGGCTTCATCCTTGATCGCTTTGATAACCTCGCTGACGTCAATATGTTTCGGCGCGGTCTCGAGCAATATGTTTGTGGAGTCCCTGAGGAGATTCCAACTCCAGATGAGAATGACGGCTCCGATGAGCATGCTCAAGAGAGGGTCAATCACGTACCATCCCGTGAGATAGATGGCGATGGCACCCGCAACGATGCCAACCGACGAGGCGGTGTCTCCCACCATATGCAGGAATGCGCTCCGCACATTCAAATCGGTCCTGCCCACATCGAGCAGGATGAATGCGCTCGCTATGTTCACCGCCAGCCCGACGAGAGCCACCGCAAGCATCGGGAGTTCCTTGATGGGAGAGGGGTGCAGCAAGCGTCCCACGGCCTCATAGAAAATGTATGCGATGATAAACAGCAGCGTCACGCCATTGAACAGCGCGGCCAGCACCTCGATGCGATACAAGCCGAAGCTGCGGGTGGGCCGGGTGGGCAGCGCAGCGAGCCTAATCGCGACGAAGCTCACCATGAGGGCGAAGAAGTGAGTCAGCATGTGGCCGGCATCGCTCAGAAGCGCCAGGCTGCCCGTGAAAAGCGCGCCGATGACCTCGACGGCCATGGTGCTGCCCGTCAGAGCCATGGTGAGCGCGAGCCGTTTCCGCTCGACCGCCCGGTGCAGATGACGGTGGTCGGTTTCCTCGTGCTCGTGAAAATGCGGGAGCGTGGAAAGCGGGCGATGAAAATGTATCATGTCACCATCGGTAACGTATCTATTTTGATGATTCTTCTATTTCGGTTATCGGCTTGCCGTCGGTGAAAAGATATTCCTTCATTTCCTTTGCGAAGGCCGCGTCCTTCCTCCTCACCCATTCCATGAGCATGGCGGCGTGTTCCTTTTCCTCGTCGCGGTTATGGATGAGGATTTCCTTGAGCTCTTTGTCATTGGTCGCGTCGATTCGCTGTTGATACCAGTCCATGGCCTCGATTTCTTCCTTCAGGGACATCCAGGCGCGATGCAAATCAAGCGTAACCTTTGAGAGTTTTTCGAATGATTCGTGGTATGCTGCCGCCATCTTATGCCTCCCTCACCTGCGTTTCAGGTATGTGTGTGAAGCGGGCTCATCGCGGGATTGCCTTGACGAGTTTGCCGCTTCTCCTGACCGTTATGCCGTCAACCCGCGTTTCCACAATGCCATGGCCGCCCACGTAATTCGCATATACTCCGAAGAATCCGCGCGCGATCCGGTCGTCGGAGATGGGACACCCGGATAGCTCGTGGCCGTCCCAATATGCCCATATTTTGTTGCCGACGCATGTGATTGCCATTTTATGCCACCCGCCCGTACCGGGAGCGCCACCGGGTATTTCGTCTCCCTCCCACGAGCCGAGATAAGCCGGGTAATTTTGGGTATCTCGCCCCACGTAGGCGAGCGTCAGCCGTCGTTCCGAATCAAAATGGGAGGCAAGTCGGTAGAAGCATCCCTTCTCCGGGTCCACCCGAACAGCGATGCCATTAAGGGGCGCCCGCCCCTCGGGAACCACCACCGTGTAAACCCATGCCTCGAGGACATAATTCTCCATCCGGGATTCACCCGCGTAAGAAAGTGACGCGAAGCCGCCAAGCTGTTCATTGGATTGTCGCCCAACCCATAGGTCTCCCTCGGGCGTCGTCGGGTCCATGACAGGCACCAGGTGATTGGGGCTAAAACCGGGAAAGGGGAGCCAGACAAGGTTAAGGGAGCTGTCCGTGAAGCTCTCGGAGAAAAGTTCCATCTCGTCGGCACGAACGGAGAGCGTCAAGCCAAGAGGGACGAGAATAAGCAACAGAAAAACACGCCATTGAATTTTCATGATGGAAAGATTTGCTCGCACACGCCCATGCTGTGAACAGTCCATTGTAATCATAACATGCCCCATCGAGCGCCTGCAAGAGAGTCGGGCACGGGATTCTGGGCCAGAAAAGGTGAGCAGATAGAGTCACGGCCTGTTGTTCACCTGTCAGTGTTGACGCAGTGCAACCTTAGCGAGGACCACAAGGGCGCAAGACTGCCTGTTGTTCACCTGTCAGTGTTGACGCAGTGCAACGGTGCGCCGGCACTGCATGTGGTCTTTGCATTCGCAGGTTCGTCAATGTGTTCTTCTCTCTGGGTGGGTCAGGCATCAATTCGCGGCGGAGAAATGAGTTAAGTCCTTGTATTCAAAGATTTTAAATTGTTCATATGGTTTCTTTAGCGGGAGTGAAAGAATTCCTTGACAAAATTGCAGGTGTGTGATATAGTGTGAGAAAGTTGCGGTTCGAAGGGTTTAGTGGTAGTGGTTTTATGGAGATGCGACCGGCAAGTCCGCAGAGGGATTTTCGACTTTCTGCGGATTTTTTGTTGCCGCCCTCGTTCCGCGCGATGGGTCAAGGATCAAGGAGGTAGGAGTTCATGGCGCCCGTAGGAACGGTCAAGTGGTTCGACAACAAGAAGGGGTTTGGCTTCATCAAGCGGGAGGAGGGAGACGACGTTTTTGTTCATTATACCGCCATCAAGGGTGACGGTTTCAAGACCTTACAGCAGGATGAAAGGGTTTCCTTTGACATCATTGAGGGACCCAAGGGTCTTCAAGCGGCCAACGTATTGAAGACTGAGTAGAATCTGTTTTCGCAACATTGTCTTGGCAAGTGGGTGCCCTTGGGGGCACCTACTTGTTTTTGTTTCACGTGCAGCTAGACCTCGTTGTAGCTCTGGCAGCGCGGGCACTGTGATATATTCTCCTCACCCGGGCCGAGGTAGACATATCCGCAATAATGGCATCTCCACTTCTTCTGTGTTGTTCTGAATCTTCCCCAGCTACCCCTGTAAGCGGTGATCTCTATCCACAGCCATATCCCGAGCACAAAGAGGAGGATTGTGCCGACGTAAGCGCAGAGAGCGACATAGAAATTCACCGGCACCATATATCCTTCAATCGCTTTCGAAGAGTCCGGGGAAAGCGGGTCCGAGGGCGAATTCCGGCGTCGGCATAAACTTTGACTCCGGTGGCAACTCTGATAGAAGTTCGGGAGGAGCTCCAGGGTATGCCGTGCCTGCGAGTTGGGCGATGTCGAGCCGAGGGATGAGGGTATCCTTCGGAGCAAGCAGAGATGATTCGGGGAATGCGACGTCTGCCAATGCGGCCACATCAGCGTCAAGCTTTTCCCAAATGGGGTCTGCGATAAATGCAGGCTCAAGCCTCGCAGGCATCGGCCAAACGGGTTCCCTCTGTACTATTTCAGTCTCCGCCGTTTCCCTGCTCATAAATATGAGGGAAAGGGACTTGTCCGGAGGGGGCACGCTGCTCAGGTTGACCTTGCCGAATAGTACAACGAATGCACCGTGCATGACGATTGAGATAAGGATGAACGCCTTGATCTTATCCGAATGCAGCAAGGAGACCCCCTCGCTACTGAGGTTCTGTCGCGATGCCGAGCGATTCGACGCCGACGCTCTTGGCGATGCTCATTACCTCGACCAGCTTGCCGGTCTCGACTCTCTTGTCCGGTTTGATCAATACCATTTTGTCCTTTGACTGCGCTAGTTTTTCCAGCAGCATAACGGGAAGCTGCTCGGAAGAGAGCCTTTCCTCATTCAGGAATATTTCATTGGTCCGTGTGATTGTGATGACGATATCCTGCTTATCCTGCAGCTTTGGCACTCTCGCCTTTGGGAGTTCGACTCTGACTCCGGTCTGCAAGACGAAGCTTCCTGCGAGCATGAAGAAGATGAGTAACTGAAGCACGCAGTCGATAAGCGGAGTCATATTGAGCGTGACGATAAGCTTCTCGTGGGTGACTGATTTTCTCTTATACCGCATAGGTCCTTTCCTTGTCCGAAAGGGCGTCGAGCAGCTCAGACGAGAGTATCTCCATTTCCCACACCATGTTGTCAACCTGGGTGACGAAATAGTTGTGGGCCACCACGGTGGGAATGGCCACGATCAATCCCCATACCGTTGTGAGGAGCGCCGTTCCTATCCCGTGTGCAAGGTCGCCCGGCGTCACGGCTCCCCCGTGTTCCATGATTACAATGAACGCTTCGGTCATGCCAATCACCGTGCCAAGCAAGCCGAGGAGCGGGGCAACATTAGCGATAGTTGCCAGAACGCTCAGGTAGCGCTCCAGGCTTGGAATCACCAGATAGCCGGCATCTTCAATGGCCTCTCGTATCTCCCGCCGTGGCCGACCATGCTTCTGGAGTCCTGCCTTCAGAATGAAGGCGAGGGGACCACCTGTCTCCTCGCACAGGTTAATTGCTTCGGAGACGCGGTTGCGCTTGAGGATTTCGCGAATATTATCCATGAGGTCTTTCGAGTATGCGCGTGCGCGGCGAAGGCTGAAGAACCGTTCGAGGATGAGTGATACCGCGATGACCGAGCATCCATAGATGGGAATCATCATCCAACCGCCGCCCGTTATCCAGCTTATCGTGTCCATCCCTACCTCCCGTTATTTGAGCATTCAGACCGGTGGAACTAGCGAATCAAGGCCGGTGTTCTCTCCGAATCCAGCCTTGTGAGCGCCCTTTGAGCAACGATACCGGCGGCATCGTCTTTGTACGTTCCCGACACTGCCAGATATATATGGCGTGCCTCCTCTTTCTGCCCATTGCGTTCGAGGAGGCGGGCCATTTGAAGCTGAGCACGCTCGGCCCAGCCGGCCGAATAGCCGCCGCGCGTTATGCTGGTGAGTTCGGCAATGGCTTCCGGACCTCGGTCGAGTTCCGTGAGGCATTCGGCAATCGCGAAACGTGCCCGGGCCGCCAGTTCTGTTCGCTCGCCGCCTTCGGCTGCCCGGTATTGTTCAATCGCCTGCTCGAACTTGCCTGCGCGCTGGAGGGCTCTCCCCATGTCGTACAATGCCATCGGCCTCAGGAGCGAGCCCACGTTGTTCTTGATGAAATCTTCAAACTTGCGGGCAGCTTCCTCGGCCCTGCCTGCCTCAATCATACACTGTGCGGCTTCGATATCTGCCTGCTCGAGGAGGGGGCTCTGCGGGAAGCGTTTTCCCAGTTCCTGGAACATTTCGATCGCCCTCGGAAAGTCCGAGGAGTTGCGTGCGGCACGGGCGGCGAAGAAGAGCGCATCGTCGGCCAGCGGTGAGGGGGGAGACATGCTGGCAAGCTTCAACAGATTCTCCTGTGCGCTTGCCCACAGGCCGGCGGCGTAATCAAATCTTCCTCGCCAGAAATATGCTTGCTCTGCCAGACTCTCAGGTGGAGCCTCCTCAATCACAGCGCCAAGAGCCCTGCCTGCGGCCTCCACGTCCATGAGGCTCATCTCGCTGCGTGCGATGCCGTAGTGCGCGAGCGCGCGTGTGTGTTTCGAGCCGCCCATCTGCAGGGACCGCCCATAGAGCGCTGCCGCGTTGGCCGGATGATTCAACTTTTCCTCACAGACGCCCGCCCACAACAGGGCCTCGGCAGCCAACGGACTGTTGGGAAAGAGTTTGGGAACTCTCTGGAATTCAGTGGCAGCGATGTCGAGCATCCCCCGTTTATACCGAGCAGCGGCAGCGAAAAAGAGGGAGGAATCAAGGAGGGCGGTCTTGGGGAATCGCGACGGAAGTCCTCGAAAGAGCTCCTCGGCAATGCCGTAATTGCCACGTGCAAACTCGGCCCATCCCCAGGCAAGCATTACTCTGTCAGCAAGCCCAAAATCGGGTGCTTCACTCAATACGGAGCGGAACAATTCGCTCGCGCCGGCGAAATTTCCCGTGCGCATCCATGACAGCCCAAGGAGATACATGGACGGCGTCGCCGTCCGGAAATTCGGGAGATAGTGCAGCACTCTCTCGAGCGATGAGGCGGCGTCATCGTATTTGCCGGCCATCAAATTCGCCACGCCGTTCTGGTACAGCACCGGTTCCAGAAGCATGTCATTAGGCCACTTACTGATAAAATCCTGGTATGAGACACTTGCCTCGGCGAGACTCTTTGTCTTGAGCAATGAATATGCCCTCAGATAGGTCGCGAGCGGGGC
>QZKI01000094.1 GCA_003598055.1 Candidatus Abyssobacteria bacterium SURF_17 | reverse complement strand
AAGTTGACTACGAGCCATGGCGAAGGTGCAAGAGCGAGGATTTTCCCGAGCCCTCCCGGAGAGAGCGAAAGCGACCCATGCGGTTCCATTGCCAGATAGACCTTGCATCTCTCTGCCACCGCTACCAATCGCTCCAGCCTGGGCTTGAGGATTTCGAGCGCCCGGGTCTGAGTCATGCCCTCGGGCAGGCGTCCCTCGCCCGTAGCCACGACCGGCACGCCGGCCCCGGCTGCGAATTCCAATGAGTGGCGCAAGTCGTCCTCCGCAGTCTTCTCGGAAATCAACTCGCGATGTGAGCCGATGCACGATATATCGACAAATCCTGCGCCCAGTACCTTCTCCCGAAATGTGACCGGATCGTCCTTGTCCGTGCGGACATGGTCGCACCAGGAAAGATTCGCCTCGACTTCGACATACTTGTAGCCGGCACGGGCGATTCTTTCGAGCGCGAAATCCAAGTCATATTTGCGAAACGCGACGGTATTGCAGCCAATTCTCATTTCTTCCCCTTTGTCATATCAAAGACTACCTTGAGAGCCTTCTCGCCCAAAGAGAATTCGAGCGCCTCCTGAGCCTTGTCGAGCGGGAATTTGTGTGACGTGAATTTCTTCCAGGGGAACTCTTTCTTGAATCGCCGCATCATCTTGATGGTACGGTAGTATTCGGAGTTGGGATGGTTGGTGTTTCCGATAAGCAGCACATTCTTGGCTGCGAGATGGCGGTGTACGTTTATGGTTGCCTCGCCGGAATCCACAAAATTCCCGGCTTCGAGGTACGTGCCCCCGCGGCGGAGCAGGTCAAGGCCCTCCGGCACGACGGTTGCAAGGCCCGTGGTCTCAATAACCATGTCGGCGCCCCTGCCCTCCGTCAACCCTCGCACCATCTCGAGGCGCTCCTTGAAGGTCGTCTTTGTGACGTTAACGAGATAATCCGCGCCGAACTCTTTCGCAAGCTTGAGCCGGTAATCCGATGTATCGAGGGCTATAATCTCTCCTGCCCCCAGAATACGGCACTTAATCAGGTGCGCGATACCCATTGCGCCCACTCCCTGAATGAGCACCGTGTCCATCAGACCGAATCCCCGAGAGGCAAACTCCATATATCCCTTGGCGCGGTCCACATTACAGGTGACCACCATCAACTCGATGTTCACCGCGATGTCAGGGGGCATGTCTTCCGGAACCTTATACACGAATGAACCGGGGAAGAGATACATGTATTCAGCCCACCCGCCCGTGACATGCGGCCATTTTGTGGAGGGGAAATAGACGCCATAGGTTTTGTTATTGGCGCAGTAAGGCCAACCAAAGACGTGGCGGCAGTAGTAACATGTACCGCAGATGATGTTCGGGCACATCGTCACCCTGTCGCCCACCTTGAACGGACGACCGTCGTAGTCCAGGTAGGCACCGTTCATCTCTGCAATGCGGCCGACGTTCTCGTGGCCCTTTACGCACGGGAAAACCCCTCTTTGTTCGGCTTCCGTTCCGGCGTACAGAACCATCTCACCCTTGAACGCATGCTTATCCGTTCCGCAGATGCCGCTCATCTCCATCTCGATGACCATGGCCCCGCGCTTCGGCTCAGGATACGGAAACTCTTGCATTTCCATCCTGCCCGGGGCCACCATCACTGCGGCCTTGACATATTTCTTCCCCATGGTAGCAGTCCTCTCGTTTTCGCATGTGATCGCGAAATTCTCTCTACAGACTGACTGCGGCTTGGCGAAACTATGCCACCTACTATATAATCACGTCCGAGCCATCGTCAAGACTCGCGTGAGCGGAATAGCCGGGAGACGGCAAAGCCTCTATCTCCCCATAGGACTCTTGCAGGGAAATTTCATGAAAGTTGTCATAAACTACCAGGAATACGCCGACGTCGAGATTGAGAAGGCCATCCTGCGGCAACTCCCCGGCGTCGAGATTGTCGAGAGCCGCACTCGGGACGAGGCCAGCTTCATGGAAGTGGTCAAGGATGCGGATGCGGTCATCGTTCAGTATGGGCCCTGCACGACCGCTGTAGTCTCCGCCATGGCTCGTGCAAAGGCTATAGTCCGCTATGGAATAGCCGTGGACAACGTTGACCTTGCCGCCGCCCGCAAGCGCGGCATCATTGTCAGCAATATCCCGTTATATTGTCTGGATGAAGTGTCGAACCATGCCCTTGCCATGATTCTCGCCTTGCATCGCCGACTATCTGCCGCTGATAGGCTGTTTCGAGAGAATCGGCACCATCTCGAAGCGCTCCGACCAATCCCACGATTGTCCGAAACCACAGCGGGCCTCCTTGGTTTCGGGAACATCGCTCGCCGTCTTGCAGAAAAGTTGGGACCTTTGTTCGCAGAGATTCTCTCGTGTGACCCAGCGGTTGGCAGTGAAGAAATGTTGACAAGCGGCGTTCGAAAGGTCGAACTCGACGAGCTCTTCAGGAAAAGCGATTTCGTCTCGGTGCATGTTCCTCTTACCCCCTCGACCAGGCATCTTGTGGATAGAAGATTGCTTTCCCTCATGAAGCCGTCCGCGTTTCTCGTCAACACCAGCCGGGGCGCCGTCATAGATGAGTCAGCGCTTGTCGAGGCACTACAGAAAAGACAGATTGCGGGGGCGGGACTCGATGTTTTCGAGGTCGAGCCTCTGTCGGAGAATAGTCCACTCCGTTCATTAGATAACGTGATCCTGACCGGGCATGTAGCATGGTATTCTGAAGGCGCCATCAGGGAGCTGAAGGAGACCGCAGCCAGAGAAACGCTCCGCGTTTTGAAAGGCGAGCGACCGCTGTTCGAAGTGAAACTGTGCTGAGCGCAGAATCAATACCGGAACAATGCAGGCGACCGCGCTTACGGCCGATGCCTAAGGCTGTATGGGAAAGGAACGGAAAATGTACTCGCACTTGTTCTCACCCTTGAAAGTTGACGGATTGAGCCTGAAGAATCGCATTGTGATGGCGCCGTTATACCTCGGCTATGCGGGCGAAGGGGGTACCGTAACGGAGTTGCTCATTGAACATTATCGCGTCATGGCGCGCAGCGGGGTGGCGCTCGTGGTCGTGGAAAATGCAAGCATCGATTATCCCACAGGTAGTGGCTCCAATCGAACGCTCCGCGCTGATACAGGTGATAATATGAAGGGTCTTGCGAAACTCGCAATGACGATAAAACAGGAGGGGGCACTCGCGTGTTTGCAGCTCAACCACGCCGGACGCTTCGCAGGCATAGCACCCGACCCTGTAGCTCCGTCTGCCGTCGAGGTATTCGGCCGCACGCCGAGGCCTCTTACCATGAAAGAGATGGGAGAAATTCGGGAGAAATTCGTCGCCGCCGCGCTGAGAGTGAAGCAGGCAGGTTTCGATATGGTGGAGCTGCACGGCGGGACTGGCTATCTGCTGGCCCAATTCCTCTCGCCGAGAACAAACCGACGCACAGACAAATACGGTGGTTCGCTGGAAAATCGGCAGAGATTCCCTCTGGAAGTGGTGAAAGCAGTCAAAGCATCGCTCGGCGATTTCCCCATTGGGTACCGATTCCTGGCAGATGAATGGCTGCCCGACGGACTTAAGCTGGAAGAATCACGAAAATTCGCACGTGCACTCGAGGCCACAGGCATCTCATACATCTCCGTAATGGGCGGGACCTACGAATCTTTTTTTCTGCCGGAGGTCGTCGAAAAGTCGAAAAGGGACGGATACATGGTTGACCTCGCGGCAGCCATCAAAAAAGAAGTCTCCGTACCGGTCATAACCGCAGGACGGATTGCTACAGGAGCCCTCGCGGAACGAGTGATCGCTGAAGGCAAAGCCGACCTCGTGGGGCTTGCCCGCGTGCTTTGGACCGACCCCGAGTGGCCACATAAAGTGGAAACGGGAAGAGAGAATGAGATCGTTCATTGCGACTCATGCGATGCTTGCCTGCAAATGGTTATGCAGGGAGAATTCACCTATTGCGTGCAGTGGCCAACCGAGACACAACAGGCATGGCAGGCGAAATTCAAATGAGAGATGTTCTCTCACCGGCGCATGGCGAAATCGAGGAAGTTAGAAAAGAGCTTTGGAGCGATGCCGGAGTCGCGCGCCTCCAAGAGCGTTCTCGGAGTGGCAAGCGACGGCCTCAGATTGGCCAGACCGTTCAATATGAGAAGCAACCGGCCTTTCCGCACGTTGATTTCAGAATGGAATTGAACGCCCCAGATGGGATTGCTCACGTGCTCATAGGCTTGTATCTTGCAGCGGTCAGATTCGGCAAGCAGTCTGAATTCCGGCGACAACTCGCATACTTCATCGAAGTGTGAACAATGGGCATAGAATTCTGAAGGAATTCCCTCGAACAAATGGCTGTCATGCTGCACCAGCCGGATTTGTTTCCAGCCGAACTCCGGCGAATGCTTCTCGCGAACTGCGTGCGGCCCCATAAGCGCCCTCCCAATCAATTGGTGACCGTAACAAATTCCCAGCAGCGGAACACTTTTCTCCGCGCATTTCTCAATGAGTTTCAGTTCAGCCAAGAGCCAAGCCCTCTCGCTGAACAACGGCTCAATTCCCCCTGAGAGTATGACTCCGTCATATTTCTCTGGCTCGTGAGGCATGCGGTTCTCGATCGCATATACAATCTCAGTCCGGATGCCGGGCAGATAGCTCCGAATCCAGCTCGCCTGCCGAATGATTCGCGGATAGGGACCGTTGTCAATAATCAAGATGCCCATCGAGGACCTCGCCAGTCGTATTCTACCGCAGAGGGGCGAAAACTGAATAGTATTTGAAGGCCGGGTTAAGAATATCACGAAACCGGCGAATGTAATCCAGCAGAGAATCAGGCCGTCAGTAAAGGAGATCACACAAAACTAAAATAACCACAGGCGACGCGTATCTGCTAGCGTTCCCCGTGGCCAGTCTTCTTTTCTTTGAGTTCCTTGCGTTCCTTGCGTCTTTGCGGTAAAGAGAGATTCTTCGCATTCCTCCGAACGGTGTCTGCGCAATTTCTGGATAGAGGGTCTTGCCTATTCGCTCAATTCGCCCCGCTCGTGTCGATTGTGTTCCAATCCTCGCCTTTCACACTCGCTCGCGAAAGGATTCGCTATGGGGGAAGATTCCGGGATAGCCACCGGTATGCATAAAGACAATATTTTCGTCTTTCCGGAAGTTTCCTTTCCGAATGAGGTCGATCATGCCCGCCATCGTTTTGCCCGTGTACACAGGGTCGAGAAAGATTCCCTCGAGCCGCGCCACGAGTTTTATGGCCTCGACACATCCGGGTGTGATCTTCCCGTATGCCTCGCCGTAATAGTTGTAATTGATGATCACATCATCCGGCGTGGCGTTTGGCTTTTCCCCGATGAGGTCGCCGATTTGATTCACAATCACTTCAATCGGAGGAAGCCCGAGTTCCGCGAGCGAACCTTCCTTGTTGACCGCTATGCCCATCACGTTTGCAGGCTGGTCGAGAATCTTAACGCCAGCTAGCAGGCCTGCCTGTGTCCCGCCTGAGCCCATGGCGACGAAAATGCTGTCAATCCGGATGCCGTATTCGCGCGCCTGCTCGAAGAGCTCAAGAGCTGCGAGATAGTAACCGACGTCGCCGAGCGGCGTGGAACCTCCCGGAGGAATCATATATACGCTCCGCCCCTTTTCAGTCAGCTCTTGCACAACGTTAAACACCGCGAGCCGCATCTCATCGAACCTTGATGGGTCGTTGAAATCGGGCAGAAAGAGATATTCGCAACCGAGGATTTCATCCAGCAGCAGATTGCCCTCGAGCCTTTCTGGAACCTTGCCCGAAAGCACAAGGAAGCAGTTAAGACCGACCTTCCGCGCTGCGGCGGCGGTCATCCGGCAATGGTTCGACTGGATTGCGCCGAAGGTCAGCACGGTGTCGGCCTTGTTCTTGATTGCGTCCGCGAGCAGGAACTCGAGCTTGCGCGCCTTGTTCCCGCCGGTGGCGAGGCCAGTCATGTCGTCGCGTTTCATCCATATCTGTGGGCCGCCGAGATTCTTGGTTAAAGCTGGGAGATGTTCGAGGGGAGTCGGGAGAAAAGAGAGCGATATACGGGGGATGTCGTCTACCTTCATGCGGTTCTCCTCATCGCTTTATTATCTGTGGAATACACACGCATACACAGATTGTTTCCCTTGAAAATGATGTGCGAATGTGTTCGAGTCTGCTGCACTGTCGGGGCACAGTGAGGGTGTTATGATTGAAAGGGCTACTTGCGCAGGAGACCCTCCAATTTCATGAGATGCTCCTTTTCCTCCTGCACCAGTCCTTCGAGGGCGCTGCGACCGGCTTGGTCTCTTGTGGTCTCCAGTATCTTGTTATAAAAATCGATCGAACGTCGTTCGACGGAGATTCCAAGCCTGACGGCCTCCTGCGGGTTGCACAGTATGTCCGCAACACGCGCTGAATTCTTGAGGATTTCCATTACGCCCGTGTCTGCAATATCCGCAAGTGTCTCACCCTCGTCAACCACGCCTTGTTTCCGGGACAATTCCTCGACCTTTTTCTCGAAGAGATTCAGGTGCGTTCGTTCATCCTTGATGAGCGTCTCGATGACGTCGCGAATCTTGGGGTTGAGCACCTCTTCCTTCATGCGGGAATAATAATAGATTCCATCCTGCTCCATTTTTCGGGCAATTCTGTATGCCTCAAGCTCGTCGAAGTCGAATATCCTTATTTCATCGCCGCTGAAATCCACCTTCATCCTTCGTTTCCTTTCACTGCCAGGGACAAACAGATTCCGGTTATGCTGTGTTCGTTTTCGGTGATTTCAGGGATAAAGTAATCCAGCCGAGACCTCATCCGGACTGTATTCTAGCATAGGAGTAGATGATTCGCAACTGCTTCAAGGGACTGGTTGCAGTACCACTTTGGCACAGCGGACGTGAGAAAACGGCCGGGCTCAGGATTTTTCCCTCGGCTGGGCGAGAATGGCGTGCTCGAACTTTGCCTTCGATGGCTCCGCATCCTCATGAATCATCTCGTACCCGAGCTCGACGATAGGCATCTTCACACCCATGCGTTGTGCAAGACGGTGGAGACTTGCGATCGAATCATACGTCTCGATCGTGCCGTTCTTCTCGAGGAATGATTGAACGGCTCGACGGGAAGTCCGTTTCTGGCCCAATACCGCTCCAAACTTGCCCGAGCGTCCTGCCATGGACGTGGCGTGAAGGTCAGGCCACCAGGCGTGACTCTCGGTGAAGGTTTTCGGGTTCGCCCCGACGGCGTTCCCTAATCGGATAATCTCTTCTGTTGCCGCCATCACGAACTCACCGAGGTAGTTTTCCCCCATTCCCAACGATTTGGCGGCGGCATACATCGTGGCGTATGGGTTCTTCGCCGCTCCCGCCAACGATGTTCCTAGCGGATCGGCCGAGGTGTGAACAATGAAGCGAGAATTCTCCAGGAGTTTCTTCAGCTCGGCAATGCGCTCAGCGCTCTGGCCGGCGAGCTGGGTTGTGCATACTTCGCCGCGTATCACTTCCGACGCGATATTCGCGCCGGAAAGGACAGCGATATGTATGTGGTGTGTAAGCTTGGACTTCTCGATTTTCTTGCGCGCGGCCACGGGAAGCAATTCGGCAGTTTCGCGAGCAAAACCCTTTGTCGCGATGACAAGGTCGAGATCACGAGAGGCGTACTTGCAGATGTTGTCAACCACCATCTCGAACTGGCTCGAGGGAGTGGCTACAATAATCACCTTTGCGTTGCTTATCGCGTCCTTATATGAGAATTTCGGATACACTATCTTCGGCGCTTGCATTCCCTGGAAAAACAACGGGTGGACACCCTTTTCCTTCAAGCCATCGGTTATCTCCCTGCGCGTATCGTAAATGACAATGCTGTGGCGCCGATAGCCGGGGTCGGACAGGAACTTGCTCCCAATGAGATAAGCGAGCGTATAGCCCCACTGGCCTGCGCCGATAACACACACCTTGTTGTCGAAATCGGGCGAATAGAGCCGGTGGTCGGTCATGTTGCCATAATAGGCGAGTGCATCGCGGTCATTCACGAGTACCCGGTGTCGGAAGAACATTTGTCCACGACGTATGATGTGCATCAGCCCGATGTCCCTGAGGCCGACCTCCATCACTGTTCTCGGCCCCATTCCGAACTCATAGGAGAAATTCGGCTCCGAAGCGAATGTCTTTCGGTGATACTCGACCACTTTGTCAATCTCCACCTGTACCTGCTGCGACAGATGGGGAATCGAAATCCTCTCGGTTCCCTCGATGGCTTCGGCCACGATGTGGCTCGGCATCACCTTTTTGACCTTTGCGATTCTGCGAACGCTCTCCTCAGCTACGAGGCGCGCGGGCTCGGCGGTGTCGGGATGGCTTGACAAGAATTCCTTGATTGAGAACGGCTCGCCGACACTGGCGCAGGCGCGGCCATATATGTCCCGGTAGCTCATGAGCAAACTGTGCGCGAGCAATCGAACGACGCCATTGCCCTCCATGTTGTCTCGATGCAGCCGCAGCGAATGGCGGCGATGGCGCAGAAAATAGTACGTCCCCCGTCCATGCACAAGCTTGTAGTATTCCGGTACCCGCGAGAATGAGACGGCGACGGGAATCATAATGGCGTCTTTGGCGGAATCCAGTATGCCGTCAACCACGCGCAATCGCTCAGGAAGCCGAAGCGTTCCATTGCGTGTGCGCGCACCTTGTCGATTATTGGCCTCGGGAAAGATGATGAAGTCTTCTCCCCTATTGGTCATGACTTCGCATGTCTTGCCCAGAATTGCCTTATACAGCCTGGCTTGTTCTCCCTCACCGATCGAGCGTTTCACCTTGATGACGTTCAGCTCTTTCATAATCCTCTCGACCTCGGGCAAGAACATCAAGTTCGCGCCCGCGGCAAAATGCCCAAGCCCAAGCCCAAGGGAATCCGCGAGGTCACCAACGAGGATATCATCAATGTTTGAAGAGTGATTTGCCGCAATGACGCGGCTGACTGTCGTGTCCGTGGGGACCAGTTTAAGGTTTGCGATGTCTGACGGGGTTTCCGTGAAGAAGTTGGAACAACCTGATTGGTCGAAGAAAAGGTCTAGAAGAAAATATGCTATATCTCTGAAGCGCTTGTGGGCTCTCGCGTCATACGTCGGCAGAATGTCTCGAACTTCCTGCTCGACGTTTCGCCAGTCCACGTGGGTTGGAAGCTCCTCCGCGAGCCGGGTCATCACTTCATGCACTACGGCTTCCGTGTCTATCGAAATCTGCGGCCTGAATGGCCTCAGTCGCTGTTGTATGCCGCTCGCACGGGTTTCATCATCGAGGAACTCGACCAATGTGTCGATATACCTCGACCCAAATCGTACCGCATACTCTCTGATATTCTGGAGCAGAAACACGATAACACCCTCGACGCCACTCAATGTCCCTTCAACATGCTTTTTAGTTTAGGAAGAGCAACATCGATGCCAAAAAACGACCACACCCTCATAACATCTTGATAATGAATGAGATACATTTTCAGGAGCTCATAATATCGTGCCGGTCACGGGTCCATTTTTGCAAGAATCCACTTGCGGCATGCAAGAGGATTGCTGCACGCCCTATCTTTTCCCAGACCGCCGACACAACCCTCACTTCATTTCCGGAAAGGATGTGTTTTGATCCTCCCACTACTATAATCCTCCACGAGGTTTCTGTAAACCTCGCATGCAACACGCGAGAACTGTCTTTCTTCATGGTTTACTTGTCGAATGCGTCTTGCCGGCACGCCCATAATGAGGGAATCGTCACCGAAATGTTGGTTATATGTGATAAGCGAGTGGGCGCCCACCACGCAATTCCTTCCAATCGATGCGCCAGACATGATCGTAGCGTTCATGCCAACCATGGTATCGTCACCGATTTCGCAAGCCCTGAGCACAGTGCCGTGTCCTATTGTCACATTCGAACCTATCACCACAGGCATACCCAAATCGCTGTGAACGACGCAGTTATCTTGAATATTGGTGTTTTCTCCAACGATTATTTTGCCTTCGTCACCCCTAAGCACGGCTCCGAACCAAACGCTCGCCCCCGGACCGATCACCACGTCGTCCCATAGCTGCGCGCCGTTGGCTATGAATGCAGTGGAATGGACTTCAGGTTTTACTTGAGGTTTAATTGGTAAGTCCTTATTATAACATAACATATACAGTTAGCATCCCAAGAGCAGTGTGCCCACAGTGTCAGCCGGATTCGCATTTGGATAGCGGCATCTTTTATCGCTGCACCCGCATATGCCTGAAGAGTCTGAATACCAGGAAAGCCGCTATAAGAGCAAGAAGTATCAAGGTTCGCGTTGTTACTCGAAAGTCAGGG
>QZKI01000103.1 GCA_003598055.1 Candidatus Abyssobacteria bacterium SURF_17 | reverse complement strand
CAGGGGCGCTCGGCGAGCTTGGAACAGAACAAAAGCCCCCGGTATGGGGGTGAGGGGGAAGAGTTTTCTCTTGACAAGCCGCCTCTATTGGTTGGTTCCCCCTCTCCTCTCTCTATTCGTCTCATTCGCATTTCATTCGCTCCATTCGTGTTCCAAGGCTCGTCGTTTTCATTAACAAAAAATTCCTTGACCCATTCTCTACCCTCCTGCATCATGGCCATCAGAAATCAAAGAACCTTGAGCTTTACACCGTTGACGTTAATTGCCGCCTGACCAAGGAGAACTTGTCGTCGTATGTCCCTCTCAATCCAAAATCTAAAATCCAAAATCGATTCATTCGTGGCTTCGGCGAGCTCAGCCGAGCCGTTCATTGGCAGTTATCCACATTTTTGTAGAAAAAATGCGAAAAGATGCGTCACTTGCGTCACTTGCGTCACGAATTCGCAAAAAGCTGAATCAAACCGTTTCAGAACCTCTTTCGGCTCAATTCCTTATGCATTCCTTTTCGCCTTTCGCCCTTCGCCTTTCGCCTGTTTTTTTGATCCGCGAGATGCGTCACGATGCGTCACGCCCTGGTTCAACAGGTTGCTCAGAAATACAGCAGACGAGGTGGTTTGCCTCTTTCCCTTCAATCCAAAATCCAAAATCGAAAATCCAAAATCATTGGAACCGACCGTTCGGTTCACTGTCTCATATAGGCGTTATACGAAAAAGGCCCTTTATGCGTCATATCCGTCATAAAAACAAACTCGAATCCCCGAGCAGTACCCGCTCGGACTGTACGCCTATTGCTCTTCATGACACTTTCCCGCTGCTGTTCAACACAGTTTTTTCACCGCAAAGGCCCAAAGTGCGCAAAGAGAGAATCATGGTCATAGAGGGGGGTTCTCAATAAAGATAGCCTTCCCGTGCTGCCACGTGATCCCTGTGGTTTAAGAGAGGTTTCCGGTTTCTCGTGTCTGATTCCCGGTTAAAGAATCCGCGCGAATCTGCGGAATCTGCGGATAAAGTCGCTTTACAGAATGGACATCGCATGTCAAAATAACGTAGAAGCATGGCGGAGCACAGAGGGCGTAGCGACAAGCAAACTGAAAACTGGAACCACGGATTGCACGGATTCTAAGAAAAGAATTCAATACCGAATGATGGTCATAGAGGGCGCCGAGGGAAGAGGTTATACCTAGATCATTTCCTCCGCGTTCCTCTGCGACCTGCGGTTAATATCTTCTTCTTAGTGTGGAAGCGATTGCGGGAGTCAAGAAATAGAAGGGGGCGAGGACAATGAAGGTGGCTACAAAGGGGTTGGAGGACGTCATTGTTGCGGATTCTGAGATTTGTTACATAGACGGCGAGAAGGGAATCCTCTCGTATCGGGGATACCCAATCGAGCAATTGGGTGACAATGCCACCTTCGAGGAAGTGATCTATCTGCTGTGGCACGGGAAGCTGCCCAATAGGGCCGAGCTGGACGCGTTCAACAAAGAGCTTGCATCGGTGCGCGAGCTGCCCAAGCCGGTGCTCGACCTCATAACATCAGCTCCACCGGAAGCGCATCCGATGGACGTGCTGAGGACGGCGGTGAGCGCGCTGGCATTCTATGACCCCGAGGTCGAAGTCCCCTCGCGCGAGGCGAATCTGCGAAAGGCCGCGCGGCTCGTGGCGCAAACACCGACAATCATTGCCGCCTTCAACCGTTCGCGCAACGAGCTTCCTATCGTGGAGCCGATGAAGGATAAGAGCCTTGCCGAGAATTTTCTCTATATGCTCGCCGGACAGGAAATGATGCCGGTGCTCACAAGGGTGCTCGACGTATGCCTCGTCCTCCATGCCGACCATGACCTGAACGCCTCGACGTTTGCGGCGCGCGTGGCCGTGAGCACGCTCGCGGATATCTATTGCGGCGTGACGGCGGCCATCGGCACGCTCAAAGGCCCGCTGCACGGCGGCGCGAACACGCGCGTGATGGAGATGCTCATAGAAATCGGCGAGCTCGAAAAAGTCGAGGATTACATCCACAACCTGCTCGACAAGAAGGGGCGCGTGATGGGCGTCGGCCATCGCGTGTACAAAACGATGGACCCGCGCGCGAGAATCCTGAAGCAATACTCGAAGTGGATGAGCGAGCACGGCTGCGGCCCGCTCTGGTACAGCATGCTCACCAAGATCGAGGAAATGATGCACAACGAAAAGGGGCTCGACCCCAATGTGGACTTCTATTCGGCTTCGGTTTACTACTGTATGGGCGTCCCGCTCGACCTCTACACGGCCCTCTTCGCCATGAGTCGCATGGCCGGCTGGACAGCGCATATTCTGGAGCAGCTCTCCGATAATCGGCTCATCCGCCCGATAACCGATTACAAAGGCCCGCTCAATAAGCGGTTCGTGCCGATTGATAATCGGTGAGGCGCCTTTGACAACGTTCGCAAATGGTGATTATAATTCTCTTATAGAAGTAGATACGCACTGACAAGCATCTTGCCCCCTCATCATCTCCCGGATTCGAGGAAAGGAACCAGCCGAATGGGATGTGCAAACCCGAGGCTCGAAGCGCTCCGACAAAGGCTCCTGTCGGCTCCCCACGAAATTTGCGCTGAGCGGGCGCGTTATCTCACGGAATCGTATAGACTGACCGAGAACGAGCCCCAGCCGATCCGCTTCGCGAAGGCTCTCCGCCATATACTCGCAAACATATCGGTCATCATTCGGGATGATGAACTCATCGTAGGCTGTCGAACGAGCAAGCTCAAGGGCGCTCCGCTGTATCCCGAGAACAAAAGCTCATGGATCGAGGAAAACCTCGAGAGCTTCACCGAGCGAGATTTTCAGCGTGTCGCCATCACCGAGCGGGAAAAGCAAGAGCTGCGTGACGAAATCCTTCCTTATTGGCGCGGAAAGACGGTCGAGGACCGGATGAACGAGCTCATGCCCGATGACCTGAAGGCCGAAATGAACAAGATGGTCTTCACCATGATGATGGAGATAACCTACGGCATCGGCCACTTCACCACGAACACCCAGCGCGTGCTGGCGCGGGGGCTCGAAGCCGTAATGGAAGAGGCAAAGAATCGCGAGTCGAAAAACCATGGCGATGAATCGAACGCGCAGTTCTACCGGGCATGCCGGATTGTGTGTGAGGCGGCGATTGCGTTCGCATATCGGTACGCCGACGAAGCGAAACGGTTAGCGAAGCTTTCCGCCGACCCCGCCCGCCGCCGCGAACTCGAAGAGATAGCGGCCGTGTGCGAGCGCGTGCCCGCGAAACCGGCGCGCACGTTCCACGAGGCGGTTCAGTCCCTCTATTTCCTCCAGCTTATCGCTCAGATAGAGAGCGGAGGAAACTCCATCTCCGTCGGTCGAATCGACAAGATTTTGTATCCATTCTACAAACACGATGTCGAGGCGGGAACGATTGACGCTGCGCACGCGCAAATGCTCGTCGAATGCATGTTCCTGAAAATGGGCGAAATATGGAATGTGCTCGAAGAGACGTATCTTCCCGGCGGCGAGGGACCGGAGGGCAAGACGACGCAGAACGTCATTGTCGGCGGCATGAAGCCCGACGGCAGCGACGACTCGAATGAGCTGACGCACCTCCTGCTCGAGGCATACGCCGACCTGCGGACCGTGCAGCCCAATTTCGGAATCCGCATCAATCGGAATACGCCGGACGATATCTTGCTGCGCGCATGCGAGCTCAGCCGTGACGGCGTCCTGATTCATTTTTTCAATGACGAGGTCATCGTGCCTGCCCTTGTAAAGAAGGGATGCTCGGTCGAGGATGCGCGTGACTACAGCGCAGTGGGATGCGTCGAGCCGAACGCGCACGGGAAGACCTTCGGCTCGACGTTTGCAATTCAGTTCAATGCCGCCAAGTGCCTCGAGTTCGCGCTCAACAACGGCATGTGTACTTTGTTCGGGCTTCCTAACGGGCTGCCGTGCGGCAGTCTAAGCACATACGATTCCTATGGCGAACTGTTTAAGGCCTATCAAAGGCAGGTGAGCTATTTCGTGCGGAGGATGGCGGACGCAATGGCGATTCTGGATTCAGCCATTGCAGAGCGCGTGCCGTCGCCGTTCGCCTCGAGCCTGATTGACGGATGTCTCGAAAAGGGTCTGGATGTGACCCGAGGCGGCGCGAAGTACAACTCGACCGGCGTGCAGCTCATGGGACTCGCCAATGTGGCCGACTCGCTCGCGGCGGTTAAGAAGCTCGTGTTCGACGAACAAGCCGTCGAGGCCGGCCTCCTTGCTCAAGCGCTGACCAACGATTTCAGCGGTCACGAGCCGCTGCGCCAGATGGTGCTCAAGCGCGCCCCGAAATACGGCAATGATGACGAATATGTCGATGAAATAGCTCGCGCAGTCGTCAAGCATTTCGCCGACGAATTGGGAGAATACCGGACGTACCGCGGCGGGCAATTTCTGTTGGGCGTGTTCTCGGTGGCGTTTCATATCGCCATGGGCGCGTTCACCGGAACCACTCCCGACGGCCGCAAGATGAGCGAAGTGCTCGCAAACGGAATCACTCCCCAAACAGGACTGGCTGGCCTCGGCCCGACGGCAATCGCGAGGTCGGCGGCTCGGCTCGGGCAGACAGAAATAACGAACGGCAACACGCTCATCCTCCGATTCCATCCGAAATCGCTGCAGCCGGAAAAGCTCGGCTCGCTGATCAGGACATACTTCGAGCTGGGCGGCATGCAGCTCCAATTCAATATGGTGGATACGCAGACGCTGCTCGATGCGCAGGCGAGTCCTGAAAAATATCGGGACCTTGTGGTCCGGATTGCCGGCTACAGCGTGCTCTTCACAAATCTGAGCAAGAAGGCGCAGGACGAAATCATCAGCCGAACGGCCTGCTCCCTCTGAACAGTATCAAACGCGCAGAACGTTTGCGGGCGCAAGAGCGACCGATGTGGGGCGCGTCCGAAATGCTATTGCAATGAATCCCCCTGTAGAAAAGGGGGAAAATGTTGAAGGCTCAACACAGCGCAAAGGTGGGACATGTTCCGCGACAGACAGGATGCCGCTCTGCAACTGGCGCAACGGCTCACAAAATATAAAGGACAAAAGCCGCTTGTTCTCGGAATTCCTCGCGGCGGAATTGCCGTTGCGGCCACCCTGGCGCGCGAACTCGGGGGTGAGCTCGATATCATCCTGACGCGCAAGCTGAGGACACCCGGCAACCCCGAGCTTGCCATGGGCTCGATTGACGAGAGTGGCAACGTGTATTTGAACGAGTCAGTAGTGAATGCGCTCCGGATACCCGAGCAGATGATAGAGGAAGAAAGGGAGCGACAGGTGGCCATGATCCGTGCTCGAGCGGAATCATATCGCCGCATCCGACCGAAAATACCTCTGGAAGGACGTATCGCTATCCTGACCGATGACGGGATTGCCACCGGCTCGACGATGCGGGCGGCAATTCAGGTCGCCAAAGCCGCCAAACCACAGAAACTGCTTGTGGCGCTACCCGTGGGCCCGCCGGAGCAAGTGGCCGAGCTCGAGCCTGAAGTAGACGAGATGGTGTGTCTCTATGCTCCGCCGGATTTCATGGCAGTCGGCCAGTTCTATGAGTCATTCGGCCAGCTTGAAGATGAAGATGTGGAGAGGATACTGCGTGATTCAATGGGCGGATCCCATTAAGAACTCGCATTGTTCCGGGGATATAAACTTGCTGATTTGTCTTGAGTCACGGTGGGGGGAGGAACAACGGTGTGGCCGTTGTTCACGATGTAGCAATCGGCATTATGTCCCCGGAAAACCCTAGATAGGACGACTGGGCGCACGTGGAACTCTGTTTCAACCGCGTCGCCGCAGTCTTAACAGACCAAGCAACCGCCTCCCCAGCCCTCCTTTCGAGAGCCGACAGGCGCCATCGCAACTGTCCATAACGAATTTTACGATGGGCTCTATTTTCAGCGGCGCATGATTCCGCGATGGTGTTCCATTTCCGTTCTCGTTAAGAAAGAGAACTGGAACGTCTTTTTCCTCGAGCTTCTTCTTCACGATTGATCTCTGCTTGTGGTTGCTCACGATATTAAGGTCGAAGACAATACAATCAGGCTCGTTCGACCTCAAGAAGCCAACGCCTTCCCTCACATTCTCAGTCCCCATGCAACTGAGATTATACGTGGATGCCACCAGCTCAAGGATTCGATGAAGTTCTGGATTGCCCGATACGAGCAAAACGCTGCCTCGATTTGCCATATTCCCCCCACTGCGATTCAGACTGACTACTCACGAAACCACAAACCCATGAGCAAGAAGTGTACCGCGCTTCGGTCAAACAGAACATGGCGCGTGGACGGCATTGTAAGTCTTTCGCCCGGCTGCAATTGCGCTGATACCACGTTTTAAGACAGGATGATGTCCCCTCACTCCCTTTCCCGCATACTAGTCTCAGTTGAGGTGAACGATAGAGCTTTTGAGGCGTGCCCCGATCGGTGGTCAAGTACCCGCACCCTGACTGCGCGGGCATATTTGAGAAGTATCCGGGGATATTGTATAATTCGGAGTAAATACACCCTTTGCTGTTCAGCCACGGATACCTCCAATGGATTTTTCATTGCCCGACGAACTTCATCAGCTTCGTGCTTCGCTCCGCCACTTTATTGGTGACGAACTCCTGCCGCGTGAGAGGGAATCCAGATTCGACGAAGACACGGAGCTTCCTCAAAAGCTTATGGACTGGGCCCGCAAGCGTGCGGTGGAACTGGGGTTCTACGGAATGCTCATGCCGCGCGAGGTCGGCGGTGGCGGCCTCGGCCATGTGGGAATGGTCGTGCTCAAGGAGGAAATCGGACGCTCGGGCAGCTACCTCGGCCAACTCGTTCTCGGCGATGCCGGGGGACCCTCTCGACTTTTGGTCGAATGCAGTGACCATGTTCATCAGAGCTATCTTCTCCCCTCGATGCGCGCTGAAAAGATTTCATGTTTTGCGCTTTCGGAGCCGAACGCGGGCTCTGACGCCGCCAGCATCGAGACCACCGCCGTCCGAGACGGGGATTCCTATGTGCTCAACGGAACGAAGCACATGGTTTCACATGGCGCCCATGCGGATTACGCGATTGTATTTGCGGTCACCAACAAGGCGCTGAGGGCGCGAGGAGGCATTTCCTGTTTCTTAGTGGACATGGACAGCCCCGGTCTCAGGATTACACGGCGGCACCGTCCGATGGGAGGCTTCACCGAGCCGGTCGAGATTGTGTTCGAGGATTGCGCGGTCCCTGCATCACATCTGGTGGGGCCGGAGGGATTTGGGTTCGTCATGGCAATGCGATGGCTCGCCGACGGACGTCTGGCGATGGCGGCCACAGCCGTCGGCACGGCCGAGCTGCTCCTTCAGTCGTCAACGAATCACGCAAACAGGAGCAGTCAGTCAACCCGGGCAAGGTCGGAACGGTCATCAATTCGGAACATGCTTGCGGAGATGGCTACTGAGCTCTATGCGGCCAGAGGCATGCTCTATGACACCGCCTGGCGCGCGGACAACGGCATGGACATGCACCGTGAGTGTTCCATGACGAAACTGTTCGCAACCGAGATGGTCAACCGGGCGGCCGATGCCGCCCTTCAGATTCATGGTGCAGCAAGTTTCGAGAGCGGCTGCCTGGTGGAGCGAATATTCCGCGATGTCAGGGCAATGCGCATAGGAGAGGGCACATCCGAAATTCACCGGATGATAATAGCCAAGAGTCTGCTCAGGGAAACGTGAAATGAATAAGAAGAGGCAGAAGGCGTCGAACAAGCGACAGCGCCCGCAGCCGGTGGAGCTGAACGGCCATTTCGGAAAATTCCATGTGCTACGGGAAGGCGCAGGACGGTATGAACTCCGGATTGATGCCGAGGGAAGATGGTATCATGAGGGAATCGAGATAGCACGAGAAGACATCCGAAAATTCTTCTCGCGGCATCTGGCGCGCCGTGACGACGGCGAGTATTATATACAGATCGGAGAAGATGAAGCGCCGGTGATTGTCGAGGACGCTCCTTTCCTTGTAGTTCGCGTGGAAAGGAACACTCACGGAGGACTCACACTGCTGCTGAGCGACGGTTCGACCGAACCGCTCGCTCCCGAGACCATCATGTTCAAAGATTCCAATGTGCCTTACTGCATGGTGCGAACAAACATGGAGGCGCGTTTCTCAAGGCCGGCGTACTATCAACTTGCCGAGTATATATGTTACGATGCCGAAGCCGACAGGTACTGCCTGTGCGTGAATGGTGAGAAGTTCGATTTGCGTGTCTCCTGACCCGTGAGCATTATTATCATTGTGCGGGTTGTCTCGAGAAGCAACATACGAAGGCGCTTGCGTTCGGTCATTGCGAGTCATTGCGAGGGAGCGACGCGACCGAAGCAATCTCCTTGGTAACAGAATACGCACACAGAGATTGCTTCGCTCGGGCCTGAGACCCTCGGGCCTGAGGCCCTCGGGCCTGAGGCTCTTCGCTCGCAATGACAAACGAGGCTAATTCCGGGGACATAATACTTGCTCGTACATCTTGTGTTGCGGCGAAGGAAGAGCAACGCCATTACCCTTATTCTCGATGGAGAAACACATATTATGTCCCCGGAAGAGTCCCCAATTTCAATTGTGAAGAACTGCGAGCTGAAGGCATCTTCTGAGGAGAAAGGAGTATGCGACTTCCTAGGGTCTCATTCATATCATTGCTCTGCATCTGCGTTCTCGTCGCGTGTGCGCAGACCCAAACAGTCAGGACCAAGATTTATGAGGACCGGCGAACGGGTGTGATGCTCCACAGGGTGGTTGAACAGGATGACGCTGCAATTGCCAAGGACTACTCGCACCCGGTTCAATTTGGCGTTGAAGACCTGAAGTACCTTTTAAGCACAATAGCATATGAGGAGAAGGGGCTGTTCGGCTGGTCTGAGGCGAGGAGTGTGTTTACGGCGGATGAGTTGTACCGGCTGGGGCCGCATCTCGTCGAGGCATTTGCTCAGGCCACGCCCGATGATGAGGTGGTTTTTCAACTTACCTCCGCGAAGCCAGGCCTAATCTTTGCCTCGGAGCGGTTCACGAACGGCAGACTATTTCTGAAGGATAAGAATCTCAATTGCGTGTTCGCTAATGTCAATCTGAGGCCCGACATGGACAGCGTGTACGACGGCGAGCCCCGGAATTACTACGCAGGCACGCTGTGGAGACTCGTCATAAGGGAAGGACAAACCCTTGCCGAAGGGAAGAAAGGCACTCATTACAACTGGCTCATGATGGATTGGGAAACGATTCTCAAAGAGAAGAAGCTGCGCGACCAGGCGCGGCGTGAGCAATTGCAGAAACGCCGCGTTCTGAAGATGAAACAGCAACAACAACAGCGGCAGCAGGAAACCGGCTGGACGGATTGGGAGTCTGACGAGGTTCTTGAGCCGGAAACACCATAGACGCTGTCGGCCTATTTTCGATTTTCGATTTTGGATTAGAATCAAGAGAAGATACATCAGTACTGATAGAAATCAAACACCGAGGGCTTTTCTCCTTTGCCTTTAGGGAGATTGTTCCTTACGCTCTTACAGCTATTGCCTCTCATCCTCTCCGCTCCTGCGGGTGCTCCCGCGATTTGAGAACCTGTTACTTTCGACAGCAGCGATAAGCACCGCACGTAAACGCTCCTTTGTTCCGGAAGCCCTTCAGTAATCGATAATTATAAAATAATAAAAAAAGTGCTTGACAAGTCTCAAATCATATGGTATATATTTCTTTACTGACGTAACCCCGCTCGTTCTCGGAGAAAAATGTTGAGTTTATACCGATTACGATTTTGACAACCTCGACCGCCTGGGGTCGTACATGACGCATCTGCCGAGCGGCGATTACACCTACGCGTATAATTATTACGACTCGAACTTGATTCAGAAGATAACATATCCTGACGGAAAGTACGCGCAGTTCGAGTACGATGACCTCTACCGCCTCACAAACGAGTATGCCAGAGACAGCGGCGGCGGGTTGCTCGGCACGAACGGGTATGACTATGACCTTGCCGAGAATCGCACAGGCAAGTCGAACGGGCTGGTCGAAGGGTACACAATCAACGCCCTCAATCAGGTGACCTCGATATACGAAGTCGGCGAGGACCCGCACACGACGTTCGAGTATGACCTGAACGGCAACATGACAAGCAGGACGGTGAACGGGCAAACGACCTGCTACACCTATGATCGTGAGAATCGGCTCAGGTTCGTCTATTACCCTCCCTGTCCCGACGGCGGATCGACGGACTTTCGGTATGATGCGCTCGGGCGAAGGTTTAAGGTCGTCCAGAAGGACGCAGGGGGACAGGTCGTCGGTGACAAACGCTTTGTGTATGACGGGCTGGATTTG
>QZKI01000041.1 GCA_003598055.1 Candidatus Abyssobacteria bacterium SURF_17 | reverse complement strand
TGTTCAAGGTATACTCCCGCATACGTGAAACCGTCGGGCATGACTATCCGGTTCTCATCAAGCTGAATTTCGCCGATTTTGTCGAGGGAGGCCTCGTGCTCGAGGAGTCGTTGTGGGTCGCTCAGAGACTTGCCGAAATGCGAATTGACGCCATCGAGATAAGCGGCGGCGTGTGGGATACCGTGCCGGATGAGGGAAGAGCTATTCAGAAAGGCGTGCCGCGCAAGCGGCCGGAGGGATACTTCCTCCCCTATACCGAGAAGTTCAAGCAGTCAGTGAGCGCGCCCATCATCGCGGTCGGCGGAATTCGGACGCTCGCGCTGGCACAGACGATTGTGCGTGAAGGCAAGGCCGACCTTGTGTCCATGTGTCGCCCGTTCATCTGCGAGCCGCATCTCCTGAAGCGCTGGCAGAGCGGCGACCTCACTCCAGCCTCCTGCGTTTCGTGCAATCGCTGCCTCGCGCTCACCCCCTACGAAGGGCTCCGCTGCTACCGAAAAGAGCCGCGCACGAAAACCGGCGCCCGGGAATAGGGAAGCTCCTCGGGTCATCGAATAGTTCAGGAAGGTTGAGCTGGAGACTATCCGCCAATTTTGTAGGTGCGAATTTATTCGTATACGGATGCTGAAAACAGGCCGGAAAAACCATGCGAATGAATAGGCACCTGCAGATGGACACCCTGCATTGTAATTTGCGGGACGGTTTTCCTGCGGGCTACTTGGCAGCTTTTTTCTCGATGAGGTTCATGATGTCCTCACCGAGGAAAATGTCCACTTCCGCTGAAGGATACCAGCCGGCCGAACGGGTGAGTCCGCCCAATTCATAGGCTTCCGCCCCCATCTGCATAGTAAGTCGTGTTTCTTCAGGACTGGTCGGTTCCAGCTTGAGGTCGAGGACGGTACGGTGCTGGAAGAAGATGAATCCGCTGGTTCGTTCATAGGCAACCAGTCGGCCTGCCTTATCGACCGTATGGAGGAAGATTCTGGGGTCCTCATTCATTGCCGTGCGAGCGGCTTGGAAGGCATCCTCAAATCCCACAGGCAATGTCTTCACGAGGGGGGGAGGTGACGCCGGATACTGGGGTGCCGAAGCGCACGAGGAATACAACAAACCGACTGCAAGCAAGATGCTAAACGCCCATATCAGCCGTCTCGGAAGCGGGTCCGGGAAAACCGCAGGAATACGGGCAAGTGTTCGGGCTTCATGCAGTCTCTTCTTCATGCGAATTATCATACGCGACATGCTCCTCTCCGTCAAGTGCCAGGCGGTTCACAGCGCGAAACGGCTGCACCCCAGAATTATCATTGCGAGGAGCGCAGGGTCGCAGACCCGATCGACGAATCAACCGCTCTCTCATGTTTTGAGATTGCTTCGCTCCTAAGAAACTGACAACCATTTCGTCATTGCGAGGGAGCAACACGACCGAAGCAATCTCCTTGCTACCATTAAAGATACACACACAGAGATTGCTTCGCTCGGGCCTGCGCCCTTCGCTCGCAATGACGGCCCGGATGTTTCTTCCACACATCAACCCCGTCGCAGGCGGGGTCGAATCTTTGCAATGACTGCGAATCGGAAATCACGACAGAAGTTCACTTCTATCCGAAATAGCTGACACGGATTCGGTCATCTCGGAACCACCGGCAATTCTATTGCCGACGCATGGATATTGTTTCGATAGAATGTCAGTGTCGGCGGCGGCTCGACTTTCATGAGCGCAAAATGGTCCTTGTCCGCTCCGGCAATCGCGACGCGCACCGAGTGCCCCTTCAAAAACAGGTATGAGGTTGGCAACAAATCAAATACTATCTCCGCCACCTCGCCCGGCGCCAGCGGTTGCCCGTCGTTGCGCTTGAAGCTGTGGTACGGAACCACATCCTTGTACGGCGGCTGCTCGTCGCTCAGCTTGCGATGGAGCGCCCGCAACTGACCTTCGGTAACGTACGTGACATTTCCTTTTAGGTCGACATCCTCGAGGTACACAAAGAAGTTGCCGTCATCGGCCGTCGAGGAGACAAAAAGCCTCACGATGGGGTGGCCGGTCACTTCCATATCCCCGGTCAGCGGCGGGCTCGTGTAACACAAGAGTTTCTTGTCTTCTTCCGTGCGTCCGGTGTACTCAATCGGTACCATCTCCACGTTGACCAGCGAAACCCACCGCGAATGCAGCCGCGTTCCCGTCGTGTAGTCAACACGGTAGGTATCCGCTCCCTCGGCCGAGGCCGGCTTGTCGGAACTGAGTCGGTTATCGGACGAGAAATAGTACGTTCTGGGCTCGGACGCCGGGGGCCAGTTATCGGCCCATTTCCACGTTTCCTCCACCATTGTATAGTAGTAGACGGGCTTCTCCTGCATGATTTCATTGTCGATGCCCTTCAGGTGGTAATCGAAGAATCTCAGCATCTCGCCGTCAAAATCGAATTCCACCTTTTGCGCATTCGGCCACCATCGCTTAATCTCGATACTGTGGTCCCACGGGCCGATAGTGAGCTTCTGAGCGTTTGTCAGATTGAGGAACCGCTTAATGGCTGCATGCTGGTAGGCGCCGTCGAACCATCCGGTGAAGCTGTACACCGCCGCGCCCGACGAATTCAGCTTATCAAGGTATGCGTGCGGGCTGAATGTATCTACCGTCCCGAGGCCGGAGGGTGCGACATCATCGCGAAACGTGATGCCGAGTGCCTGCTTGTGCACGCTCTCGTTTTGCTCATGCTCTTTGACCGCAGCGGCCAGAAGCGAGCCGTCCGTGTCGGCATCCACTGGCTTTATCCCCTTCGCGGAAAGGGCAGCCATCAAACCAATTTCGCGCATGGCATTCCTGTCGAGAATACTGTTGAACCGAGCCCACGTTTCCGTGAACCATGCAATGTGTATCCCGCCGGGGAATGCGATATCGGTATACGTATCGAAAAGAGAGAATCGCGGCGCCACTGCCTTGACTGCGGGATGATTGTTCACGAGGAGAAACTCGCTCGTTGAGCCCGTATACGACCATCCGAGCGAGCCGACTTTCCCGTCGGACCACGACTGTTCGATAATCCAATCCACGATCTCCGCGCCGTCCTTCACCTCATCCATTGACCACGGATACGGTCTGGTTCCAAAGGATGCGCCCGACCCGCGCGCGTCCACGTCCACCCATGCATATCCGTGCGGAACGAACAGCTTGATCGTCTTGCCGGTCTCCGGCGAACTCTCCTGAAAGAGGCTGAACGGCCATCTCAGGTCGAGCGAGCGCACATATCGAGTCTGGAACAGAATCGTCGGAAGCTTCTCGCCCTCCTTCAGCCCTTTCGGCAGATGAAGGTCCACAGCGATTCTTACCCCGTCGCGCATCGTCAGGTAAAAGGATGACGATTCAATGCCGTCATATTTTGGGGTTGTGTAACCTGAGTATTCTCCCGGTTTGCTGACTTTCGTCAAGCGATCTTGCTGTTCATCCGGGGTGTCGGCGACAGCACGCATCGCGAACGCGGTGGCGACAACAAACAGCACGAGGAAGGGGAACGTCTTGAACTTCGTGGTTTGCTTGCGCGGGGGAACACTCATCGTATATCTCCTTTTCACAGCCTCAGCTCTGTGTAATCATAGGGAAAGTGGGGCCTCAAGTCAAATGAGCAGGCTCACGTATGCAGGCGTCCGTTCTCGGGTGGAAGTTCAGGATGACGACGGGGAATATGCTTCGGCTTCCTGAAAATATCTTTAGAACTTGCGAATCGCAATACCAACTATTTCTCTTATGGCGATAGTGGGCTTAATACGCATATCCGTGGGCGGAGTTCAACCACACGGATTGTGCGGCTTGCTGAATACGCCGAGATCTAAACGTCATAGGCCCGCTTCTGCGGCTGTGAATCAGTTCCTCGTCTCCTCAATCCTGATATCATCCTTGATTTTGATGCAGCCAATCACACTCTGGGCTGCGGGACAAAGGGTGAGGTAGGAAGAAAAAGCCTCTCTTGCATCGTCGGCCTTGCCTGGTGGGACCTTCAGGTGATACAGGACGTTGATTCGTGTGATTTTCAGGACAGTATCAACGTTCTCGATATGTCCTTCCACATCCGCCCAGTAGAGTGCCTCGGGCGTGGGAATTTTTTTGCCGGCCAGCGCCGCGGCCAGTGTTCCCATCATTCAGGCCGCTGTCGCGGCCACGATATGGTCGAGCGTGGCGGCATGCTCCTTCTCGGGCTCCACCTTGTAGAACTTCTTGATGCCGCCATGAACACCGTAGTAAATCGGTTCGTCAAATCCCTCGATCGTTGCCCTCCTCGTCGGCCCTTTTTCCCTCACAATCTTGATACGTGACGTGTGAACGATCTCTCCCATGGCTTCATCCTTTCGATTTTCTGCCGGTTTCCCCGCTTCGGTGACGATTACCATTTCCGAATATCAAAAACCTAACAGAAAAACACAACTGCCGCAACACGTGTCCCTGTGGGCTGACACGGATGGGAGTCCGAATTCAAATTCCGGGGACATACTACCGATGCTCTGCGCGAAAAACAAAGGATTGCCACTCTTCTGTCCGCAGCATGACATGAAAAAACAGGTATTATGCCCCCGGACACCGCAATTCTCATTTCTCCATCCCGCTGTGATAGAATTGCTGTCCAATGGATACCACGGTACTGGCCGTCTTTGTCTTTGTATACATCGGGATGATCTTGGGGGAAATCCCGGGGCTTGCACTCGACCGCACCGGAGTCGCGCTCCTCGGCACCATTGCCCTTCTGGTGATGCAGCGAATCACGCCGATTGATGCGTGGAACGCTGTGGATGTGTCCACAATCGGCCTTTTGCTCGGGCTGATGGTCGTTTCCGCGCAGTTTCGCCTCGGCGGTTTCTATGCGAAACTCACCCGCGGCCTTGCGGCAATGAACGTTTCCACCGGTATCCTGCTTGCCCTGCTGATAGCGGTGTCGGGTGTCCTGTCCGCGCTGCTGGCCAATGATATTGTTTGCCTTGCCATGGCGCCCGTACTGGTGGAGGGATGCGTTCGCAGGCGGCTCAATCCTGTTCCGTTCCTGCTGGCGCTTGCGTGCGCATCCAACGTAGGCTCGGCGGCCACGCTCATTGGAAATCCTCAGAACATGCTGATTGGACAGGTGCTTCATCTGTCATTTTCCCGTTACCTGTTACAGGCAGGGGTGCCGTCAGCGGTGGGCCTGATTGCCGTTTGGGTGGTCGTGCGACAGCGCATGGGAGGACGAGTGAATGAAGAGGTTTCGATTCCCGTTGTTGAAGCGCCGGATTTCAATCTGTGGCAGACAACCAAGGGATTTCTCGTCCTGACCGCTCTCGTATTCGTTTTCCTGCTCACTTCGTGGCCGCGTGAGGTGGTGGCGCTTGCTGCTGCCGGTCTCCTGCTCACCAGTCGCAGAATGGCATCACGTGATATTCTGGGATTGGTCGACTGGCATCTGCTGGTGCTCTTTGTGGGGCTGTTCGTGGTGAACCACGTTGTTGCCGAATCGAGCATCCTCGCACAGATGATGAGCGTTGTGAACTCCTCCGGAATAAACCTCGCAGAGCCGGAGTGGTTGTTTGCCGTTACGGTGGTGTTGTCCAACCTCGTTTCAAATGTTCCCGCAACCATGCTGCTGCTTCCCGTCGCGACGCACCCGTTGGCCGGGCCGGTCCTGGCGCTCGCGAGCACGCTCGCCGGAAACCTGTTCATCGTCGGAAGCATTGCGAACATCATCGTAGTTGATCAAGCGGACCGTTTGGGGGTGCGTATCACATGGTGGGAGCATGCAAAGGTGGGTGTGCCCGTGACTGTGCTCACGCTCGCAATTGCCGCGGGCTGGCTGTGGTTACTTTCACGCTTCTTTCCTTCGCTCCTCGTCTGAGAGGAACAGAAAAGCTTTCACGAAATCTCGGCTAACAACCGTGTAGGTGCGAATTCATTCGCAATGTTTTCACCCTGTTTGCGCGCCATCCGGTCGAATGAATTCAACCCTACACAATTTTTGGAGAAACTTCAGGAGCTTTAGTCCAGCTCGAAACGTATCGTGCCCGGAATCTGGAAGATTTCGTCGGACAGCTTGTTGAGATTCACCCGCTCGGGAACCGTGACAAGCGCCCTGAGCTCAACGTTGGGTTCCGCGAATTCCTTGGACACCTCGATGTTCCTAATCGATATATCATGCACCGACAATACTTTCTCGACGCTGCCGAGAAGGTCGGGCGAGCTTCTGGCAATGAGCGTCATTTCCTTGAACTTTTTGCGGTGCAGGAATACGTTTTCAAACCGGCCGAGGAAGTGCAGTGTGAGCAGGACGGTGAGAATTGTCAGAGATGCCGCAAAATAGTATCCGGCCCCGATTGCCATGCCCACTCCGGCAACCGTCCACAAGCATGCAGCCGTAGTAAGTCCCCTGACGGTCGCACCAAGCCGCAGGATCGCTCCGCCGCCCAGGAAACCGATGCCAGTCACAATGTTCGCTGCGATTCGACTCGGGTCACTGCGGAAGCTGCCGTTAATGTCGTGGGCCATTTCTATGGAGACGATGGTAATCAGCGTGGCTCCCACACAGAGGATGATGTGCGTCTTGAGGCCTGCAGGCTGGTTGTGGTGTTCACGCTCGAGTCCGACGAGTCCGCCGAAAACAATTGAAACAACAATTTTGATCAGCACCTGCACGTAGGGTTCCATAGCACTTCCCCTTTCCGGCATGCAGAAGAAGACAGAAGCCCTGTATCTCCAGTGTATTCCACATTCTGGCCTGTGTCAACAAAAGACCAACGTGATTCGCGGGGAAAGCGCCCCTATTGTCTGCAAGCGACAGGAAGAACTCGTCGTCCTCGCATTCCAACTTTTTCCCTTGTTCTTCACGACAGCGGCAGGGTGGCGCGCATTGACGGTGGTGGGAATGGGTGTTAGAATAGACGCGGCATCATGCCAGATTTTTCTTTTCATGAGCATCGAGTAAACCATGATACGGTGAGGGATAAGTAGAACCGGATGCGGACATGTCTCAATTTGACCACGCTCCTGCGTGCTGACCTCGAGGGCGCTGTGGAAGCCGCCGCCGAGGCCGGATTCGAGGCGGTGGAGCTGTGGGTCGATTCCCTCGAGAGATTTCTCGCGACGCATACCGTTGATGACCTTCGCGCGCTACTCGAGCGTCATCGGATGAAGGTTGTAAGCATCGGTGATATTGAGTCAATCACGTTCTGCACGCGCGAACAATTCGAGGAGCTCTCGCAGAATTGCGAGCGGCTTGCAGCGGTTGCACGCGCAGTATCGTGTCCATCGCTTGTTGTAAGCGCGTCAGTAAAACCGCGCGGCGTGGATGCGTCTGCGATAGCAGCGGAAGCCTCGTCGGCCCTCGGCAGGCTGCTTGATGTGGTCGAGCCGGCAGGCGTGGGACTTGCCTTTGCATTTAGAGGATTCGGCTGGTGCGCGGTCAATTCACTCGCCCAGGTGCGAGATGCGGTGGATTCGCATGCGGGAAGACACGTCGGGCTTGCGCTCGATACGTTTGACCTTCATACGAGGGGCGTGCAGCCCGCCGAGATAGCGACCGTGAATCCCGAGCAGATATTCGTGATGCGGATGAGCGATTGCAACGAGGCGCATCCGCTTGTGCTCACGGACAGTGACAGAGTTCTGCCGGGAGAAGGGGTTGTGCAACTTGACAATATGCTCGAAGCAGTGTGGAAGGCAGGCTTTTCCGGCCCGGTATCCCTGAAAATTCTCTGTCCGCGACTGTGGGAGCTGAGCGCGCCGGAAGCAGCGCAGCTTGTAATGGCGACAGCATCGCAGTATTCGGCTGGTCTTCGCACGGGATAAGCATCCTATGTGGGCTACCCAACGGGTCGCCCCTACGAAGAATTATGAATATGACGTGTGCATTTTTCGACCTTGACCATACGCTCGTGAGCACGAGCACGGGGCTGTTGTGGTACAAGTACCTTCGGAAAAAGGGTCATGCCTCGGTGTTCGACACGCTGAAGGCGCTGTACGCGTACTTCCGCTATCGAATGAACTCGCTCGACATCAAAACATTGGCCGAGCGCGAAGTGAGGAAGGTGACCGGCATTTCCGAGCGCACCATGATAGAAATGTGCGAACGCTGGTTCCATGACATGGTGAAACAGCACATTTCGCCGCGTGCAGTCGAGGTGGTGAATGAGCATCGCGCGAAGGGGCACGTGCTCGCGATTTTGTCGGCGGCCACGCCGTATACGGTGGACCCGGTGAAAAGGCATTTGGGAATCGACCACGGCATCTGTACGCATCTGGATGTAAAAGAGGGGCGGTTCACCGGAAAACTTGTGGAGCCGTATTGCTACGGCGAGGGCAAGATTTATTGGGCGGAACGGTTCGCCGACGAGAGCGGACTCAGCCTGAGCGACTGCTATTTCTACACCGACAGCTTCACTGATTTGCCGATGCTCGAGCGGGTAGGCATGCCGAGGCCGGTGAACCCCGACCGTTTGCTCGAAGCGGAGGCGCACAAGCGCGGTTGGCCGATTGTGAAGTTCTGAGAAGGCGGAGACAAGGGCTACCATGGAAGACAAGGTGAGGCTCACGTCGCTCACGAAGAGCGGCGGGTGAGCGTGCAAAGCCGGTCAGAGTGACCTGGCGCAGGTCCTGCGCTTGCTTCCACCAGTGACTGACCCGAGGATAATCGTCGGCGCCGACACCGCCGACGATGCAGCCGTATTCCGTCTGGATGACAAGACGGCTATCGTGCAAACTGTCGATTATTTCACGCCGATTGTCGACAATCCGTACGATTTCGGGCAGGTCGCCGCCGCAAACTCGCTCTCGGACATTTACGCGATGGGCGCGCGGCCGCTGTTCGCGCTCAACCTCGTCGGGTTTCCCGTCAAGAGTTTCCCGATTACGATGCTTGCCGAGATTCTCAGGGGCGGAATGGACAAGGCGGCGGAGGCGGGGATCAGCATCGCCGGCGGGCACACCGTTATAGATGAAGAGCCAAAGTACGGCCTTGCCGTTACGGGGATTGTAGCGCCGGACCGGGTTGTCAGGAACTCGACCGCTCGGCCGGGAGACGCGCTCATCCTCACGAAGCCGCTCGGGACAGGAATCATCACGACAGGCATCAAGGCCGAGATGGTGCGCCCGGAAACCATCGAGAAAGTGACGCGGCTCATGGCGACGCTGAACAAGCGAGCCTCGGAGGTGATGGTTGAAGTTGGCGTGAGCGCGTGCACGGATGTGACCGGATTCGGCCTCATCGGACACCTGGAGGAAATGGTGGCCGCGAGCGGCACTGCCGCGCGAATTCATTCGTCGAAGGTTCCCATCATGGACGAGGTATGGAGTCTGATCAAAGATGAATGCGTGCCTGGAGGAAGCATCGCGAACAAGAAATTCGCGGATGATTTCACGAAATGGCGCGAGGACGTCAAAGACCCTATGCGGATGGCGCTCTGCGATGCGCAGACCTCCGGCGGATTGCTTATCGCCACACCCCGAGGGAAAGCCGAGCAGATGCTGTCAACGCTTCGAGAGGCCGGCATCGAACCGGTTGCCATGATAGGAGAAATCCTCGAGGGTCCTGCCTGCTGCATCTTCGTCGAGCCGTGATATCCGCTGTGAAGAGGCAAATAGAATTTGTCGCGTAATTGTGTGGGTGCAAATTCATTCTCAGATGAGTGACGAAAACAGGCCGGAGAAACCATGCGAATGAATTCGCGCCTGCATGTTAGCCTCCCATATGTTCGATTATTCGCCAGTCTCATCAACGGGTACGGTCAGTCCATAGATTCCTGGCTGACACTATTCTCATGCATTCCAACCGCCAGCAAGCGAGGGAGCGCTGTTCTGCTACGACTTGCCTGGTGGCAGAGGGTATTAAGAGGAAAATCCGATGAAAATTGCGGTGTACGTTGATACCGGTCTGATGGAGATTCGCGAGATTCCGATGCCGGAGCCACGCGCTGATGAGGTGCTCGTGAAGATTTCTTACTGCGGCATCTGCGGGTCGGACATCCATCAGGTGCAATACGGGATGGAAGAGCCGGAAGACACGATGATGGGTCATGAAGCGAGCGGCGTGGTCGTCGGCGTGGGAAAGCACGTTGAAGGATGGCGCCAGGGCGACCGCGTCATCGTGTATCGCACACAGCCGTGCGGCCAGTGCTGGTACTGCGCAAACCGTCTGCCGGACATGTGCAGGCACAAAAGAACCACAAGCAACGGTTGCTATGCCGAGTACGTGACATGCAGGCTCGACCACCTGTATCTCCTGCCCGAGCAGGTATCGCTCAAGGCGGCAGCCCTCTGGAATCCTCTGACGAACGCAATCCATGCCGTTCAGCTCTCGCGTCAGCAACTGGGCAATTTCGTGGTTGTTATGGGCGCCGGACCCATCGGCCTTTTCACGCTCGCAGCGGCAAAGCGAGCGGGCGCGCATCCTGTTCTT
>QZKI01000042.1 GCA_003598055.1 Candidatus Abyssobacteria bacterium SURF_17 | reverse complement strand
GCATGCCTGAGGCAAAGCCTACAGGAAAGCCGGATGCGGGAAATCTGCACGTCCGGTTTGACGAGGGGGAGGGTTATGCCCTCCCTACTCTACTGGTTAAGAAGCTTCTCCAATCTTCATCTGCGGTTCTGTCTCTTTTTGGTAGCCATGGTAAGTCGCATTGCTCACGTTACCTGTAGCACCGCCGCCCCGCGGATTTCCGCTCGTTTGAGTCTCTGAAGCACCTTGTTGGCTTCCGACAACGGATAGATTTCAACTTCTGTCTGAATCGGAATCTCCGAGGCGAGTTGCAGCAGTTGCTCCGCATCTTCCCGCGTGCTGTTCGCGACGCTTCGGACCGTTCGCTCGCCATAGAGCAAACTGTATTCCATTTGCGGGATGGGGCTCATGTAAATGCCCGCAAGCGCAAGCGTTCCCCCTTTCCGTAACACTGCGAGCGCTTGAGGCACGATGCCGCCGGCAGGAGCGAAGATGATTGCGCTGTCCAAGGGCTTCGGCGGCGAATCCTCGGCTCGGCCGGTCCATACCGCGCCCAATTCCTCGGCATGCTTTCGGTGCGCATCGCCGCGGGTGAACACGTACACCTCGCAGCCCCAATGGCGCGCGACCTGAATCGTCACATGCGCCGATGCCCCGAAACCGAAAAGTCCAAGCCGCTGACCCGGTTCTATATCGCTCAGCCTCAATGCTCGATAACCGATTATGCCCGCGCACAGCAACGGGGCCGTCTGGAGATCCGGCAAATCTCCCGGTAGATGATAGGAGAACTCTGCCGGCGAGATAACATATTCGGCGTAGCCGCCGTCAACATGTAATCCCGTGAAGCGCGCTTCATCACAGAGATTTTCTAGGCCGCGGGTGCAGTGGTCGCATGTGCCGCATGTCGAATACAGCCATGGAACTCCAACCCGGTCGCGAACACGAAAACGCGTGACGCCTGCTCCCGCGCTTTCCACCACCCCGACAATCTGATGTCCCGGGATGACAGGCAATTTAGGAAGCGCGAGCTCGCCTTCGACGGTATGCAAGTCGGTGTGACACACACCGCACGCGTGAACTCGTATGCAAATCTCCCCCGGGCTTGCCTTCGGGTTCGGCGCCTCTGCCTCACTCAGAGGATTTTCATCTATAGAACGTGGCTTGTAAAGAATCATTGCGCGCATACGTTGACCTCGAGAGAAAAAAACATGAAGGATGTGCTGCATGGTCTCAATTGTACAAGTATTCCCGATGAAAGACAAGCACACTGCACGAGGCGCTGTCGCGATTCCGATGAGTCAGTCCGGATGAGTAGCGAGAGCTGCTGCGGAAGGACGGATCATTCCACGAGCGGAGGAGACATTCAGAAAAGCTTTATGTCTGAGGCGACACTCGAATAGACTGCGAGAGCGTTTCGAAGCGCCGCCTCCGAGAGGCCCACTGCCTTCAGCGCATCCGCGTAACCTTCCAGGGGTGCGCCCTGGGCATCGAGGTTTGCAGTCTCGATATGCGAGAGCGCATTGGCCAGAAATACAACAGTGGAAAGTGGGCGGGTTTCGTGGTCTCCCTCGGGGAAGTGGTGATACCGAATGGTGTTGGTGATTGAGTTCGGCAAGAGCCAATGTTCTGCGAGAAGATGCCCCGCTTCCGCATGTGTCAGACCCATTACCTGCTCCTCCGCCTCCAGCCGCGTGATCTTGCCCTCGGAGCAGAGGTCTACCACCTTTTGTTGCTTCCCGCGCATGCACATCGCAAGTACCAGCTTGCCCACATCATGGAGCAGACCCGCGGCAAAGGCGCCTTCAACTTCCGCAGAATTCAGGCTCAGCGAGATAAGCCTCGAGAGCGTGGCGCACATAAACGCGTGATTCCAGTACGTTCTGAAGTCGAATTCCGACCGGTTCGCCAAATAGTCAAAAACCGTAGCCGACAGGGCCAGTTCCTGTGTTTCCTTAAATCCGAGGAGGACGACGGCGTGTTGTATGGTGGAGACTTTTCTTGAGAGCCCAAATGCAGCCGAGTTCGCGAGCTTCAGGATCTTGGCCGATAACGAGCTATCGCTTGCAATTACCTTTGCGAGGTCTGATGCCGAGGATTCCGGGTCGGCAACGATTGCGGAAATCACATTCAAGATATCGGGCAACGTCGGAAGTTCCTCTATTTCCGCGACAAGATGTGCGACGCGGTTCAGTTTCAGCGGCGCTTCCAGATCGCTTAATTCTTCCTGCAGGTCACGCGTGCGCTTTGTGTAGGCGTTTTCTCCATAATACCGTTCAACCGATTTCATGACGGCGCTGCGGGAGCACAGCACGGGCCGCACTTTGAGTTTGGTCCTTTCTTCCAACTCTTTGCGCCCGACTTCGTCCAGAGGACACACCATAGCCACAGTCAGAAGATTGCCAATGCGCCCAATCGGAATGATTTCAAGTTTCACCGCAAGGTCTTGCGGCACAAGGTCGAGAGCGCTCTTCTCGATTTCGCAACCAGCCAACTCGATGGTTGCAGTGTCGGAAGTCTTGCTCAAGAACTCGAGGAAACTATTCTCGGTCAAATATCCCATGTCAATCAGGATGTTGCAGATTCGCGCGCGCTTTTTATTCTGGATTGCAAGTGCTTCCTCCAACTGCGCGGGAGTTATATAACCGGCTTCGACGAGGAGTTCGCCTATCTTTTTTCTTTTTGTTTGCCCTTTGAGCATTGGAGTACCGTTCTTCAAAATAGCACCGGAAAAGGGTCTTGAGAGCATTTTTTGTATAATGTGCAAACCATGTGCCATTTTGCTCAAATTCTCTCAGGTTTAGAGCGTCGTAAATGCATTGGGGTAGTGGAGAGAACAAAGCAGATATAGCATAAGTCTTTGTGTTTCAATTTGATATGAGTTGCTCCGCGTGTCCGTCCAGAGTCATTCGACGGACCCAGCGGACTCAATGCTAACTCGAGTATCGGCCCTTCTCACGTATCGAACACGCTCCCAAGCGAGCGAAGATGTACGCTTTTGGTCGAAAATTGTTCGAGATTATCAAAATAGCAGATTTGTAACCGGCTTCCATGCCATTGCGGGTCAGGTGTTTCCTCTATGCGGCCGTGGGCAAATCCGTTGCAACGCCTCATTGCCTGGAGAGCGTCCATCAGCTGTGCGATTGATTGCGCCTTCGCGCGCGCATGTCCGAGAAAATTTGAAACGTGCTCGCTTGAATCATTTGTACGCCGGTGGTATAATGACGAAAGTTGTTGGGCGGCTCTCCTGTCCATGAATCGAAGGAGACTCAGTTGACACCCGAAGAACAGCTCAAGATACTCAAGCGCGGCGTTGCGGAAATCATTGCGGAAGAAGAGCTTCTGAGGAAGCTCAGACGGTCGCAAGAGACAGGAAAACCGCTCAAGGTAAAAGCAGGCTTTGATCCTACCGCACCGGACCTCCATGTCGGCAGCGCCGTTGTGATCAGGAAGATGAGGCACTTTCAAGACCTTGGTCATGAGGTCATCTTCCTGATAGGCGATTTCACGGGAATGATCGGCGATCCCTCCGGCAAGACAGAAACCAGACGGCAGCTTTCGCGGGAAGAAGTGCTTTTGAACGCGAAAACATACGAGGAACAAATATACAAGATTCTGAATCCGGAAAAGACGCGCATCGTTTTTAATAGCCAGTGGTGTAGTCGCATGACGTTCGAGGACGTTATCGGCCTCGCCTCGCGTTATACCGTAGCTCGCTTACTCGAACGCGACGACTTCGCAAAACGCATGGCTGCCAATCAGCCCATCAGCGTGCTGGAGCTGCTCTATCCGCTCGTTCAGGGGTACGACTCGGTTGCACTCGAGGCCGATGTCGAGCTCGGGGGGACGGACCAGAAGTTCAATCTGCTTGTCGGGCGCGTGATTCAACGCGAATACGGACTGGAACCGCAGGTCGTTCTGACCATGCCACTGCTCGAAGGCATTGACGGCACACAGAAGATGAGCAAGAGCCTCGGCAATCACATCGGCATAAATGAACCTCCCGATGAAATTTACGGCAAGACGATGTCAGTCGCCGATGAACTCATGTGGAAATATTTTGCCCTGGCGACCGAAGTGCCCGAGACTGAAATCGATACTATGAGAAAACGCGTCGAGTCGGGCACTATGCACCCGAAGGAGGCAAAACAGCGGCTCGCGCGCGAAATCGTCACGCTGTACCACGGCGAGTCCAAGGCGCTCTCGGCGGAAGAAAACTTCGAAAAAGTATTCGCTCGAAAAGAGCTGCCGGACGAAACGCCGATTCTCAAGGTCAAGCAGACCGATTTGACCAATGGCAAGATATGGGTCGTCAAGCTGCTTGTGCTTGCGGGATTCGCTAAGTCGAACGCCGAAGCGCGTCGGCTCATCGAGCAGGGAGGCGTCCGCATCAATCAGCAGGACGTCGCGCTTCAGAATGGCGACATCGCTGTCAAGGATGGTGATGTGCTCCAGGCAGGCAAACGAAGGTTTGTTCAAATTGCTATCGAGTGAATCCATATGATTACTATCCTGAGGAGGAAGGAATGGCCAGTGACAAGATAGTTCAGGTAACCGACGCTGATTTCGAACAAAAAGTGCTGAAAAGCACGCTCCCGACCGTCGTCGATTTCTGGGCGGAATGGTGCGGGCCGTGCCGGATGGTGGCGCCCACCCTTGAGGAACTCGCGGAAGAGGTCGCCGGAAAAGCTCTCATAGCTAAACTGAATGTGGACGAAAACAGACAGACACCAACTCAGTATAAGATTCATGCCATCCCCACGATGATCTTCTTCAAAGATGGCAAGGAAATAGCGAGGGTCGTCGGCGTAGAAACGAAAAAGACCATAAGGGCGAAAATAGACGAGATGCTGTGAGTATTCTGCACGGCATCCAGTATCGAAAAAGACTTCGCAAGGGGGCTCACCTATGGATGCCCCGCTGCAGTTGCTTGACGACAGCGAGCAACAATTCGTGCTCGATGTTGCACGCAAAACAATCATTGAATATGTAACAAACGGACAAACGCCCGATTTTGCAAGCGCCAACACAAAGTTCAGTCAGAAGCGGGGCGCGTTCGTCACGCTCCATGAGAAAAGCGGAGCCCTTAGGGGTTGCATCGGATATGTGGAGCCTATCAAGCCACTGCTGCAAACAATCACAGACATGGCGATTGCGTGTGCAACGAGAGATCCCCGGTTTGAACCCGTTACCCCCGACGAATTTCCAAACCTCGACCTTGAAGTGTCCGTGCTCACGCCACTCGAGCAAATCCGCGATATCGGGAAAATCCAGGTCGGCAAGCACGGTCTCATGATAAGAAAGGGATACTACTCAGGTCTGCTCCTCCCGCAAGTGGCTGCGGAGTTCGGGTGGGATCGCGCCCAATTCCTGAGAGAGACAAGCCGCAAAGCGGGCCTGCCGGGAGACGCGTGGAAGGAATCGGACGCGAAGCTCTACATATTCTCGGCCCAGGTCTTCGGAGGCAGCTTGCTCTAGGATTGCACCTCGTTGGTTTTGCCCGTGATCGCGGAGGCCGGAAGAGAATAGTGGTCATGCGCAGGAAACAGTTTGCGGCCAACTTCTACGCCGAAGCATCGACGGCGTGGATTGAAAAAGCTCTTCAGGAATTCAAGGCGCCGAAGCTCGAGGCGCCACCGGTTGCCGGAATTGTTCCTCATGCCGGGTGGGCGTACTCGGGAGCAGTTGCAGCAAAAGTATTCCAAACCATCAAGTGTTACAGGGAACCGAAGACCTTTGTTCTCTTCGGGACGGTACACCGGGACATTGCGGACAACGCGATTTACCCCCGCGGTTCATGGCTCACTCCCTTCGGCGAGGTGTCGATTGATGAAGGCCTCGCTGCCGACATTGTCGAAGGGGCGGGGGAATATCTCATTGCCGATGAGTCGGCCCATCACTACGAGCATTCCATCGAGGTCCAGATGCCGTTCTTGAAGCATTTTTTCCCTCGGGCAGAGGCAGTACCCATTGCGGTACTCCCCGACGAGAGAGCGCATGAGCTGGGAAAAAGCATCGGAGAGCTGCTCAAGAAAACCACCAGTGACGCAGTTGTCCTTGGGACGACCGACCTCACGCACTACGGCGATGCGTACTGGTTCACGCCGAGCGGCCGCGGACCTGCCGCGCGCGAGTGGATGAAGCGGAACGACGCCAGGATTATCGAGCTCGCATCGACATTGCGAGCACAAGAAATCGTCGCCGAGGCAATCAGGAATCAGAACGCCTGCGGTGCGGGAGCGCTGGCTGCCACGGCAGCCGCTGCCAAAGCGATGGGTTGCAGCGGTGGCCGCGTCATCGAATACACGACCAGCTACGACGTGATGCCGGAGGGTGAATTCCGAATGGCCGTGGGATATGTGGGCATGGTCTTTTGCGGTTCATGACCTGAAAGGTCTTTGAGAGCGTGGGGCAACTCTGGAATAATATCTGGTTCCGCCTGCTTGTCATTCTCGGCTTCACTGCGCTATTCCTGTGGCTCTGCTATGAGTTGCGCCAGATACTCATTCCGCTCATGCTCGCTTTCATCGTCGCCTACATATTCAGTCCGCTCGTCGATTCACTCGAGCGGAGGAAAATTCCGCGCATCGCCACAATAGCCGCATTGCTCGTACTCATCCTTGCGATGGTGGTCGGCTCTCTCCTGGTCGTTATCCCGAGGCTGGTTCATGAAGCCGCGGAAGTGGTGCACGCGCTACAGGAGAACTTCCCTTCAATCCAGAGCAGGCTCCAGGAAGCGTTCGAGAAATTCAGCGGGTCATCATGGGCCGCAAAGCTTACTACTAACCTTGACTCAGTGCTTGCAACGCTGAAGGAAAACCTCCCGCAAATTCTTCAGTCCGCCCAGAAAGTGCTTACAGGCGCCCTTACCCGCACGTTCGGGGTTGCAGGCTACATTGTGAACTTCCTTCTTTTTGCCGTGGTCAGCGTTTATCTCTTAAAGGATTTCAATAGCGTCACGGAGAAAGCAGGAGAGCTCATTCCTTTGCGGCATAAGGACTCGATCCTTTCCATTGTCCGCAAAGTGGATGCAAACCTCAAGAGCTTTTTCCGCGGGCAGATAGCGGTTTGTACGATTCTGGCGGGGATTTATCTCGTCGGCCTTACAATTGTCGGCGTCCCGTTCGCCTTGCCGATTGCTCTTGTGGGAGGATACGGCCAAATTGTGCCCTATCTCGGCACGGCGTTAGGCATTGTGCCGGCAATGCTTCTTGCGCTCATCGAGTTTGCCGATTTTGTCCATCCGCTCGCCGCGCTTGCGGTCTTTGCGGTCGGACAATTGCTCGAGGGAACTGTGATCACCCCGAAAATCATGGGAGAGAAAGTCGGCCTGCACCCCGTGGTCATCATTCTCGCTATCCTCGTGTTCGGCAAGCTGCTCGGATTCCTTGGTATCCTCGTAGCCGTCCCGCTTGCCGCCGCGCTGAAGGTGTTGGTCGCTGAGGCTGTCATGCGCTACAAACAATCCAGTCTTTTTTCGGCTTCGACAGGCGATGGTTCAGCGCAATCTTGAAATCCCCACAATCAGCGTCGTTGTCGTTAATTACAACGGCAGGAAATTTCTCGGCGATTGCATCGACTCAGTCTTTTCCCAGACGCTGCCGCCCGCCGAAGTGCTCATCGTGGACAATGCGTCGACGGATGGTTCGGACACCTTCGTGAAGGAGGCCTATCCCCGCGCAAAGCTTATTCCCACGGGCGAAAATGCGGGCTTCGCTCGGGCGGCAAACAGAGGAATCCGTGAATCAACAGGACAATTCATAGCGCTGCTCAATAATGATGCCGTCGCTGACGAGCATTGGCTGGAATGGCTGATTCGTCCGGCCTTGGCCGACGATGCGATAGGTCTCTGTGCTTCCAAGATGCTTTTTTCATGGGACAAGAACAGGATGAACAACGCAGGCATCGGCATTACCGACTATGGGTTGCCGTATGATCGCGGGTTCCATGTAACCAACCATCAGGCGTTTGCCGCTGACCGATTTGTATTCGGAGCGTGCGGCGGCGCCGCCCTCCTCAGGAGGAGCATGTTTGAGCGGACAGGCCTTTTCGACGAGGACTTCTTCCTCTGCTACGACGATGCCGATTTGAGCTTCCGCGCACAGCTCATGGGCTATACGTGCATGTACGTTGCCAACGCCGTCGTCTATCACGCGGGAGGCGCGACAGTACCGTACTACGGAGGAACGGCCCGCTTCTATAGTTGCCGCCATTACATTGTGCTTGTAACGAAGAACATGCCCGGACGGCTGCTGCGGCGCCGGCTCGGATCAATCCTCTGGTACGTTGCGAAAAATACTCTCAGCTCCGTTATCCAGCACAAAGACTTTGTGAATCTGCGAGGCTATCTTTCCGGTCTTGCGGCGCTCAGACGAAATCTCGTCCTGAGGCGACAGATACAAGGAGGTATCGCCGTTCCCCTCGAGTACATTGCCTCGCTCATGGTTTCAAAAGGACAAATGCTTCAGGAAACGGCGTCTCCACCGAGAAAATGAGAAAATGGAGAACACGTGCCAGCGATAGGAGGAAAAGATGCGATTACTTTTGGCGATTATGATTATCCTTCTCGCAGTGCTTTCGGCTTGCGAAACAACTGCTCCGAGGCAGGACAAACCTCAGCCGGGCAGCGACACATCAGCCGAAGTGACTGTGGGCGGCGAGATTCGAGTCCGCGGGCAAAGCCTTGATAGCGACTGAGTTCATTCCCGACGCTCGGCCGGATTCGCCGTGATGTCTTCTGACGAATGACAATCAGCCTGAGAGAGCGTAAGAGAGAGTGGGGAGCCGCCGGGCCACGGCGGCTCCGCTGTTGAGTTGGACGGCAACCTTACTTGGCCTTCAAAGAGAGGTTGACCGTGTGAATAGTTCCGTCGCTGATAGTGATTCGCAGTTGGTATGTGCCTTGTGAGAGTCCCTTAGTCGCCCAGTTGTACACATATTGCTGCGATACCGGGTCGTACCGGAAGATGTTGTCGGTATTTGCCTCTCCCGGTGACACCGTCGTAACCTCCTCCACACTCCCGGTCACAGTATTCAATATCTTGAACACCGAGAGAGTTGCGGTTGCCGTTCCTGTCGGAATAGTTGCCGAGCAATACAACTGGAACTTCACCGGCACTACGCGACCTATCTTGAAGATGCTTGAACCATCTGGATTGATAGGCTGCAAAAGATCACTGAAGGCGTATGTCACATGAACTGACGCCTGGCACGTGCTTGTGTTGCCACTGGAATCGCTTGCTGTGAACGTCACCGTGTTCAACCCCGGGCCGAACAATGCCGGTGCATCGTTCGTAACCGGCACGGTTCCGTCCGCATCATCCTCGGCGGTCGCACCATTCAGGAATGCCTGAATCGATGCATTGGTTGCCGGTGTGCCACCACAATCCAGTCCTACGAAGATGTCCGTCGGACACGTAATGACCGGCGGAGTCACGTCATCACACACCGGGTCACTTCCGTTGCAGTCCTCGTCTACTCCGTTGCCGCACACCTCAGGCGCTCCCGGATAAACCGACGGGTTGTTGTCATCGCAGTCGTTGCAGCCTGCCACGCCGTCGGCATCCAAGTCAGTATCCGGGGTGCCACATCCGCAGATACCGGGCTCAGTCTTAGCCGGGTCGGTCGGACACAAGTCGTTGCAGTCAGGTGTGCCATCGGCATCTGTATCCGTATCTGCAATGCCGCAACCACAGACACCGGGTGCTGTCTTGTCTGGGTCATCCGGACACTCGTCAACACAGTCAGGGGTTCCGTCACCGTCGCCGTCTGTCTCAGGAATGCCGCATCCACAGACCCCGGGCTCTACCTTATCCGGATCGTTCGGACAGCCATCGGTGCAATCAGGTGTGCCATCGGCGTCGGAATCAGCATCACTCACTCCGCAACCACACAGACCCGGCTCAGCCTTGGCTGGGTCGCTTGGACACAGGTCGTTGCAATCGGCAGTGCCGTCATCATCTGAATCGGTATCTTCGATACCGCATCCGCATATGCCCGGCTCAACCTTGAGGGGGTCGTTTGGACATTGATCATTGCAGTCGGGTGTGCCATCACCGTCAGAGTCGGTGTCCGCCACGCCACAACCACAGACTCCCGGTTCAACCTTGCCCGGGTCGCTTGGACACCCATCGTTACAGTCCGGCATGCCGTCAGCGTCGGAGTCGGTATCCGGCGTGCCACACCCGCAGACTCCCGGCTCTGTCTTCAGCGGGTCATCGGGACAGTTGTCATTGCAGTCCGCCGTTCCATCACCGTCTGAATCGGCGTCCGAAACTCCGCAGCCACAAATACCCGGGTCGATCTTGGAAGCATCGTTTGGACACGCATCAATGCAATCCGGCGTGCCGTCGGCATCCGAGTCGGTGTCTGCGACATCACACCCGCATACGCCTGGCTCGGTCTTGAGCGGGTCAGTCGGGCAGTTGTCGTTACAATCAGCA
>QZKI01000068.1 GCA_003598055.1 Candidatus Abyssobacteria bacterium SURF_17 | reverse complement strand
TCACCCATCAGTCCGCTTAAGTTCCCGATTCCCGTGGCCGAAACCATCGCACGCATAGCGGAAATCGGGCTTCCCGTCGGCATCTTGCCGTGCCCGATTCCCGGTGTGTCTGCGCCGGTCACCATTGCGGGCGGATTAGCGCTGCAGCACGCTGAGAACCTCGCGGGAATAGTGATTGCACAGATGGTTAGGCCGGGCGTTCCCTGCCTGTACCACTCACGCTTGAGCATTCCCGACGCGCGCAAAGCCGTAGGCGCCGGCGGCAGTCCCGAGATGGGAATGGCGGGAGCGGCGGCCGCACAGCTTGCGAAGCATCATCACATTCCGTGCGATGTGTATGGGGTTTGCACAAGCTCGAAGATGCTTGACCCGCAGGCCGGCTTCGAGAAGGCCATCAACGGGATTCTGCCCGCGCTCATGAACGCCGACCAGATTTCGGGCGTCGGCATTCTCGAAGACGGAATGTCGGGCGCGTACGACCACGTGGTGATGGACAACGAGATATACGGCGAAATCCTTCACCTCCGACGCGGCATAAAGGTGAACGCCTCGACGCTTGCGTTCAATGCTATACAAGAGGCCGTGGCGCAGAAACAGGAATTCTACATGCTCATGCACACCACAGAGCAGCTCAGGGCTGGGGCGCTCTACGAGCCGGTTCTCGCGCACCGGGGGTATTGGGACGCATGGGAGGCGGAGGGCAAGAAGAGCTACTCCGAGTACGCGAACCAGCGAGTGAGGGAAATCCTGGCAACTCACACCGTGCCGCCCCTGCCCGGAGGCGTTGCAAAGGAAATCAATAAGGCAATCGAGGAAACGGGACGCGCCTACGTTGAAGCACAATAACGAGGGTCTTTCTGACGGAAAGCCGTTCGGAACGCAGAGAGATCATATGAGGCTGAGGAGGTTGCAGCAGTGAAGCAATCAGCCGACGTTGTCATTATCGGCGGCGGCGTTGAAGGATGTTCCATCGCATATAATCTGGCGAGAGACGGCTGCTCGAATATCGTCCTGCTCGAGAAAAAGACGCTCGCATCGGGTTCAACAGGCAAGTCCTGCGGCATCATCAGAACGCATTACTCGCAGGAGCTTCTGATGGCGATGGCGCATAAGAGCATGAGTGTGTTCCGCGGGTTCGAGGACGAATTCGAGGCCAAGTCGGGCTTCGTGACCAATGGACTCGTTTTCCTGGGAACGAGCGAAGAAGTCGAAGGGCTCCGCGACGTCACCGTCATGCAGCAGAAATTGGGCATCCGCGCGGAGTTGGTGCATCCGGATAATCTTCCGAAATTCCATTCCGGCATTTCGCTGGATGGAATCGAGTTGGCTTCGTATGAGCCTGATGCAGGCTTCGCCGACCCATACGGCGTGACTGTAGGCTTTGCCGGGGGCGCGCGAAGGCTCGGAGTGGAAATCAACGAAGGTGTCGAGGCGACCGGCATCGAAGTCAAGAACGGCCGTGTTGAAGCAGTTGTGACGACGAAGGGGCGAATCGCCACGCGCACCGTCGTGAATGCGGCCGGGCCGTGGGCTCGGCGCGTGGGCGCGATGGTCGGCGCGGACCTACCGCTGTTCGTGCTTCGCTTTCAGGAATCGGTTATGCGGCCGGCGCAGGGATACCCGCTCTCGATGCCGACGGTCTTCGACCAGCGCACCATTTGCTATTATCGGCCGGAAAGCGGCGGATTCATGATCTTCGGAGGCGCAGTCATAGAACTGCAACCGATTGAAGACCCTGACAACTATAGCGAAAAGGCCGACACCGAGTGGGTCGAGAATGTCGCGAATGTGCTTCTGAGCGGGATGAACAATTCCTCCGATATGAAGTATGTCCGCGGCTGGGCCGGCCCTATCACGGTAACGCCCGATTTCAACCCGATTCTCGGTCCTCTCGAGCAGGCCGAAGGCTTCTATATCGCCGCAGGCTTTAGCGGACATGGGTTCAAGCTGTCTCCAATGGTTGGAAAATGTATGGCCGAGCTTATCATGAACGGCGCTGCACGTTCCGTAGATATCACCCCTTTGCGTGCGTCACGATACAAAGAGGGCAAGTACTTTCAATCGAAGTACGCGCGCGCACCGCTCACGTGACTGCGGCAGTTACATCGATAGACGCGAAAACATTCGTTCTGATGAAGTACACCTCGAAAGGAGGAAGCGCGACATGGGTAGAAAAGTAGGCATCGTCGGAGCCTCAGTGACGCCCTTTAAGGGACGCTGGGTCGAGAAAACGTATTACGCCCTCGCCCAGGATGCAGTCCGGGCGGCGGTCCAGGATGCGGGCATTCCCATCAAGGAGGTTGAGGCCGTCGTCTACGGCATCTACAATGATATTTTTCAACGTACCTGCATCCCCGAACACGCGCTCCAGGGGCTCATCGGAATGCAGAACAAGTTCGGCCTCCGCGTGAGCAATGGCGGGGCGACCGGCGCGTATGCGCTCTCAGCCGCGCATGCATACGTCGCGGCCGGCAGATACGACGTGATGATGGTGCTCGGCGTCGAGAAGGCCACTGACTGCTTCGATTTTCTCTCGATGTCGGCCACACCCGAGGTCATCAAGACCATCGGTTGGTCCGGTGACAGCTTCTTCGAGCAGCCCATCGGCTGGACGGCGTCCGACTCGTATGCAGAAGTCGTGCTCGCCTATATGGACACGCACCCGGGTGACCTTAAGCCGGAAGTGACCGCCCAGATTTCCGCTCTCTTGAGCCAGCAAGTAAAGACCAACAAGTTCGCTCAGAGACAGCACGACCAGGTGACGCCCGAGGAAGTTCTCAATTCCCGCATTGTCGTCCACCCGTTCAAACAGCTTGAAATCTGCGTGTACTCCGAGGGCGCCGCAGCGGTCATTGTCGCCGAGGAGGAGAAAGCGAAGGCGATTGCCCGGAACATGGGAGCGCCTGTCGTATGGATAACGGGCGTCGGCGAGAGCAACGAGCACTCGTTCGCGGGGAAAAACCAGAAGATAATGAACCGCATCATGTCCGACTACTATGCCGCACAGATGGCCTATAAGATGGCGGGCATCAAGAACCCGCTCGAAGACATCCAGGTAGTCGAGGTCCACGACGCGTTTGTGCATCAACTCGAGATAACCCTGGCCGAAATGGGCTTCGCACAGCATGGGCGGTGTGATGCGCTCGTCGAAGAAGGCACCATCATGCCGGGCGGCAAACTCCTCGTCAACCCATCCGGCGGCCTCATTTACTGTGGCCACGCCGTCGGCGCCAGCAATATCATGTCCGCATGGTCCGCCCGTAACGAGTTGGTTCGCAGGGGACTCAAGCGGGCAGCCGTCCATGGCACGGGCAGCACGGTCGCACAATATGGCGTGGTCCTTGTCCTCGAAAACGAGGCCGCGTGAAAGGGGGCGGAAAGAGATGGCAAAAAAAGTTCAGAAAGTAATTCCGAATGCGGCAGTTCCTCCTGCAGAAGGCCGCACTGTCACCATAGAAGGAGAGAATTACCTCGAGTTGAACGACGCAATGCACACGTTTTATAGGCGCAGCATGGGAGAACTCTCACCGTTCTTCCTGGCGCTCCGGGACGACAAGAAAATCATCGGCGCGAAATGCTCGAAGTGCGGCATTGTGCGCGTGCCTCCCATGGCATGGTTCTGTCCCGATTGCGATTTCGCGCCCGCGAAGGCCGTCGAAGTCTCCGACAGGGGCAAGATGCTGTTCACGCCGCCCATCACGTACTTCGCAAACAGCATGTTCCAGGAGCAGGTCCCGTTCGGCAGGGGAAGAGTGGTTCCCGACGGGGCTGACACCGGGCTCTCGGTGAACCTTTACACCACTACGGGGATTCTTGTGCCCGGCATCTTCAAGAAAGGCACGGAAGTAAAGCTCGTCTTCCGTAACAATCGCTACGGCAAGATTACGGACATTTTCGGATTGCCCGCCTCCGAGCTCAGCGAGAAACAGCTCGCGAAGAAGGGGCTTCTCGAAAGCGAGATAGATTGGGAGGCCGCCGTCGAACCGAAAATGCCTGCGGCAACCAAGAAGGCAGCCGCACATTTCGAGAAGGCATTCAAGAACCTGAAGAAGGTGGTTGACGACCTGAACAAATGCGAGCGAGCGAAGAAAGACATCGAAGGATGGAAGCGCACCATCCTTGTTAAGACGCCCGGCGGCAAGTTCGTCATCGCGATTGACAACGGCGACCTCTCCGTCAAGAAAGGCGCGACGACCAAGCAGGACTTCACGATGGTCGCGAACAATCTGGATACCGTCCTCAAAGGACTGGCCTATGAGGGCTCGCTGACCGAAGCCATCATGAAAGCCGATCTCTGGATCAGCAAGAACATCGAGTTCATGACCGTCTTCAAGCTCGAGCGCATGGCCCGCTCACTTGCGCGGTCACGAAAATGAAACGCTGACTCTGCGCTCTTCTTGAGAAACTCGCAATTGTTTAGTCATTGCAAGGGGGCGACGGGTCGCAGACCCAAGCGACCGAAGCAATCTCCTTGGCCGCGCCGCGGTCGGATATTTGTAGGGGCGAACCTCGGGTTCGCCCTTGGAAATAGATGATGGGGACAGAACCCTTTTAAGAGTTCTGTCCCAGCAGGCCCCTGCGTTGTTCTTAAGAAACCTGCAACCGTTCAGTCATTGCGAGAGAGCAGCGGGTCGCAGACCCAAGCGACCGAAGCAATCTCGTTCGCACCGTTCAAGATGCAAGCAGAGATTGCTTCGCTCGGGCCTGCGGCCCTTCGCTCGCAATGACGACACTAACGTTTCTTTCACACATAACCCCGATGCAGGCGGGGTCGGCTGCTCGCAATGACGGCCTTTGGTTGCGGCTGCATTATGAACATCTCATACATCTAAGACTGGAATGAAAAAATCTCTGCGTGTCCTCTCACTCCTCATCGGTCTGCTCGCCGTTTTCTATTTTGCTGTTCCCTCCCAATCTTCAGTGGGCAGCCTCGACCGTATCAAAGAACGCGGACTTCTCCTCTGGGGTTCGGACGCCGAGGGCGGCGCTCCCTATGTCTTCCCCGACCCGGAACATCCCGACACGCTCATCGGCTTCGAGGTTGACATCGCCGACGCCATTGCCCGCGAGTTTGGCGTCAATGCGCGACAGGTTCAGAACGCATGGGACAGCCTTATCCCGGCGCTCGAGCGCGGCGATTTCGATATCGCGATGAACGGAATCGAAATTACCCCTCAGAGAGAAGCGAAAATCTTCTTCTCCATCCCGTATTATGTATATACCGAACAGCTTGCCGTCGGAAAAGATGAAACTCGTATCAGTGACATTAACGACTTGAGCGGAATGAAAGTCGGAACGCTCTCCGGCGCGGTTGCGCAGGACATCCTGATGGAGCTTGGGGGCGTGGATGTCCGAACATATTCCGGACAGGCCGAGCCCTATGAAGACCTTGCGCTCGGAAGGCTCGATGCCGTGCTTCTCGACCTCCCCATCGCAGCCTATTATGCGAAGCCCAACCCGAAGCTCAAATATGCCGGCCCGCCGGTCGGCGAGGGATTTTACGGAATCGCGATTCGGAAGGAAGACGAAAACCTCAAGCGCGCCATTGATGAAGCCATCGGCACTCTGCTCGAGACGGGTGAGCTCAAGAGAATTTATGAAAAATGGGATATGTGGAATGAGACGCAGGAAAAGCTCTATCTGTACGCGAAAGGATATGAGCGGGGCGTGACGCTCGAGGAGGCGAAACAAGCGCCGATTTGGAGGTTCTTTCCCATGCTCCTCAAGGGCGCGGGCATCACGATCCTCATCTCAGTCTTCTCGATGGCCCTCGCGATTGTGCTCGGCCTTGTTCTCACGCTTATGAGGATGTACGGACGGCCGCCGCTGAGCGCGGTTGCGACCTCGTACATCGAGCTTTACCGTGGCACGCCGCTGCTCATCCAGCTCTACATTCTCTATTATGGATTGCCGAATGTCGGCATTGCGCTCAGCCCAATCGTCGCGGCCTTCCTCGGTTTGGGAATGAACTATGCCGCTTACGAAGCCGAACTCTATCGCGCGGGCATCAGCGCGATCCCGAAAGGGCAGACCGAGGCGGCTCTTTCACTCGGCATGACGCAAGGAACAACCCTCCGGCGGGTCATTCTCCCGCAGGCGCTCCGCATTGCGCTTCCGGGCGTCACGAACGACTTCATCGCTCTTTTCAAAGATTCTTCGCTCGTGTCGATCATAGCGATGGTCGAGCTTACGAAGACATACAACATTCTTGCTGCGACGACACTGCGCTTTTTCGAACTCGGGCTTATTGTGGCGTTCCTGTATCTCGCGATGAGCTATCCGCTTTCATTGCTGGCGCGCAGTCTCGAGGAAAGGCTCAAAGGGAAGAAGCGATGATAACAATCAGGGGACTCCACAAATATTACGGTGAGAATCACCTCTTCAGGGGAATAGACCTCGACGTCGAAAAAGGGCAGGTCGTCGTCCTCATAGGCCCGTCGGGCAGCGGCAAGAGCACGTTTCTACGGTGTGTCAATGGACTCGAATACTTTCAGGACGGCGAGGTGACCGTGAACGGCATCAAGCTGCATTCCATCAACCGGAAGCGGCCTGCGCGCGCCGACAGAGAGGCCATGCGGCAGGTGAGGCTCAAAGTGGGTATGGTCTTCCAGCAGTTCAATCTCTTTCCGCACATGACTGCCCTCGAAAATATCATCGAGGCGCCGATGCGTGTGCTCAAGGTCGAGAAGAACACTGCAATCAACACCGCGCTTGCGCTCCTGAGACGAGTGAATGTCGAGCATAAAGCAGAGAGCTACCCCGACGAGCTTTCCGGCGGCGAGCAGCAGCGCGTGGCGATTGCGCGCGCTCTCGCGATGAAGCCCGAGGCGATGCTCTTTGACGAGCCGACCTCCTCGCTCGACCCTGAAATGGTCGGCGAAGTGCTCTCAGTCATCAGAGACCTTGTGAATGACGGGATGACAACCGTTATCGCCACGCACGTGATGGAGTTCGCGCGAGAGGTCGCTGACACAGTCGTCGTCTTCGATAAAGGCGAAATCGTCGAGACAGGCCCGCCCGAAGAAATCTTCAATACCCCCAAGACCGATCGCACCCGCGCCTTCCTCAGCCGCATCTTGAAACGCTAGCCTGAGAGAAGATTGCAACCGCCGATGTTCTTATCCTGGTTTTTCGACCGCTGCCTTCCGTAACTTTTTTTCACCGCAAAGGCGCAAAGAGCGCAAAGGTATAATAGGCGAAAGGGACGAGGCTCTTTTCCTTCCCCCTTCCCCCTTGCCTCAAGGATCTTTCCTTCCCGCTTTTCTAAAGAGGACTTCCTTCCCCCCCTTTTCTAAAGGGGGTAGGGGGATTATCGCTTTCGCCTCCCGATGTCTGGCTTGAACAAATTTTTTCGATGCGATATAGTAATTGAAGAGTACGTCGAAGATCGGCCAGCGCGGCCGAAACCAAGGAGTCACACTGATGACAACACGAACATTTGCCGCCGTCATTCACAAAGAGGAAGACCTTTATGTAGCCGAATGCCCTGAGGTGGGCACCGTGAGTCAGGGAACTTCGATTGACGAAGCGATTGCGAATCTGAAAGAAGCCACAGAACTATATCTCGAAGAATTCCCCCTTCCTGAAACGGAGAGGCCGCTACTCACCACCTTCGAGGCAACGGTCAATGCCTAAGCTGAAAAGGATGTCGGCACGAGAGGTGATTCAAAGACTGCTTCAAGCAGACCCGTCAACGTGGCAGTCACGTGATACTGAAGAGGCAAACTGTTCGAGGCGAGGTGGGTTGTGTTGTCCCCCTCCATAAAGAGTTGGCTGTTGGCACCCTTCGAGGAATACTGAAGCAAGCAAAGCTGACTGTTGAGGAATTCGCGAAGAACCAATCATGAACCTGCTCCGCTCAGCTCATCCGAGGAGGTCACAATGCCCATAATTCGCACTCCAGATGAACGGTTTCAGAATCTGCCGGGATACAATTTCACGGCGAATTATGTCGATATTCGTGAGTGCAGGATGCACTATGTAGATGAGGGTAGGGGAGAGGTCGTGCTGTGTCTGCACGGCGAGCCGACGTGGTCATTCCTCTATCGAAAAATGATTCCGCTCCTCGCGAAGAAGCACCGGGTGGTTGCGCCGGATTTCATCGGGTTCGGCAAATCGGATAAGTTCACCGAATTGAGCGAATACTCGTTTCAGATGCATCGAGACATGCTCGCGGCGTTCATCGAGACGCTCAAGCTGAATGACATCACGCTCGTGTGTCAGGATTGGGGCGGACTCATCGGGCTGCGCGTCGCGAGCGAGATGCCGGAGCGGTTTGCGCGGCTTGTCATCATGAACACCGGCCTCCCAACCGGCGAAGGCCCCATCACCGACGGCTTTATGCAGTGGCGCACGTACGTTGAGAACACGCCCGACCTGCCCATCGGCCAAATCATGCCGATGGCGATGGCGAATCCCGACCGGCTCACGCCCGAAATCATCGCCGCCTATGAGGCGCCGTTCCCCGACAGGCGCTACAAATCGGGCGCGCAGGCGTGGCCGCTGCTCGTGCCCATTAGGCCGAACGACCCGGGCGCCGACTTGATGCGGCGCGCGCGCGAAGTGTTCTCGAAATGGACGAAGCCGTGCCTCGTGATGTTTTCCGACGGCGACCCGGTCACGCGCGGCGGCGATGTTGTCCTCCGCGAGCTGATACCATCGGCCAAGGAGCAGCCGGAGATACTCATCAAGGATGCGGGCCATTTCCTGCAGGAAGAAAAGGGAGAGGAAATCGCCGAGCACATCCTCGCATTCACGGCCAGAACGTGAAAGGGAACCACGGATTCCACGGATTTCACGGATTTGAGAAGAAGAGAAAAAGAAGATTTCATAGAACACGAATTACGCGAATTACACGAATGCAGCGCTTCTTTTTGTCATTCCCGCAAAAGCGGGAATCCATTTTACGACAAACACTTAGGACGATATGCTCTTGAAAATCACGACAGAAACTAAAATAAATGCAATGGAGTAGTACGGATTGCACGGATTAGAATTCAAAGACAAACAGCGATCTATGAGCAGAAGAAAGGGCTCATCCGCAGAATCTGTGGATGAAACCCAGTTAGGGATTCAGAATCCGTGTATTCTGTGAAATCCGTGGTTGCATAGAATTTGTTCTTTTGTTGTATTTGAGGTGAAAGGAATCGGCAAGAGCATGACTGCTGTGAAACTTAATCGTGGCAACATACCGGTGCTGCACATCTTCGCCCGCACGCTGCCGGAAGCATGGGAAAAGGCGGTGCTGGCGGTGTGGGACCGCGGCATCGACATCCGCACCGAATACGACAAGCTCGATGCCGGCGGCAAATTCATTGACCCGCCGAGCAAGGACGCTACGGTCATCATAGAGGTGGCCGAGCCGTTCGGCGAACCGCGCATTCACAAGAATTTCCCCGGCGGCCCCGAGGAACTCGAGGTGTATCGGCAGGAGGTGGTCGAGGGAATTCACGACCACTGGGTTGACCCGTCCGACCCCGACCTCTGGACGTACACGTACCATGGGCGCCTGTTCGCCTACGAGCCGACCGAAAGCGTGGACAATCCTGACGGGTTCCTCATCTCCCCGAGCCAACTTCTGAAGCTGCTGGACTCAGGCCGAATCAAGAAGCCGGACGACATCAAGAACTTCTTGCGCGAGCTCAGAGCGCCCCGGCTCAACCAGATAGACTACATCATCAAAAAATCGACGAGCGCGTTTTACAGCCGGCGCACTCAGGCAATCACATGGATGCCGACCGCCGACCCCGTCACTCACGACCCGCCATGCCTTCAACGAGTGTGGTGCCGAATCGTCGAGGATGAAGACGGCACGCCCGTGCTCAACATGAATACCGATTGGCGCTCGCGTGACCTCTATCGCGCATGGTTCATGAATGTGTATGCGCTCACGGACTTGCAGAGAGTGATCGCCGAGAGAATTTCCGAAGCATGCGGCAGGAACGTGAAGGTGGGCAGATACTGCGACAAATCCGACTCGCTCCACATTTACGGTGAATGCTTTACTTCTGCCGAAAAGGGCAAGAGCGGAATCCCGCTCTCAGAGGAGTTTGCGCGCGAGATCGAGAAGATGCGCACGCGCCCGCTCGAGGAGCGCACATGGCCGAGTGACCATCCCGCGTTCCGGATGATGGTCGAGGAGACCCGCGAGAAGCTCAAGCAAGACCGCGATTATATGAGGAAGGGCAGCCGATAGGGAAGAGGCGAAAGAGATAATCCCCCCTGAGACTGTCCCGCAATTATCAAATGCCACCTGTAGGGGCGAACCTCGTGTGCGCCCGCAGAGAAAATGAGGATTTTGTCGGCTGCACGGGCACGGCCCGCCGTGCCCGTGCATTACATCCCCAATTGCGGGACAGATTCCCCTCCCCCCTTTTCTAAAGGGGGGTGAAAGGGGCTTGGCGAAATGGGGAAGCGGGGTAAAGCGGAACGATGAATCCGCAGATTTCGCAGATTCGCGCAGCACGGCAGAGCCGCGACCAGAAACGCTGTCATTGCGAGCATTCGACCCCACCTGCGGCGGGGTTATCTGTGAAAGAAACGCTCACTTTGTCATTGCGAGCGAAGGGCCGCAGGCCCGAGCGAAGC
>QZKI01000058.1 GCA_003598055.1 Candidatus Abyssobacteria bacterium SURF_17 | reverse complement strand
TACGTCACCGGCCAAACCATCAGCGTCTGCGGCGGCTCGGTCAAGTTCTAGCTGCTATTCTCGCGCTCCATCAGCTTTATTCTTGGAGGCGAATTTTTCCCGTAGGGGCGAACCTCGTGTTCGCCCAAGCTCGCATGTAGGGCGAACACGAGGTTCGCCCCTACAGAAAACAAATGTATATACCCAAAAATTCGATTGATATACCACTAGTCGTTCGCGCTAAAATACTTGTCTCACCGCTGCTTGCCTTCGACTGCGCACAGAAGCACCGCCGCGGCGATGCCCAGCCTCTTGTCGAGCAGCCTGTTTATATCCTGAGAAAAATCTGCGGTGATTTTCATAACAAATGGATTGAAGTTCTGCCTGAATGTGCAGACGGGTGTCCCGCCCATCTCCGCATGATACCGCTGCGGAACCAGATTGGTCAGAAAACGCCTCACCAGAGCAAGCGCCACGCTATCTTCTTTTATGACACCGATTTCCCGGTCAGTCGCATCCAGGAAAATCCACTCATCCTTGAATATGGATTTCAACCCTTTCCTTTTCAGGGCGCCGACCTTTGCGTTTGTTGTGGGATCAACGACGTCGTATGTCGCCGAGATGTCGAGTATCTGCCTCGCCGTAATCACCAGCGCCTCGGTTTGCATATCCTCACCGGTGTAAAGGCGGATGTCTTCTTTCAGCTTGAATCCCTTCATCTTTGAATAGAAAGCGAGTTGTCCGGTTGGGTCGTAGATGTGAAAGGCGCCGCCGATTAGCTTAAGGATTTTTCTGCGAATCAGATACGTCGAATGCTCAAACCTGTCAGACGTCATGTGACCCCTCCTCTGAATTCCTGATGAGATACATTATACTCGTTGGCCAACCCTGAGCAAGCGCGAAAACGCGTAAAGGTGGTTAAGCCCTTGCATTGCCGTCATGAAACAGGCAGAAAACAAGACGGGGAGAGAGGGATTCCCTCTCTCCCCGCGCCGAATTCTTCAGTGCTGATCGTTCTTCTCAGCCCTCGCAATCCGGTGTCAATTCACGGTTGTTGTAGTTGTCGAGTATCTGTGCATCTTGAAGCATTGCATGACCGGCAGAAGTGTAGGTTCTCACGCCGTACGGCAACTTGCCTGAATACGCGCTCAGTTGGTCATCCGCCGACTCGATGGTGTCGTCGATCGGAGCCGGGTCTGAACCATTTTCCACGTTCAGCTTGGCCGCAATCAATTGCTTGGCCAGAATCAGGCTCGCGTCCCCCCGCGGTGGAGTCCGCAGGATGGTTATCAGTTCTGACTGCGAGTACGTCTCGCTCCCCAAAACGAGCGAGGTCACCGGCCATGCTTCGGCATGGTTCTTCCAGAAACCTTGACTCCTCGGGCAAACATACGGTAGCGGCTCTCCCGCGAGCACGGGCCCGTTTATGCATGCGTATCCCGGAACCAGCCGGTCAACCCTCTGAATATCCTGGTCACCGGCTTTCGTCGCCGCCAACGCGCAATCCTTTGCGACCTCGAAACCGTGGATGAGGGCTGCTTCATCGAGCGTGATGGAGAACGTCTCGTATTCGCTGTCGCCGATTACCGCTTCAAACTTCACGCCGTCGAGCTGCGTGGTCGGGTCCGGCAGCACCAACCCGCAGTCCATGCCCACCGCCAACCCGTTCACGGAGCAGGAAACGAAGAGGTCCTCCAGGGTCATATCGTTTGCCAAAGCTGTTTGAAACTGCTCCATATCGATTCCGAGAACCCAATGGACCAGGTCTCCGCTGTCCGTAGCCTCCGGGAAGTTGTAAACTCTGTACGTGAACGTCGCCAATCTCAGGACCGTGTCGCGTTCGAAGTTCATCAGATTGACACGAAACTCCCCATTACACGTTACGACGGGGCCGTCCACACAGTCTATGCAACCCTCGCTGAACTCAGCCACGCCGACTGCGCCGCTCCCCGGCTCGGGACACTCTTGCGCGATAGCCGGAATTGTGGTGACCAGGATTGCGACGAGGCACAAAGCCATAATTGAGTAAATGCTCCTCATCTCCTATCCTCCTCTACTGGTTTTGCCTTTGGAGTCTCAACTTCTCACATGATTCTTTGTTGAATCACAAAGCTGAATCACAAAATGGAAACCACCAAAATACAGCCTTGGTATCACCTCCTTATGAATTCATCCAAAGATGAATTGTATCACGCTTTCGTCGTTCTGTGAAGGGATTCGTGGAAGTCATTTTTCTGTAATGTGTTCTGACTGAATAGAGGATGTTCTGAAGATCGAGCTCGCCTCCGCACACAACAGACATAAGGGCAAGTTTCGTTCCATCAAGGGGGCTGCCGCGAGAAATTAAAGCAGAAGAGATTCTTTTCGGGCTTTGCGGCCCGACTGTGACGAGCCAGATATGAAAGGACCGGACTTATACCGAAAAAAGCTTCCGGTAATAGAAATGACTCAAGTAGAGCGCTGCGGCGGGATTGTGGCCGGTGACACGGTCTTTCACTACGAGCACAGTCGTCGGCGCTTTGGCCTCTTTCAAAAACAGCACGTCGTGGCCGACACACAGCCCCACCATAATGTTCATGTCCGTGCCGACCTCATTCAGAATCCGAGCCTGAGCGACCGGATTGCAGATGGCTTCGAAGAAGCCCTGCGCAATTTTTTCCTCCTGGGTCAGGCCGATTTCTGTCTTGTCCACGCCGCCGGACTTGCAGCACACGCTTACCGGCTCGAATTCGTTTTCCTTCAGAATGCTTGCGAGCATCTGCGACTCTTTTAGCAGTCCAATACACGTGGCAATACCAATTTTCTTCGCGCCGATCTTGCGCGCGAAGTGTATCGTCTCTTCCACACGTGTCCAGCGTCCGTAGCCTTCGCTTTCCACCCGTGCTGAGTTGACTGCGAGCGTGCCTTTCTGAGGGTCACTTTTGTATTCTGCCACGGCCGCCGATATGATTTCGGGAAAGTTCTCCATCGGACAGAATGTCGGCGCCTTATCCGCGGGCGCAGATTGCATGCAGTTCCATTTGCCGCACGATGCACATTGTGGCTCTTTCATTTCATGCTCCTTTTCTAGACAGTGCTCTCTCAACCCTATTTTAGGCCTGTGGGAACGACCAATTCCTGTAGCGAGGGGCGCCAATAATCTTCGAGTCGGTCGCTATTCCGTAAGGATACGCGAACGCTTCGGCGTCTCGCCTGATTTCCTCGGGCGGTCGGTCGCCCGTGTAGGGTGCAATCAACAGCGAAAAATGTTCCTCGCGGCCATTGTAAGAGGGAGCGTATGGGTCAAGTTGGTCGGCCATCTTGAGCGAGATGAACCTGCCCAGTCCCGTATGCGCGGTCACATAGCGTAACTGTTTTCCATGGTAACTTCCGAACGGGTTCAGGAAAACGCGATTGTCGTCTCGCGTGCCCCGCAAGCGCATCGGGCAAAATGCGAGCGAGCAATTGACGTCGGCCGTCTGCGCCACGAGCAATCCCTTCACGCCATCGCTCACGGCCACCCACGCGTGCGTGATATGGTTGTTGAAGGAATCAATGTTCACATTCTTCGAAAACTCGGCGTAGTCCAGATCATACCAGCTCACATGACCGCAGTAGTTGTGCTTCCAGACCCGCAGCGGCCTGCCGGTCGTCCCGAATAAGGCCGGACGTATTTCACAGGGCATTACTTCGCGCCAGTTGCTGTCATACGTCTGCTCGAGCCGCTGTGCCCGCCTCTTGTTGTAGTTCTCCGATTGCGTCTTCGGATACGTGACCCGAGTATCCATATAGAGATACGGGAGACCTGAGACAAGCATAAGCTCGCGCGTGATGGCAACGCGTTTACCGCCGTCGCCCTCGAGCGGAATCTCCGCCGTCGCCCTCTCCAATGCAATCAGCCCGTCGCCGAGGACGGCCGATTCGACGGGCGCCCAGTTCCTCGCTTCGGCCACGCGGTCTGCATAATTGACCGCGCTTCGCAAAAAAACGTCAGCCGCGTATTCGACTCCTCTGCATTGAAGTTTGGTTACCTGCAAGGATTTGTCGAAGCCAACGCGTATGAACTCGTTCTGCAACATTCCTTCCTTGGCCAACGCTGGTTTCTCAATCAGGAGGCGCTCAGCGTTTGAGCCTGAAAAGTCGAGACGAAAGCTCTTTTGGTCACTTCCGCTCATGCTCGCGATAAACAGAAGCTCCGACCGCGCCTCCGGCGCTTCCTCTGCGAGGCAGCGAATGGCGAAGGGGCATGCATGTCCATCTGAATCGAGCAGTCTCACATTCGCGCTCTCGGTCTCGGAAATGGATAGCGGCATCCTGACAAGCGCCCGCGAGGGCTTTGCATCATATCGAATCGCCATGGTGGAAACGCCACGCACATAATCGAATAGAGTGAACTCGGCTGAATCAGGCTTGCCGCTTGATTTCGCGGCAGCAATCTCGGCAGCGCGCTCGACCGCACTGCGCGCCTTCTCGACCGATGTTTGCACGTGGTAGGCGCCGGTTTTGAGCCGCGTGAGGTTCATGACCGGAGAGGCCATCCCGAAGTGTGTTGTTGAGAGCGCCTTCAGACGTGCTTCATAGGATTCCTTGATGAGCTGCCGAATCTCTTCATGCGGTGCATCAGCCTTCCCGATGCCGAGCAGATGTCGCGTCTGGAGCTCCAGAATTCGCGACCGCTCGATTCCGGTCCAAAGCTGATGATTGTCCCACTTCTCAGCCCAACTCGAAAGCCCATCAAAGCTGCCGTCGGCAGTATCCTGCCCGATGGTGATTTTGCCAACAGGCGGATGTGTCCTTACATATTCTGACGGAGTCGCAAAGGTAACATAATCAAGGTCGCATACGCTCTCGATTAATCCGCGAATGCCTCGCGTGCTTGAAAGCAGCCTGGTCACGATGGGCCAATGGTAGCCGAACCAGTATTCGTCGTCCGCATCGGCGTCAATGAGCAGGAGCAGGTCCTTCGGCTGAGGCATCGCAAGCTGTTTGCATCGCAGCCGCTTCAGCCATCGCCTCAGCGAGATATTGTCCGCGATGTCGCCGTGATTATACGCGGGCACGAGCGTCATCGTTTCTTCGATGCCCGGATACGAAAGCGTGAGCGGATTAAACCGCTGCTCGAACGGGAGCGGCCTGACAAAATTGCTGAACGCATTGAAAGGAACCGCGCTGTAATACAGGCTCATGCTGGTGATTCCATGAGCCGGGTACATCATTATATGTATCGGCGTGTACATCATCTCCTGCGGGCGTACCATCGGGCCGAAACTGCCGAACAGGTCGCGCAGGCCCGAGCCGGCCGCATTTGTGACGGCGCGCGCAATCGCATCATCGAATTCAGCCGCCGTGTGTGCGCTTATGAGGCCGTTATTATACGACATTACCTGTACTTCATCTTTGCCGTCGGCCACGCGGCGCTTCCATGACTCGATGATGTCGGGACAGTATTCGGGCATGATTTTCTCGAGGGAAAAGTAGTTCTCGATGTCCCATGCGCCGCGCGCTGGAACGCCACGAGAGTTGAATGTGTCAAGCGCCTCGATAGTCTTCCGTATGATGCGGATGTCCTTCCCGAAGCCGAACTCGTCCGGCGTGTCACCCCGATAGGAATGGTAGAAATTCACGTGGAATCTGAACGCGAGGTGGATTCTTGATGAGGATGAATCAGTCATTCTTGGCCCCGAAAACTCTACCGCCCCAAATCTGTCCTGCAACCGCCGCGACTACCAATAATGGAATTATGTATGCAGAAACCATGAACATCCTGCGGAGAAGATATACGAACGGTATTGGCACGTGAATGTAAAGAAACCAAGCGAATGAATATCTTTGGACGCGCGACCTGAGGAAACCAAAGGGAAGATTGAGGGTAAGGGTGAATGCCAGGAGACCGATGAGAGGCAGGTAAGGCAGATAGTTCAACGCGATATCCTCATGCTCCACGAAACTCGAACTTCTCCAGCATCGCCTTGTGCAGCAGATGCTCCCAGTCATAATCGACGCGTGCCTGTATCTCCTGAATCTGCCGTTCGGTAAGATGCGAGAAACGACCCTGCATGGCGAGATATTCCGCCACGGGTTTCCCCTCCGGCTCGAGGTTGATGACGTAATGCTCTCCGTCAAACACCTCGTAAATAGGAAACACCTTGCAGTGCGCGGCGAGACGCGCGACCCTGATGGTCAATTCCGAGGAGTACTTCCATCCGGGCGGGCATGGAGCAAGGATATGGATGAATTTCGTTCCCTCAATCGTCTTTGCCTTCCGGAATTTCGCCTGAAGGTCATCGGGGAAACCTATTGAAGCAGTCGCAACATAGGGTATCTTATGGCCCACCAGTATCTGCACGATGTCCTTTTTCGGTGTCTCCTTGGAGAACAACTCCGGCGTCGTCGTTGTCCATGCGCGCAGAGGCGTGGCCGAGCTTCGCTGAATGCCCGTGTTCATGTACGCCTCGTTGTCGTAGCATGCGTAGATGATGTTCTCGTTCCGCTCGACCGCACCGGAGAGGGACTGCAGGCCGATATCAAATGTGCCGCCGTCGCCCGCCCACGCCAGGACGTTCACTTCGGTCTTGCCCTGCATATCGAGCCCCGCACGGACTCCCGAAGCCGTGGCCCCGCCGGTCTCGAACGCGGCGTGAAAGACGGGAACTTTCAACGCCGAGTAGGGGAACGGCCCGGCTATCACGGACCAACAGCAGGCTGGAATGACGACGATCGTGTTCGGCCCGAGCGCTCGCAGGGCGTGGCGCATCGCTATCACACCGCCGCAACCCTGGCAGGCGTAATGGCCGGAACACACCAGTTCCTCTTCATGAATCTGCTCGTGGTTCATGTCTTCAATCCTATCCACTCGATCTCCCTTTCGGGTGCATCGAGCTTGTCAGCGGTCAAAATGACTTCTTCAATCGAGGCCGGCGTGATATCGCGCCCGCCGAGCCCGGCGATGAACCCGAATACCTGCGGCCGGTGCGGTTCATTGCACAGCGCCGATTTCAGTTCCTGCGCGAAGATGCCTCCTTGCCCGAACGATATGTTGCGGTCAAGCACGGCCACCTTCTTGCATCTGCCGAGGGCCTCCCGCACCGCTCGCGCAGGGAACGGACGGAACATACGGATATTAAGCCCGCCCACGCGCATTCCCCGCTCGCGCAGCGTCTCTATAACGAGTTGCGCCGTGCTCGAGACGGTGCCGGATGTTGCCAGTATCAAGTCAGCGCCATCGCAACGGTACGGCTCTACAGCCTTGTACTCTCGACCAAAAATCCTCCCGAATTCTTCGTAAGTGGTCGGGAGAACCTCATGCACGCGCTCCGTGGCTTCTTCTATCTTATGCCGCATCTCCATGTAATATTCAGGCGTTGTGAGCGAGCCGAACGCCATAGGGTTGTCCACGTCGAGCTTGACAGAAGGCTCGTAAGGCGGCAAGAACGCATCCACAGGCTCCTGCTCCGGGATGTCCACCGCCTCATAGGTGTGCGAAAGATAAAACGCATCATAAACCACCATCGCGGGAAGGGACACTTCCTCGGCAACACGGAAGGCGATTAATATCGAGTCAAGTATCTCCTGATTGCTGGTGCAGTAGAACTGGAGCCAGCCGGTATCGCGCTGTGCGAGCGAATCGGTCTGCTCGGTCCAGATATTCCAGCCGGGCGCAAGCGCGCGGTTCACCTCCGCGAGAACAACGGGCAGTCGTGCTCCTGCTGCCCAATGCAGAAGCTCATGCATGAGCGCCAATCCCTGCGACGAGGTTGCAGTGAATGCGCGGCTGCCCGCCGCAGCCGCACCGATGCAGCACGCCATTGCCGAATGCTCGGATTCGACCTTGATGAATTTCGCCCGGAGCTTGCCTTCCGCGCACATGTTCGATAGCTCTTCCACTATCTGGGTCTGCGGGGTAATCGGGTATGCAGCGACAACCTGCGTGCGGGCGAGCCTGACCGCATGCGAAACCGCGTGGTTGCCCATAATCACTTTCTTCATGTGCGGATTTCCTCGTCTATCGACATCGCGTTGCGAGGACACTCATGGACGCAGATGCCGCAGCCCTTGCAATAGTCATAATCAATCGAGTATGTCCCATCGGAAGATTTCCTGACCACAATATCCGGGCAAAAGACCGAACAGTTGTCGCATGCCACACACACACCGCAATGGAAACAGCGGTCAGCCTCCTCAGCCGCTGATTGAGGGCTAATGCCGAGACCGATCTCGCCGAAGTTCTTCTCCCGCTCGCGCAGCGGAAGCATCGGGAGGCGGACCCGAGGTTTATGGGGAAAGTAGTCGAGATTAAGACTCTCAAACCGAACAACATCTCCGTCTAGGTAGCTGGCCGGGTCCTCGCCCGACCCGCCAAGAAACTTGTCAATCTGCATTGCTGCGCGGCGTCCCGACCCGATTGCATGAGCAACCGTCCGCCGAGGTTCTGTGAGGTCACCGCCAACAAAAATGCCGTTCCGGAATTTTCCATGCTTGCTTTGTCCCGATTCTTCCGCCTTCGAGTCAGGAATACTGCCGATCTGCAACGGGTACTCACCCGGTCGCTCACCAGCCGCGATGATGACGGTATCAGCCTCGATGAGGGAACTCGAGCCCGGAATCGCTATCGGCTGCTTCCTGCCCGTGGCATCCGGCTCGCCGAGCCGATTCAAGACGCATTCCACGAGGACCACCCGTCCGCTCTCCCGCACGATTTCCACGGGCTGCGTGAGAAAGTGCACCGACACTCCCTCTCTCTCGGCTTCCTCCACCTCGGGAGCATAAGCAGGCATCTCAGCCCGTGAGCGGCGGTAAAGCACCGTCGGGTGCCCACCGAGCCGGAGAGCAGTCCGGGCCGCATCAATCGCTGCATTTCCTCCACCAATAACGACTACGCGCCCCATCGGTTCGACCGAACATCCGCTATTCGTATTCCGGAGAAATTCGAGCGCGGTCAAGACTCCTTCGCCTTCCTCGCCGGGTATTTGAAGCCTGTTGCTCTCGCCAAAACCCGTGGCCACAAAGAAAGCGGCATGGCGACGGCGGAGTGATTCGATATCTTCCACGCGCGTGTTCGTATGCACGTCAATGCCGAGCATGATGATGTCCTCGATTTCCTCGTCAAGAACAGCTTTTGGGAGGCGATAGGCGGGAATTCCGTATCTGAGCATGCCTCCGAGCTCCGCCTCGGCCTCATATACCGTCACGGAATGGCCGCGTCGTGCCAGATGATAGGCGCATGTCAGGCCGGCGGGCCCTGAACCGACGATACCGACACTCTTTCCCGTTTTTCGAGCGGAAGGTGGACGACCTTTATCATCGGCTCTCGCACGGTCCGCCACGAAGCGCTCGAGCGCGTGAATCGCAATCGGTCGGTCATACTGTCCGCGGTTACACTCGGTCTCGCACGGATGAAAACATACCCTTCCGCACACACGGGGGAACGGGTTGACGCTCTTAATGAGATGCCATGCCTCGGCGTATCGCTCGTCCTCGAGCAGTCTGAGCCATGCTTCCACACGCTCGCCCGCAGGGCACGCCGCAATGCACGGCGAGAGCTTCTCTTCATACCGCGGCCGCAGATAGCGCCAACTGCCCGTGAGATTCGCGAGGGTGCCTGCCCGCGACACAGGGCTCGAAGGCATTTCTGCTTCGCTCTTAAAAATTATTTTCTTCAGCTCGCTCATCTCTTTTCCGATATGGTCGTCAATTCCTGTGTGTGTTCGTACGCCTCGCGAGCGGCGGCGGCATTCTCTTCCGGCCCCTTCGGGACCCCTTCGCGAATGGACGCGAGCACCGACTCGATGCCCACCACACCCGTTGCCCGCGCAAACGAGCCGAGAATCGCCGTGTTCACGATGGGATTCGTATTCGTCCCGAGTCCATGGCGCACGGCGATTGCGGTTGCATCCACCGTGGCGACTAAAAACTGTTCCAACCTCTGAATCCCGGTTTCCTTCCGGGGCGCATTGAGTATGATCATACCTCCCTGTTTGAGGCCGCCCGTGACATCAGTCTCGTTCAGGATGGTGGGATCGAGCACGACCACAATATCCGGTTGATAAATATTGCAGCGGATCAATATCGGCGCGTGATCGATGCGGGTGAACGCCGTGACCGGGGCGCCTCGCCGCTCGACTCCGAATGCAGGAAAGGATTGTACATGTTTCCCCTCCCGAAAAAATGCGTCGGCAAGGATTTTTGCCGCGACAACTGCGCCTTGCCCGCCTCTCCCGTGAAACCGGATCTCTATCATCGCTCCACTACCAGTGTGCGCAGGGTTACGTGAAAACGCAAAATTCCCATCCATTCATGTCACTCACCTAGTGCCCGCGTGGAAAGCTCTTGCTTGCAACCGGAATGGCAGAGGTCAGCCTTCGGGATATATGACGACGACCGCGCGCGGTTTGACATTCCCTCTGCCGATGAATGCATGGGGCATGCTCGAATCAAAATACAAGCTGTCGCCCTTGGTGAGGCGGACGACCTCGTCCTCCGCGTGAAATTCGATTTCGCCGTCGAGGACGTAAACGAACTCTTCTCCCGTATGGCTGAGCGGCGGCACATCCTCATCTATGTCGACGTCGAATTCCACGAGAAACGGCTCCATATGTCTCGTGGTGAGACGATAGGAAAGCGCCTCGTACGAGTAGCTCAGGGGCGACTTCTCGGGCGTTGGTCTGCGTGAAACCTTCTTGTGCTCGCCGCGTCGCACCACCTCATATTTCTTCCG
>QZKI01000138.1 GCA_003598055.1 Candidatus Abyssobacteria bacterium SURF_17 | reverse complement strand
GCCCTGTGGCTCAATCACATGCTCGTCATGAGCGATGAGAACTATCCGGGCCCCGGCGTCTCATTCGGCAGGATTGACCAGTACCTTCTGCCTTATTGGGAATATTCCTTGTCTCACGGCATGGACAGGGAATTCGGCAAAGAAATACTGAAATGTTTCTGGATTCACTGCAACACTGCGTACGACGCCATGATTCGCAACGGCAATCAGGGCATCACCGCCGGTTTCGGCCAACTCATCACGCTCTCGGGCATGGGCAAAAACGGCGGAGATCTGTCCAACGACCTCACGTATGCGATTCTTGAGGTCATAGACGAGATGACTCCCATTCTCGAACCGAAACCCAATGTGAGACTGCACAGGAATTCGCCCGACAAGCTTCTCGATAAGGTCGTGGACATGATCTCATCGAGTCAGGGAGCGCCTTTCCTGCTGAATTTCGATGAGCGCTCGATGGCCGGCATGATGCTCGAGGCGAGAAAGGCCGGCATTACCCATCTCATACATGAGGGCAACGTTTACGACTATGCGCCCGTCGGTTGCCTCGAAAATACCATGGTGGGCAACGACAGGTCCGGCACCGTGGACAACAATCTTAACTTGCTCAAAGCGGTGGAGCTGGCGCTTACGGGCGGCAAAGATTTGCTGCCATTCGTGGATCGCCTGACCAGCAAGGCCGAAGAGACAAAACAGGACGGCCCGGACACGGGAGACGCAACAACGTTCAAAACATGGGATGAATTCTGGAAGGCGTACGAGAAACAGACCGAATATATCGTCAAGAAGTGTGTCGAAACCTATGAAGCCTCGGAAGCGATACGGGCGAGATTCTTTCCCACTCCTTACCTCTCGTGCCTCATTAAGGGATGCGCTGAAAAAGGCGTTGACATAACGCAAGGAGGCGCGGAGATAAGCTTCACCACGCTCGAGGCGGTGACGTACGCAACCACCGTAGATTCCTTGCTCGCCATAAAGCATCTTGTTTTCGACAAGAAGGCGTGTACGATGGCCGATCTGATACATGCGCTCAGGGCAAATTGGCGCGGACATGAAGTGCTCCAGGCCATGGCTCAAAACAAAGCGCCTAAGTATGGAAGGGATGACGACGTCGCCGATGAAATGGCGGCCAGGGTCATGAGTCTGTGGTGTGAAGAAACGTGGAAGCATAAGACGCGCTCCACAAACCGTCAGTTCCGGCCGGGAATGCTGAGCTGGAATTACTGGGCTGGCGACGGCTACGTCATGGCTGCCAGCGCCGACGGAAGGCCCATGGGAAAGTTCCTCTCGAACGCAATATGCCCATCCAACGGGGCGGATATCAATGGACCCACCGCCAATGCCAACTCCGTGGGGAAGGCGCTAGGCGCAAAGGCGGCTGATGGAAAAGGCGATTGGGGCGAATATCTGAACAGTCTCCCCAATGGCGCGAGCCACACGATGACCTTCAATCCATCCATTATGCGAGACCCCGAGCACAGAGAAAAATTCAAGGCGTTCCTGAGAGGCTATGCGGAAAATGGTGGAAGCGCCCTGCAGATAAACATGCTCGATCCCGAGATGCTGCGAGATGCGCAGAAACATCCGCAGGATTATCGTCACTTGTTGGTGAGGATAACCGGTTACAATGCCTACTTCACCACGGTGGGCAAGGAGCTTCAAGACGAAGTCATACACAGGATCAGTCACAGCAGAGTGTGAGGGGAGTTTCCCACACTCCGTCATTGCGAGTCATCCCGCGCTTCGCAGGATGACGAAGCAATCTCTGCATGTGTCTTCAACGCTGCTAATGAGATTGCTTCGGTTGCTTGGGTCTGCGACCCGTTGCTCCCTCGCGATGACTAAGCGGTTGCTGATTTCTTAGAAGACTTTAACCATGACCCAACACGAAAACGCTGACACGCTTGAAGCTCTCATCCTTGAGATTCAACGGATGTCAACCGAGGACGGGCCGGGCATCAGGACGACCGTCTTTTTCAAGGGTTGCAGCCTGAAATGCTCGTGGTGCCATAATCCCGAGAGTATATCGCCTCGTCCTCAGGTGCATTGGATACGCTCGAGATGCATCGGGTGCAAGACGTGCCTCGATGTATGCCCAAATGGCGCTCTGTCACATGAACAGGATGGCGTCCTCATAGATAGAAACGTTTGTGAGGGCTGCGGCTCGTGTGCTGAAGGGTGCCCTTCCAACGCGGTCGAACTTCTCGGGAAAAGGTGGGCGCTGGAGTCTCTCATAAAAGAGGTCATCAAGGACAGAGCGTACTTCGAGAAATCCGGGGGCGGCGTCACGGTGTCTGGCGGGGAGCCGCTGGCGCAAGCGCGGTTTGTCACAGACTTCTTGATGGGCCTGAAGCAAGCGGGAATACATACGGCGCTGGACACGTGCGGCGTGTGCGCGAGGGAAGTTCTTGATGCCTTGCTGCCCCATGCGGACATGGTGCTCTATGACATCAAGGAGATAGACTCAGACAGACACAGGCGATTCACCGGCAGCTCCAACGAGCACGTCCTCGGAAACCTCGTCCATGTCTCGGAGCATATGAGAACAGATGCGCGCCCCGAGCACATCTGGATACGGACGCCGGTCATTCCGGAGGCGACCGCAAGGGAAGACAATATCAAGGGTATCGGCGAGTTCATCGCATCTCACTTGAATAATTCGGTGAGCCGATGGGAACTGTGCTCGTTCAATAATCTTTGCAGAGATAAATACGTGCGCCTCGGCCTGGAGTGGTCATTCAAAGACGCCGACCTGCTGACCAAGGAATTCATGGAATCGCTTGTCGAGGTTGCCCGCGAGTCGGGAGTAAACCCGGATATCGTGCACTGGAGCGGGTCGGTTAAACTCGATGATGACGACCCCGGCTTTGACAACGGCCAACCTGCTCAGTCATCGGCGAGGAACACATGCTAGTGCTATCTTGCGTAAGTTTGCGTTACATCTTTCCGATACCAAATCCCCCTCACTCCCGCTTTTTCAAAGGGGGAAGCGAGTTGCTTCCCCCTTTTAGCGAAGGGAAGAGGGGAATTTTGTCTCCAATGAACGGTAACGTGAATTTCCGCAATCAAGCACCAGTGCGTTGTCAGTTTCTGTAGGGGCGACCCTACGTGGTCGCCCACAACCGCGCGGACACATATTCTTGTAAGGGCGCAGCGCCCGTGCAAAAACGAAGATGAAGGAGCACTGACGGAAAACCGGAGATGTACTTTGAATAAGAGAATCTCATTTACCCCCGAGGAAATGAAAGCGTTCGAACCGGCGGAGAAGGTCGGACTCGTCGCCAGCATAAGTCCGCAGGGGCTTCCGCACATTTCGCTCATCACTTCCATAATGGCGGCGAACCCCACGCAACTCACTCTCGGAGAATTCTGCAAGGGAATGAGCAAGGAATATATTCAGCAGAACCCCAACGTCGCGTTTCTCATCATGACGCTCGACAGGAGGATTTGGCGCGGAAGAGCGAAATGGACTCACTTTAAGAAAGACGGCCCTGAATACGAGACGTACAATGCGATGCCCATGTTTCGCTACAATGCTTACTTTGGCATAAACACCGTCCATTATCTCGACCTCATCGAGACATCCGACGCCGAGGCGTTGCCGGTACCAGCTATCACGCGCGCGGCGCTTATCACCAGATTTGCGAAGAACGGCGCCGGGACGCGAGTAGAGGAGCGCATTCTCAAACCGTTCGCGGAGGAATTATTCAACAAACTGGATGCTCTCAAGTTCATCGCGTACATCGGTGGCGACGGTTTCCCGGTTATCGTGCCCATCATTCAGTGTCAGGCGGCAGACAGCAGGCGGCTCGTCTTTTCCCCGAGAGCTTACAAGGAGGGACTCAATAAAATCCCGAAGGGCGCCACGGTCGCCGTGTTCAGCTTGACCATGGGAATGGAGGACGTTCTCGTGAGGGGGACATTCCTAGGCTTCAAGCGATACAGATTCTTGCGCTTGGGAGCCGTCGACATCAACTGGGTCTACAACTCGATGCCCCCCTCCCACGGGCAAATATACCCCGAAATCGAACTCAAGCCGGTTGTGAATTTCTGATGAAGGATCGGACGGCAAGCCCTCTGGTCGTGTTGATTCTCTTCACTAGACCGAAGTGTCCGTTCATTCGGAGGCTCATACGGTTGCTTGCCTGAGAAATGTAGCATTCATAAATGCGTAGCCTGGAAGGGAGACTACTGTCAGGAGTCTCCCTGAACCTCTGTCTTCTGTAGGGTATATTTCTTGTGAAATGAAAGGCCAAAGCGAGATGACAGATATTCACAATACGTATGTTCGACGATATAGCACTGGCGAGGAAATTGTAAATAGTGTCACGCACGGAATCGGCACGGTGCTCAGTATTGTCGGACTGGTCATTCTGGTCGTATTTGCCGCGTTGTATGGTGACGTATGGCATGTTGTGGGGTTCTCGATATTCGGCGGAACACTCGTTTTTCTTTATGCGTCATCGACTCTTTATCACAGCTTTTCGAAACCGTCAGTGAAGGCGATTCTCAGAGAGATAGATCATTCGGCAATTTTCCTTCTGATAGCGGGCACCTATACGCCATTCACGCTCGTGACTCTGAGAGGCGCGTGGGGATGGAGCATGTTGATAGTCGTTTGGGCGCTGGCAATTGTTGGAATCAGCACGAAGTTCGTTCGTGTTTTCAAATTTCGCGGATTATCAGTTGCCATCTATCTGTTTATGGGCTGGATGGGTGTGGTAGCTATAAAGCAGATAGTCAGTGGGGTTCCACTGACGAGCCTGATACTTCTGATTATTGGCGGCCTGGCCTACACGACTGGCGTGGTGTTCTATTGTTCTCGAACCGTGCCGTTCCATCACGGTATTTGGCACATCTTCGTATTATGTGGAAGCGTCTCTCATTACTTTGCCGTTCTCTGTATAGCTGTGTATAACGGCACACGTCTGTACGCCATGTTGTCCGGATAGAACTGTGGCAGTTCGCCTGGCGCCGTCACGATGGTTCGGAGGGACAGCTCTCTCCTTTCAAATAGAATGGATTTCGTCCAGCACCACAATTTCCGGCGGGCCGGCAACAAACGACCCTGATTTCTGCATAAATTCCTGGAAATATGGCGTGGACCCGTGGAAGCCGAGAGCGGCCATGTCTTTGTAGCGTTCCATAAACACCAAGGTATCAGGGTTGTTCTGGTCGATATTGACGGTGTAATGGAGCGTGCCCTCTTCCTTGGCTACCTTGGCCATGAGGGCCTTTACCGCATCAAGCGCCGTTTCCCTGGTCCCTGGCTTAACTGGTATTCTGGCGATAACAGAAATCATGTCTCATTCTCCTTCTTTGTTTCGGCTGGCATGGTTCTGACGCGTTTCGAGAAGGCGAGGTCAGATCATATATCGAAATGTGATGCGAAGTCAATTCGCATTTCAGAGATTTGGCTCACCGCCACGACTTGACCACAACGGTTCCGGACCCCACGTCCCAAACTGTTCGCTTGAGCTTGTCTTTTCTTTTCTCGACCATGTGGATTACATGAGCAATCAACATGAAAGGAGAAAAGGGAAATGTAACTAACGAGGCGGCGACACCTCCTCTCAAAAAGGCCATTAGAAAACTTATTCTTTTCTTTTTCAAGGGAATGACCCGTAATCCCCAAAGAAGATAACCCAAGGTTTTTCCCGTAAAATATACGAAAAATGTGATGTATATTGCATACATGAAGCCGCAAGAGAACAGAAGCGGCCAAAGCATTTCGAAGACGGTAATATGGGAATTGAGATAGAATACTGCCCCGAAAACGATAGTTGCATCCATGATATAGGCCACAGTTCTTGATAAATGAGAGGGGAGTTTGTAAGCACCTAGAACATTCTGGGCATCAATATCCCCTTCAATGGAATTTCTCAGTGCCGTTTCCATTCCGTATTCCGTTTACACGAATGTTATGTCCGAAAACTCGAGTGCCCCACGGATTGGTTGCCGTAAAGGCATCATTAAGCGCTTACTAAACCTTTTAGCTTCCGCCCATTTCTCCGTGAGAATAAGCTAATGTCTTGCTCCTTGTCTTTTCATTCTTTAGCTTTGCATCGTCATCATTCTTCATCTTCTTAGGCCTTGGACTTTGGAGTTCTTACAGTCCTATCGGGCAGTGGACAACACAGTTGTTGCAACGGTACCATGTGTGCTCGTCGACTGCGCCGACGTTCACTATCATATCTCTGTGTTCCTTCATCGAGAATTCCTTCGTCATCATCAGTGAAATCGGAGCAATCGCCTGCGTGGCGGTGCAGTTCAACCTGTTCACTTTTCCGGTTCCGTCCAATGCGCCAGCCGGACATTTCTCAACGCAGATGAAGCAATCGTCAGGACATTTTCCGACATCTGATTGCCGGTCTTCTTCGATGACGGCATTTGTGAGCACCGTCCCCAGGCCGACCCTCGGGCCGTAAACGGGCGAGGTCAGCAAGCCGTTCTTGCCTATCCAGCCGAGTCCCGATTTGGCGGCGACGTCGATTTGCGAGAGGTAGCCCCACAGGTCAAGGCTCTTGGGCATCTCGAGCGGCGTGCAGATGAAGACAGGCGCGGCGACAAATCCGTGTTCCTCCAGAAAGAGACATATGTTGATGGAGATTCCGTCCAATGTCCTTCCGCCGATGCCCGCCAGCCTCGTGTAGAACGGGAGACCCCTCGTCGGGTCTTTCAACAGATGAAGGCATCCCTTCGGAAACGGAACGAGAAACGAGATGACGCTCTTGGCTTCCGGCAGAATCTTCATCATCGCGGCATAGACCGCCTCGGAGTCCTTCAACGATTCAGCCCGAATGATTCCCACCTTTTTTGCGCCGAGCGACTCACATTTTTGCAGCAGTTCCTTTTTCAACTTTTTGCCTTCGCTCATTATTGTTATCCTCCTTTTCGCGCGCCGAAGTCCGACCCCTCAATAGTATACGCCAGGTTACCATGAAGAAACAAAGGATTTTCCACGGGGGAGCATAATACGGCTCAGCGCGCGACCGAAAACTGAAAGCAACCACTGATTTCATGGCGCAGCGTAGCCGCAACCAAGGCATGAGGTCACAAAGGGGTCAGGTCTACACATTGGACAAGCCCAAATTGGCTGTGATCGCGTTGACCCTCCTCCTGAGGCCAGCGTCCCGCTTCATATCCTGGTCCGACCGCCGAGTGGATTGCAGATAATAAGGGAACTTCTCCCTGTCCCTCGCGCTCTTGAATATGCCTCTCTCTCGTGTCCTCCTGGCGGTAGTGTGGTAAAAAGCCTCCGGATATTCGATCCTTAGCGGTCAGACTATTCTCTTCTCCTTTCATGAACGGACCAGCGCGTCTATCTTGTCTCACGAAAGGAATCAGTTTGTCGATGTCCAATGTGTAGACCTGACCCCTTTGCTTTCTAAGACATGCGCTAGATACTGAGGCTTGTGCTCTTGTTCCTCTTAAGTCAAATTTCAAGACCTGACCCCACCTCACTGCTCTTGTTCCTCTTAAGTAAAATTTCAAGACCTGACCCCACCTCACTGTTCTTCTGAAGGTCAGAGACCGGTTTCCCTGAATACGCCGCATTCGCTGATGCCGAATCTGGAAGGGATGATGTTGTCAAGAGTGTGGACCTGCTCCTTCTGTTCTGAGACTTCTGTTTCAATAGTGGTGATCATTCTGGTGCGCCGGCATCTGTAAGCAATTTGACGACTTCCGCATGTCCTGCACAATATGCGCTGGACAGAGCTGTTAGGCCGTCAACTTTTCTTGGTTTCACATCGGCCCCGTTTGCGAGCAGAACTTTCACAGTATCGACATGGCCCATCTCTGCCGCATATACGATAGCTGTTCGCCCATACGAGCTAATTGCGTTTATGTCAGCACCCGCCGCCAGCAGCAATTTTACAACCTCAGCCTCTCCTCCCGATGCAGCATTCATCAGGGGTGTGACCCCGTAACCCCCAACAAAGTTAACATTTGCCCCTCTCGCGAGCAGTAGTTTTACGAGGTCAGTGTGACCCTCCGATGCGGCCACCACCAGAGGCGTGCCCCAGGTCGGATTTTCCTCGTTGACGTCCGCACCCTTTGCCAAAAGGAGTTTCGCGATATTCGTGTAACCCGACCGGGCAGCTCGCATCAACACTGTCTCGCCAAGCTCCGTCTTAATATTCATGTCAGCGCCTTTGTCAAGCAGAAGCTTTGTCATCTTGAAATCGTCATTGCGCACAGCCAATGACAAAGCCGTCTCGTTTGATCTCCCAAGGCCCAGGGTCTTGTCACCATTGGTTCTTCTTGTCACAGCGTTAATGGCTGCTCCTTTTTCCAACAGGATCTTCACGATATCCGAGTATCGCATTCCGGCGGCGAATGTCAAGGGTGTCTGTCCGCAGAGTATGCTCGCGTTGACATCAACTCCCGTGTTCAGCAATGCATTCACCTGCTGGCGGTCTCCTCGTACTATCGCCTTTGTCAGGGCTGTCTGGTGAGGAGTCGTTTGCGGGGGAATGGTCACTCCCTTCTTTAGCAGCAGATTTACGGTCTCTGCGTGCGCATAATAAGCGGCGTACGTGAGGGCGGTATTACCTTCTTTGTCTCTAGCGTTCATGTCGGCGCCTCCGTCCAGCAGAATCTTCACGATTTCGGTGTTCATTGTTTGCGACACCTTCATCAATACCGTGACGCCGTAGGAGTCTTTTTGGTTCACGTCGGCGCCCTTGTCCAGTAAGAGCTCCACCATCTCGGCGTGACCTTGACCTGCCGCTTCGTGAAGCGGCGGAGTTCTAACAAATGGTCTTCCGTTAACGTCAGCTCCTTTGTCCAGCAAGAGCTTGACGGTTTCGATGTCTTTCGACGCAATCGCGATCAATAGCGGGGTCTCGCCCGATGCCCACCGTCCATCCATCACCGCGTTCGGGTCCGCTTCGTAGTCCAATAGTAGTGCGACGAACTGGCGGCGGTTGTCGCAGTAAGCTGCTTGCATTAAAGCTGAGAATCCGTTGATTTGCTTGACGTTGACATAAGCGTCTTTTTCGAGCAAGAGCTGCGCGATGTCAATATCGCACCGTTCCGAGGCAAGTATCAAAGGGGTGTAGTCCCATGGGTCTTTAATACTTGGGTCTGCCCCGTTTTCCAGAAGCACTCGCACCATCTCAATGGTGCTGAGGTCCGGCTTAACGAATCTCGAGACGCTAGGGCACTTGTCTGGAAGCACACGCTCCATTAGGAAACCTGATTCATTCAACTTCTTGGAGACATATAGGCCGCCAATAGCAACCATCAAGGGTGTCTTCGAAGAACCGTCAACTGCGGCATTCACGTCGGCACCCGCTTGGAGTAAGGATTGCACTATCCCGATGTGACCCATGACTACAGCCCACGCCAGGGGCTTTGTTTGATCTTCATATTCGATGTCAGGGTTCATCCCCGCGTCTAGAAATAAACGTACTACTTGCTCATCGCCCTGCTTGATTTGACTGAGAAATTCATTTGAATCATTGTAAGCAATGCCCCGATTCTTGAGTTCATTGCGGGCGTCTCTCTGAGCTTTGGAGCAGGCCGCAAATGCAATTACGGAAACTATGAGTAGCCCTGCGAGAAGTCGGTGTCGCATAGCTCCGAGGCTTCACTTTCTTTAAGAACACGTGGTGGCAATCATGCGAATGAATTCGCACCTACAGCCGATTTCAAGCGGGCGCAGCATGCTGCGCCCCTACATATCAACGCCCATCCTGCTTTTTCCTCACCGCAGAGGCGCAGAGGGCGCAGAGCCAAGAATGTTTAAAGTTCAAAGTTCAAGGTTCAAAGTCTAAGACCGGAGAAGCGATCATCTCTGTTATTTATATTTGCTGCCTTTGAGCTCTGAGTTGCGCAGATATTTAATCAGTCCCGCCAGCATTTTACTTGTCTGCATAGCCATATCCGTTAATCGGTCAAATGTCGGCCTATCGAAATATTGCTGATCTAAGGCGACATAGAGTTGTGCGCGGACTTCTCCGCAAGACCCTTTTGCCTGAGCGAGAAACTGGCCGAACTCTTTGTTCCCTCCGCGCTCGAACCCTTCAGCGATATTAGACATAATGGAAACGGAAGCTCGTCTCATTTGATCCCTCAGCCCGTAATCTTTGGCGAATCGCCCCTGATTGGATATTGCACAAATTTCTTTTGTTAGCTCGCGACCCTTTTGCCATGCCTCAATATCCTCAAATCTCTCTATCGTCGCCATCGTCTTCCTCTAACTTTGAACCTTGAACTTTGAACGTTGAACTTATACCTATCTCCATAATCCTCTATCAAAGCTCCGATATTGAATTGCCTCGGAGATGTGTTCGGCGCGGATGATGTCGGAGTCGGCGAGGTCGGCGATGGTGCGGGCGACTTTGAGGATGCGGTCGTATGCGCGGGCGGAGATGCCGAGGTTCAATATGGCGGCTTTCAATAGTTCCTTTGCGTCGTCGTTCGCGACGCAGAACTTCTTGACCTGTCTCGTGCCCATGTGAGAGTTGCAGCGGACGGAATCGCCCTTGAATCGTTCGCGCTGGATGTTCCTCGCCTTTTGAACTCGCGCGCGCACTACATCAGACGTCTCGCCGGAGGGTTCGGTGGACGAAAGCTCGGCGTATTTGACTGCGGGCACTTCCATGTGCATATCGATGCGGTCGAGCAGCGGGCCGGACACTTTTCCCAAGTAGCGCTGTACCTGCGACGGCTGGCAGGTGCACTCTCGGCGCGGGTCGCCCAAGTTTCCGCACGGGCA
>QZKI01000141.1 GCA_003598055.1 Candidatus Abyssobacteria bacterium SURF_17 | reverse complement strand
CGCAGTAGCCGTCCCTATCAAGCCCCATTCTGCATCTTCCCAGCCTTCCCCGAACTTGCCCGCCTCGTACGGCAAGGACACCCAGTCGCCCCAATCATCCGGACTGGGGCTTCCATAGGGGCCAGGGACCACAAACTCATTCATCATCCAATCTATGGCCTTCTCAATACACAGTCCATATGGGTCGCGCCAATTCAACGGGTTACCTCCGACATACGCATATAGATTCGGCCCGCCGAGAAGGCCAATGGGATCCTGGGTCATGAACCGGCCCAATTGTGGGTCATACCACCGCGCCCGATAATAGTACAGGCCGCTGGCGACGTGGCGCTCGCGCGCGGTGTAGGTGAGGGGGTTATACGTGAGTGAGCCGGTGATGCTCCGAATCTTACCGAACGCTTCATACTGATACGTCTGCACCGTGCTCCCGCTCGAGTTGGTCAAGCTCGTCACGCTCCCGAGATGATTCTTGTGATAGAAGTAGTTATTCGAGTTCCACCGCATGATAAGTGGGTCATCAATGCCGAGACCATTCGTGTAGCTCGCCGACTTCTAAGTTGCTCCCCTCCTGTGGAAGAGAAGTGATCGTATGAGCGTGGCAATGAGGGTACAAAGCAAAGAAAGCAGCACGAAGCCAGCAACAAAACAAGCGATAAGAGAGAAGGCCATGTTTAGTGGCGTGGGCTCAAGATCTTTTGAAAGTCCTGGGAATACCGTAAACCCCATAAGTGTCAGCGCCAACGAGAAAACTCCCCACATAACGGCTATCATGCCGATCACTGTCCTTGCAGATGATGATATTGGCCGTTCATCAGCGAGACAAAGGTAGGTCGGAAGACCAACAGAAGATATAGCAAAAAGGCCGTATAGAGCAGGCTTGATGTAAGCGAGGTAGGTTTCCGGGACACCGAGCCTACTCGCCACATAGAAGAAGGCAAATGCCACTGCAATCAGCGGCAGTGCGGCCAAAGCGCCCTTGACAAGAACACTTTTCACCATCTCGATTCCTCCTGACTGACAGATGCTACGCGCACTGTCCGGTCATTTTATCCGCCTGACCCTAATATTTGACTATGACAGGTACGCGTCCCTCATGATCTTTCAGCTCATTATAAAAGTCGACATCGCGATCACCAAGGTCAATGCATCCCGACGTACCCTCCACCTTTCCCCCATGAATGAAATATCCACCCGTTCTGTTGAGGCTCTTGATGTATGCTTCAGTGGCCGGGTCGGGCGCTATGGGAACGCGGTAGTTTCCCCAATCTTGTCCAAAGAGAATCCAGAGAAGTTTCCTGCCAAGTCCAGCTTCCGAGAAATTTACAGAATCAAAGGAGTACGTTCCTGCTGGTATGGGACCATTAGGACAGTTCTGATACTTTGGATTCATATGGCCTATCGCCCCCGAACTTGCTCGGTAAGTATCAACCACCTCTCCTTGGTCATCTAGTACCGTGAGCACGTATCCGTCATAATGGACTGTGTGCAAGCCTAGCGGGTCAATCCAGTTTAGTGAATCATTTTTGACATAGCCATATGGGTTCATTCCACCGACATGGCCAATTGGATCTTGCGTCACAAATCTTCCAAGTATCGGGTCATAGAACCGTGCGCGGTAGTAGTACAGCCCGCTGGCGACGTGCCGCTCGCGGGCGGTGTAGGTGAGCCGATTCTGATTGAGCGCTCCGGGCGCGCTCAGGACGTTGCCGTACGCATCGTACTGGTATGATTTCACCACAGAGCCGTTAGCGTTCATCCCATTAAGTAGTAATGTTAGCCAACTAACTCTTCAGATAGAATTAATTACTCTTATTATATATAATGGCAGGATCATTGTCAACAAAAAATAATCAGGATTAACCATTCAGAGCGTGACATCGGACGTATTGTCTCCGCCACCCTCAGGAGAACACGCAGAGCGCGCGCAATGGCCGTCTTTGCCTGGAAAACATGGAAAACCTCGCTTCTATCGGTCAGTCTTTTCTCTGCGCCCCTTTGCGCCTTTGCGGTGAAAAAAACCTGTCTTGGACAGCAGTGAATTCTTGTCATGATTCTCGTTGACGTACTTTGGGGACTGGTTGATATGAAATGGATTCCCGCCTCCGCGGGAATGATGAAGAAGAAGCTTTTCATTCGTGTAATTCATTCGTGTAATTCGTGTAATTCGTGTTCTATGACACCTTCTTTTTCTTCTTCTTAAATCCGTGGAATCCGTGAAATCCGTGGTTTCATCGTTTTTGGTTGCGGCTATGCCGCGCTGCGACCCTCTGCGCCCTCCGCGGTTGAGATCTCTTTACTCAACGTCATTGTGTCTTTGCGCCCTTTGCGGTGAGAAAATCGTTTTGGATGACGGTGTCAAGAAATTGGCGGTCAGGAGTGCGAAAGTACGCGAGACCCGCAGGATCCTGGGCGAAGTCGAGCTCGAAGGTGTCGATGCCTTCGCTCAGAGCGCGCCGGCGGTTTTCATAATCTTGAATACGTCGGTGTTTTCGAGATAGCCGTGAGCGAGATTGGAGCGGGGACCGTATCCTATGAGCAATACGGGAGTCGCGTAGTGTTCGGCCGTCGCCCACGCGGTTCCGTATTCGACGCCGAGAACCCGGCCGAGCGCGAGCGTGGGATAGCCGAACTGGCGGTACTTCGGCCTTATGACGTGGAACGGGGATACCGGCTCGGCCTTCATGATGAATGCGGCGTCCTCGTCGCTCAGTTTGATGCCGGTATGCTTTGCGACCAGTTCCCGCAAGGCGGCAGCCGAGGGACGCACCGCCAGAGTTGTCATGATACGCTCGAACGATGCGTCCTGCCGCGATATTTTTCTCATCGCCGAATCGTCAGGATACACGGTGTCGCCTGCTTTCTCGTCGTATCTGGCAGAAAGCGACGGAGCGCCGGTCGCATGGTCGGCAGTGATGAAGAGTGCGGTATTTGGATGTTTCTCGGCAAAGGTATACGCCACGCCGACGGCCTCGTCAAAGTCAAGCATATCGGCGATGAGTGATGCGACATCATTGTTGTGCGCCGCATGGTCGATCCGCCCGCCTTCGACCATGAGGAAGAATCCTTTTTGATTCTTCGAGAGGATGGAAAGGGCGACTTCGGTCATTTCCGCCAGAGAGGGAACATTCGCTGCGTCGTTGGGTTGGCGGTCGAGGGCATAGGGCAGATGCGACGAGGCGAACAAACCCAGCAGCTTGCCCGTTCTATTCGCGGCAAGAAGCTCATCGCGGTTGGTCGCAAGGCGATACCCTGCGGAAATAGCTTTTGTCAGCAGGTTTAGTTCATCGGTTCGGGAAGACTTATAGTCGACTCCGGCTTCGTTGCCGAAGCGAGCATATTCGGCCACCGGCTTGCCCGCCGGAATCCACCAGGTCAGTCCGCCGCCCATCATGACATCAATGTCGGATGACGCCAATTGTTTTGCGATCTCCGCCTCGGAATCGCGGTCTGCGGTGTGTGCGGCGAAGCAGGCAGGCGTCGCATGAGTGAGGCGAGTTGTGGTGACGAGACCGGTGCTTTTCGATTGCACCCTTGCCATCTCGAGAATGGTTGTCAGCGGCTTCCCTTCCGGAGTCACGGAGACCGACATGTTATCCACCTGAACGCCGGTTGCGAGTGCTGTGGCCGCGGCGGCGGAATCAGCGGCGAGCTTGCCGGTCGCGGTCGAGCGCACAAGCGCCAGATGGCCATCAGAGAGAACTTTCTCCATCCACAGTTCTCTCTTCTCGAGCGCTTGCGCATAGTCCTTTGCCAATCCGATAACTTCCGGACCCATTCCGTCTCCGATGAGAAGGATTATGTTTGTTGCAGGCTCGGCGCTTTGTCGCGCGCCTGCTTTGGGCTGACCGCCATCGCTGCAGCCGCCGAGCATAACAACGATGAGGAACATGCAAAAGAAAGCGGAGCGAACTCTCATGATGCGTTCTCCTTATAATGCGGATACAGCACGTAATTCCGGGAACATAATACTTGTTTCTCCAGTGAGAACAATGGGAATGGTGTCGGGCTTCCCTGGCCGCATCTCAAGGTAAATGAGCAAGCATTATGTCCCCGTGAAGAACTCCTAGTGAGAGCCTTCGTCGGCCGGAGAGGGCGCAGAAAGAGGTTGTCGTCCGAGCGCAGTCCATCGAAATCCCGTAGAGGACTGGGCCGGAGCAATTTCGATGGACGATATCTCATTTCTGTCATTGTTTTCATTGAACGTCACGAAGTAGGCGTCATCGCCGATGGGAATGATGGGAGTCTTCAATTGCTGCATCGTCAGTTCTCCGATGCGTTTCCCGTCGGCAATGTGGAAAACGAGCGCCTTAGCCTCACCCGCCGGAACGAAGAGAGCGTTATCATGGATCGATGGGGACAGCTTCGTTGTGCTCCCGGTGTCATTTCGCCACGCCTCCCGTCCGGTCTCACAATCCAGCGCAAGAACTTTTCCCTCCCGCGTGCACACGTAGAGAACACCGTCCGCGATGACGGGCGCCGCAAACACGCAGCCGCCCGTGTTGACTTTCCAGATAATCTCGCCGCCGTTGGCTATGTCAAGCGCGTAGACGTAGCGATCCCACGACCCGACGTACACGCGGCCTCCATCAACAACGGGCGCAGCCGTTATCTTGTCGCCTGCCTTGAACACCCATTTGGTGGTTCCGCTCTTGACGTCATGGGCATAAAGGGTGCCGTCTTCCGCCCCGAGAAAAAGCATCCCGTCCGAAGCCGCCGGCGGAGCAAACATCTGGCCGCTGATCGTGAAGGCCGGGCGCACCGGCTCGGTCGCCTCGGGGGCTCTGCTCGATGCGCGCAAGAACAACCCGAAAAGGACCACGTTCAGGAGTATGCTCAATCCAAGCGCAAGTCTGACGGATGACGACGTCTGCAGGATGACTCGTTCTCTGACACGGGGTTCCCGCCGGGCTTTCTCGGGTTTCGCTGTGGGCTGAATCTCACGGACCGTTGCCCCGATGTCGGCGCGCATATGCTCCGGGACAGCCTGGCTGAGGGCATTGATGACGTGTCGGAAGCTGGCATACCGGTTGGCAGGCTGCTTCTCGATCATCTTCGCTATAATACCGGCCAGATTGCCCGGGATTTCCGGATTGATCAGCTTGGGGGATTCGGGAATTCGCGTCATGTGCATCTGCAGCACTTCGACGGCTGTCTCTCCGCGAAACGGAACTCTACCCGCGAGCATCTCGTACAGGACGATTCCGAGGGAATAGATGTCGGTCCGCCGGTCAACGGCCGCCCCTGATGCCTGTTCGGGTGACATGTATTCGGGAGTCCCCATGATAGTGCCGGTCACGGTCAGGCGCGTTCCTTCCTCGACATGCGCTATGCCGAAATCCATAATCTTAAACACGCCCTTCTCACTCGACATGATATTGTCGGGCTTCACATCTCGATGGACGATTCCCCGAGAGTGCGCGAGGTCGAGTGCGTCGGCAATCGGGATCATTATCTGAACCGCTTCCGGGACGGAGAGACGCCCGTGCTTCTTCAGCAGGTCCCTGAGCGTTGCGCCGGCGAGGTGCTCCATCGCAAAGTAGTGCACGCCATTCTGTTCGCCGACCTCAAACACCTTGATGATATGCGGATGGGCGAGTCCTGAAACCGCGAGCGCTTCGCGTCGGAACCGTTCAACATACTTTGGATTGCGGGTCAACTCGGGCGGGAGCACCTTGAGGGCGACCTGCTCGCCCGTCTCGGCGTGCTGCGCCAGATAGACAATCCCCATGCCACCCGTGCCAATCTTCTTGAGCAGCAGATACTTGCCAATCCGTTTTTCCGGATGCTCTCCCACGGAGTACCTCTATTGTGTAGTCGAGAAATCGAATTGCAGCCCGTCGTACGGACACCAGCCCTGCCGGTGCCCCTTTTCCACATAGAACATGCGTTCGCACGAAGGACATTTTACCCATGTGAAGTTAGGGCTGTTGATGCGATCTTCGGGCGCGGCCTTTCGAGCCGACACATCCCATGCTACGAGCCCAATGAGAATGCTGAGCAGGAGGATGACTACAATTCTGTACAGCATCGGAGCGATTCTCCTTACCGCGTTTCGCCCTTGACGAGCCGCCGTATCCCTTCGAGGCTAGGGCGGAACGCCTGCCTGGCCAGTCTTGCGCCCTTGTGGTCCTCGCTAAGCAGTTTCATTTCCTTCAATGTGTGCTTCTCGATGACGAAGAATAACACGTTCGGGCCCATGGCGTCGGGGAAAAAGTAGAACTTATCGCTGACGTTCTTTGCATCGAAAACGTATCCCGTCATCTCTTCCTGGTCGGCGAAAATGAGCCTCACGAGATGGCCGGAATTGGGCATTCTCAAGGACAGTAGATGCTTCGTCAGTTCGCCGTCAAAGTCCCGGACAAACGCAACAGCCTTGAGCTCATGAAAGCGAACATAGAAACTTTCCCGAGACGGCAGCTTGCCCCTGTCAAGGAGATGAAAACCCTCCGCCTCGACGTTCCACGCGATGATCCATCCCTGCCGCACTTCTCCACTGAGGAAGTAGAGCACCACCTGCTGCAGCAGCCTCGGCGCCTCATAAATAAACTCGAAAGCGCCCAGCTTGAGGATGTCGAGATGTCTGAGTTGCACACTCCCGCTTCGGTGTTGGTTGTTGACAATGACTTCGTCCGGCCCGGTCACAACCTTTACGATGGTATGCACATCGTCGGGCGCCCTGAGCCCGGAGAATCTGAACAGCCTATCGATCAGAGAACTGTGAGGCAACTCCACATCGATGCCTTCGCCATATCCGATGAGGACTTCCAAGCTATCCGTCTTGATGACGCGCTTTGCAAAGCTGCTCTCAACTCGCTCACCGGTGCCTACACGCACTTCCTTCGTTCGTTTGGCCTCGGCGATCCTGCCCAGGTTTATGTTCTTGACAATGCCCTTGGTGGGGTCTCGCATCAGGATCAGTTTCCCGACAGGGCGCGTCCGGTGTTCCAGATAGTCGGAAATCGCAGACCGAACCCCGCCAGTCGCAAGCAAGAGCACAGCCACCGCCGCAATACCTCCGGCCACAATTATGAGGTAGAAGGCGACCGCTTTGAGATTGACACCCTTCTGCGCCACTTCCACCGAAAGGGGTATTTCGGTCTCTGTCAGCAACCACCCTTCTTTTGGGATAAGCTTGATGGTTCCCTCATATGTTCCAGTCGTGTTCCTCCCGAGAGGCTGGTGTCGCGATGCGGTAATGTTCACAACGATTTCCTTATCCTTCAGCGCGGGCGAAATGTCGATTTGGAGGCCCTCCGGAAGGTCGATGTCCGCTCGGACCGAAATCGCATCGGGATTATCGGGGAAGCCTATTGCACCTGGTACGATGGAAATGCTGAGCGTTTCCGCATACTCGCCCCGATAACCGGTCGGCCCGAACCTGAGAGACAGAGGGGTGAGTACTCTCAGTGATTCGGCAACGGAAAAACTGAAACTGACGAGGCGAGGTGAAAGAAGCACTGTCTGCGGGTCAGACGGCTGAAAGACGAGGCTTCCCTTGTAGTCTCCCCGGCCAAATCCCCGCGTTTCGAAATTGAATCTTTCGGTCCATGGCTGTTCCTGACAGATGAATCGCCTCTGTTGTATGTCAAAGAACCTGTCGAGTGTTCCCTTCGTGAAGTCCGCCTGCACGCCGATTTCAATCATCGCAAGCCCTTTGGGAGGACGCCGGGGATAAAACGAAACGGAAAAGGTGCTTTGGGTGGGTTCGTTGGGTATCTGGCCGAACACCTTTTCGGTTTCCATGATCCGAACATCAGCGAGTGTGAGAGCGTTGAGCCATGTCGCATCTGCCGGCCAGTACGCGATGTGCGCGTGCGATGAAAGCAGATAAGACTGCAAGTCACCCTCCGGCCATGTACCAATATAAAAGCACTGAAATGCGAAATTGCTCCCGGCCTTCAGGTTGGAAAATTTCCGCGATAGCTCTCCGAGAGGGCCACTTTCGGTCCGAGGGTCGCTCGGGTTGCGGCGTCCATCGGTTATAAGGACCAAAAGCCGGTCATTCTTCGGCCATTTGAGAGAAAGGCCCCTGATTTCCGAAAGCCCTTTTTCGAGTGCGGGCGTGTAGTTGGTGAGATTGCCGGCGACGACTAATTGACTAACCTGAGACTTGAGCAGGGCCTTATCCGCCTGCTTTCGAATGTTTCGGCTCCCGATGAGCACCGGGTAATTGGAAAATCGGTAGCAAGCGATTGAGTCGCCAGCCCGGGCTCCGTCGACGAAGCGGGATACGATTCCTCCGACGGAACGGAGATAGGGCGACATGCTTTCGGAACAGTCAATGAGCACGACAACATCTTGGGCCGGGAGCTCCTGAGCCTGAGTCTGCGGAGAGAATGACGGCGAGAAAAAGAGGAGGATGACAGCCAACAAATATGGGGTAGGCCACCTTGTTATCTTCGGCATCTCACCGGCCTGATTACACACCTCGGCTTCGTGTTGCGTCGGCTGTTTCATCAAATAGTAGCATACAGGGAAGCACGATGTCAAAGAAATCGGACACGGGGACAGAGCTCTATTTCTAGCTGCGATTCCTTATGTGTCTGATGCGGCCTTAGAAATAGGGCTCTGCACTACTAACGGTCGAAATCCTGAATTTCTGCAAATTTTTGTCGTGATTCTTGGGCCATGTTCTGCACAGAAATTGTGCGAACGAATCTGCCCATACGAGGGCGCAATTTATCGCGCCCAGTCTGGTCTTCGGTTGCAGCTACGCGGGGCTGTGAATCTGTCCCCTATGGCAAAACAGGCGAGCACGGGCAGTTCGGCAAATGCATAGAGTCTGCGCGCACGTGTCTCAGAGATAGGAAGAAAAAGCATCTCCGATGCTCGTCCATCGATAGCTTTTTAGCAATGACAGAATTTTCTTCCTCGACGTTCGGCGTCCAACGTTGTCGAAAAAATGCTCCGTGAGTGAGAGAGGGATTTTGATGTGGAAGGGAGAGATATCGCTGGGGTGGAAGTACAGCATCACCGGTCGGCCGCTCGCGCGAACGATTGACATGAATTGTTCCTGAAGCATGAGCGGGAGCACGCGAAGATAGAATCCCCCCAAGAAAGGGATTCTCATTTTCCAAAATCCGATGGTCGTGACCGGGATTTCGAGAAGTCGTCCGCCCGAAGCCGTGGTGATACGACATGGTTGGGCGGGGAAGTTGCTGACGCCATACATATAATTCTTTACAGGGAAAATGCTCGAGTCGTATCGGAAGCCTTCCTCGCAAAGGATATCCAATGCCCACGGATTCTTCTCGGTTATCGAGCTGGATGGCGCTCTAAATCCGAGGAGTTCCTTGTCGGTGTGGGAGCAGATCGCATGAACGGCTTCCTTGAGGTCTTGTCGGAACTCCGCCGGAGTCTGATGGTAGAGCAACACGTGCTCGTTTCCGTGACAGGCCATTTCGTGCCCTTGCTGGTCAATGGCTTGAATCAACCGGGCATGTTTTTTGGCGATGCATCCCAGCATAAAGAATGTGGCCTTCGAGCCGGTCTCGGCCAACACCTCAAGGATTCTCATCGTGTGATCGTACACCGTACTGATGGAGGTATCAACTCGAGACCAATCGGCGCTCCCATAATTGACGTGGTACCACTCTTCGACGTCAACCGTGAGGATGTTGCATCCCCTCCCGGCATTGTCGAGCGCTTCTATTCCCTTGAGGTCAAGCGGATTCTTTGGATTTTTTCTCAATTTGTTCCAGCTTCCATTGCAGCAGCCCGACTTGCTGGCTCAAGACTTCCTTCTCGCGCTCGTGTTTCGAGAACATGACGGTCAGATAGAGCAGCACGCTCACGCAAAACAGCAACCCGCCGAGGATGAACAGCGACGGCTCATACCTGATGCCAAGCACGTGTGAGATTCCCACCCAGAGCGGCGCCCACAGAGAAAGAATGAAAACCGTCAGACTGGAAACGAACCACATCATGGCCAGTTGGTCCTTGAGCTTTTCCCGCCGGATAAGCTCAAACACAATCAGGGTGAGGATGCCGGCAATGATTTTCACGACCAATAAGACAGGCTGTTCCATGAGGAGTTCCGCTCCTTTCGCTATCTTCTCAAGAGTGAGACAAACGTGACGGTGGTGACTTTCAGCGCGTAATACACGGACTGGAGCCAATCGATGGACGACCGGCCTCCCTGCCGCTCCTTCATGACGGTCGAGACCTCTTTCACTTTGAGCCCGTTCCTCAAGACATTCACGAGACCTTCGACTTCCGGATAATCTGAGGCGTATTGACTCGAGTACAGAGTTATCAACCGCCGGTTCATCGCCTGAAAGCCCGATGTGGGGTCGGTCACGCTTTCCCTAAAAAAGACCGAAATGAGAAATGAAAACCACGCGATTCCAAGCCTCCTGACCGCCGACGCCTGATACCCCTGGCGATTAATAAATCGGGATGCAATACACAGGTCGGCTTCATTGGCCATCAAGGGACGCAGAATTTCACCGATCGAGGAGGGAGAATGCTGGCCGTCTGCGTCCAGACGCACGAGAATGTCGTGCCCGGATTCCAGCGCGAACTTAAACCCTGTCTGCAGCGCAACGCCGATGCCGCAGTTGAGCGGGAGGCTGATGACCTCAACCCCCTTCGCGCGAACAATCTCAGCCGTATTATCAGTGGAACCGTCATCCACAACGAGTATATCGAATGTGTGCGGAAGCGTACCGGTGTGCTCGATTATTTCGTCGAGCACACGACCGATGTTGTCCGCCTCATTATATGCGGGCACCAGGATGAGGATTTTCTTGCCTGAGAAATTCATCAATTTTCCGGTTTTTGCAAGCGGCCAACCCGATTGCGCCGGGGCTACATGTGAAAGAGACATTCATGTCGTCATTGCGAGCATTTGACCCCACCTGCGGCGAGGTTATATGTGAAAGAAACGTCCACTTGTCATTGCGAGCGCAGGGCCGCTGCTCTCCGTAGTCATTGCGAGGAATCTCGCGTTTCGCGA
>QZKI01000135.1 GCA_003598055.1 Candidatus Abyssobacteria bacterium SURF_17 | reverse complement strand
GCAATCGTGGACGGTTTCGGAGCGGCATCCGGCCGAGGGTACAGTATACTGTTCATTGTGATAGTGATTCTGTTGACGACGGGAATGATACTGATTCGAGGAATCCCGGAAACACTCAAGGCGGATTCGAAGCTTGCCACCGCAGAAGAGTTCTGACGCGGCTCAGCCGAAATCATGGGAGCTACGAATCGGCAAATACGACAAACCATGTTTCAAAGCAAATCCTTGAGTAACAACAGATTCTTCTCCCGTCTTCGGCGGGATCAGAATGATAAACTCTAGTGCTTACTTGCAGAGTTTCGCGACATTTCCGGGGGCTGTCTGTAGGTGCGAATTTATTCGCAATTGGCCGTTTCGTGTCTCCAGCCGAATAAATTCGGCCCTACAAGAATCATTTTTGGCCATCTCGCATATGGCGCGAACTTCTGCAACCAAGCACTAGTACGATTCCACCTGATAGTTATGGTATGGCATGTATGATGCGCAACACGAACGCGAATGTACTCCTTCTCAAGGAACGACTGGACGCCCTGTACCGCACATATGGCGGAGAGTATCTCGGCACCGACCCCTTGATGTTCCTGCATCGCTATGAAGACCCGGAGGATATCGAGGTGGTGGGACTCGTGTGCTCGGCGTTTGCGTATGGTCAGGTGAAATCGATTCAGAGCACGCTCAGCCGCATCCTCGAGGTAATGGGCAAGCATCCGGCGCGGTATGCTCGCGAATTCGACGTACGCGCGCGCGCCCGCGATTTTGCGGGCATCAAGCACAGATTCAACCGACCGGTGGATATCGTGCTGCTCATATACTACATCAAGCAGATGTTCGAGCGCAGCGGTTCCATCGGTGAGTTTTTTCGCATGGGCTACACGCCCGATACACCCACCATTGAAGGCGCTCTCTACAGTTTCGTCGAGGGCGTGCTCTCGCTCGATTGCACGCCGGTCTACCCGGGAGGTCGTCTACCCAAGGATGCACGGGTGCGCTTCTTCTTTCCGTCGCCGTCATCCGGCAGTGCCTGCAAACGGCTCAACCTGTACCTGCGGTGGATGGTGCGGCGAGATGGCGGACTTGACTTCGGCCTGTGGGATTTCGTCATGCCCTCTCAACTCGTCGTGCCGGTGGATACACACATCGCCCGCATCTGCACGCGCATCGGCCTCACAAGCCGACGGGCTGCGGGCTGGCGGATGGCCCTCGAGATAACCGAAAGCTTGAAGAAACTCGACGCTTACGACCCGGTCAAGTATGACTTCGCTCTGTGCAGGCTTGGGATTCTCGACAAGTGTCCGGCGGTCCCGCAGACCCGCACATGCGCCGCATGCGACATTCGCTGCCTTTGCACACATGTTCGGCGGACATAATATTTTTTATGTTGGAAACCGCCCGGAAATTCTGTAGGTGCGAATTCATTCGCATGCACAAGGCGAAAACAGGCCGGACAACCCATGCGAATGAATTCGCACCCACGCGGCGTGTTACCGAAATCAGTTGCGATGTTCTTTCTTGTAGGGGCGGTCCGGCGTGGCGGCCCTTACAAGAACAGAATTCACTGTCTTGAATTACGCGACGGTCTCGTGATTGCTTGTTTTTCGAAGAGGAATGGTAATATGTCCCGGAACCAACCTGATGGAGAAACCACGAAATGACACTTTCGCTGGCCGCAATCGTTGAGGCGCGGAAACGGATTCAGGATTCCATTTACCGAACGCCTCTCATGGAGACGGCATCGGCAAGCGCTCTCACGGGCTTGCATGTCAAACTGAAACCCGAGAATCTTCAGAAGACCGGCTCATTCAAGATTCGCGGGGCCACGAACAGGATTCTTCTGCTCGGCTCGGACGAGAAGAGCAGGGGAGTCATCACCGCCTCAGCGGGCAACCACGCACAGGGCGTCGCACATGCGGCCCAGCAAGCGGGCATCAAATGCACGATCGTCATGCCACGCACCACATCGCTCGCGAAGGTCGAGGCCGTGCGTCGGTACCGGACGGACGTCATCCTCGAGGGCAAGAGCTTTGATGAGGCCGCCGAACACGCGCGCGCCCTGCAACGCAGGACCGGAGCCACGTTCGTACCCGCCTTCGACGACTACGACGTGATGGCGGGCCAGGGAACGATCGGGCTCGAAATACTCGAGGAGTGGCCGGACGCGAGCACCGTGATTGTCCCTATCGGCGGCGGCGGCCTCATCTCCGGCATCGCAACTGCGATAAAAGAGACCAGACCGAATGTGAAAGTGGTGGGAGTGCAGGCAGCGGGCGTGCCCTCCGCCAAGTTGGCGCGCGAGCGGGGCGAGCCGGTCACCTTGGATTCGGCCCATACGCTGGCTGATGGCATCGCGGTAAAACGCGTGGGAGACCTCACGTTTCCCATCCTCACGCGGCGAGTGGACGACATCGTCACCGTCGAGGAAGATGAAATCGCGGCAGCCGTGCTGCTCCTGCTCGAGCGCAGCAAACTCGTCATCGAGGGAGCGGGCGCCGTGCCGCTGGCCGCATTGCTGTACCGCAAGGATATTGCCGAAGGACCGAATGTCGTGCTCGTCTTGAGCGGCGGCAATATCGACGTGAATATGCTCGGCAAGATCATTGACAGCGGGCTTGCAAAATCCGGCAGGTTCACCACAATCGAAGTCGTCCTCGAAGATGTGCCCGGCTCTCTCAACGCACTGTTGAATCACGTCGCCCGACTCGAAGCGAACGTGCTCACCATCGAGCACAACCGCACATCTGCTAAGGCGCCGTTCGGCAAGACGTTTGTCACACTTCATCTCGAGACACGAGGATACGAACACGCCGAGGAAATCGCCCGCGAATTGAGCAAACACTACGAAATCCAGACCAGATTGTGAATCGGGTATCGTGGACCTCTTCGAGTACCCGTGCTCCTAATCAGAGTGTCAGACTGCAGTATCGCACGCATGAATTCCCATCCAGTCACATTCCAGGTGTGACCATTTTCCGTTAGACAAACTTCACGCTTTCTCGGATCAGCCTGCATGGCCGCAAGCGGTTACTGCGCATTCCCTGTGTTCCGCCAAGTCCAATTCGTTTCCCTCGGCGCCATTTTCTGTGTTACCTTCGGACATTAGGGGTTTGAGCGTGAGGTGACGATGGTTGGGGATAATTTTAGGCGAGGGTGACAAATACCGTCGTCTATATAGGTTATAGAAGATATCATTGCATCACATAACATACTGTAAAAATTGGCTTAACAATATTAGTTATGCCATTGGCATTATCCTTGCTTTTTCTGCACGAAGATGAGGCTGGGAAGCACCAGTTTCCAGGTCGATACGTTTGGTTCCAGCTCAATCGAGCGCGGGATGAAAAAAGGCCACAGAACAAGGAAAAGATAAGCAGAGAGGGCGCATACAGCCACCCATCTCAGAGTATCAGGAGCCGGGTAGCCGAACAGAAATCGATTCGTATAACCTTCTGACACGTTACAATTATGTAAACAGATTTTGGTTCTTGATAACAGAATCGTAATTTATCCCTATTCCTGAGCCATTGAGGGAAGGGAGTTAACCTATTGAATAGTAAACAGTTAAATGACTTCTCAATGCGCGGCATTGTTCTTGCTTCATCTCGATTACAAAATGAGACAAAGGTTGTCTCCTTGCGCAAATACAGATTCGGGGGAACAATGAGAAAAGGTTTCTGGGAATTCCGGAGCGCGCAAATCGTCCGCTCTGCGCAGGAACCCTTTCGCCATTCATTGATAGATGGCAAGAAACAGACAACGGAGCATGTTTTGGAGCGCTTTGGTAGATACAATCCAAAAATCGACAGAAGGGAGCGAGCCGCCATGCAATTGTCTCGGTCGGAGTTCGCGTGGGGGATTTCGGTGAGAACTGTCATTATGTACTTGGCCGTCATTCTGGTAGCCTTTTGTATCATCATGGCGAGCTCGGAGATCGCTGAGGCCCAGGAGCAGGCCGCACCTGTGAACCGCACGTATGGCTTTTTCATGACTCCGAGCATCAAGCAGCCAGAAGCCGTGCCATTGACGCACGCCACATGGGTTCGTATGGCTGGTGTTGCGGCATGGGAGGTTGTGGAACCCGTGGTTGGAAGCGGCGAGTATGATTTCACGTACAGCGATGACGTCATCCAGGAGGCAAGCGCGCTGAACCTGAGGCTGGCTTTGACGGTTCAGTGGCGGCGTGCCGACGACCCGGGCGCAAGTCAGGTGGCGCTCCCTACGAACATGAATGCCTATAAGTCTTTCTTAAATGCCTTTGTCGAGCGGTATGACGGCGACGGGATTGCCGATGCTCCCGGCTCACCGGTAGTGCGACACTGGCAAATCGCGAACGAGCCCGATTACATAAATCCCTACGGGGAAAAGTCGGAATGGAACGACACTCCACAGAACTATGCGTATTTTTTGAAAGAGAGCGCGTTGTCCATTCGCTCGGCCGACCCGAGCGCCAAAGTTATGCCCGGCGGCCTCGCGCGAGGGAGAACAGGTCTCAGACAATTCTTCGAGCCGGTTTTTGACACTCTCGACAGTTACGGCGGCGGACCATATTTTGACGTATTCGATATTCACTGGTTCGGACTTTCCTCCAATAATCGCTATTTTGACATAGGAGTGGTTGTCGATGATTTGAAAAGCCGTCTGTCCGCCCACGGATACGGAGACCTGCCCATCTGGGTTACCGAAACCGCCACTTATGCCGGCAAGCCCGAGGGATGGCCTCTGCAGACGGGGGTTGACCAGGCGCGTGACCTTGCAAAACGCCTGATTCATTTCCGCCGCCTTGGCGTTGAAAAAATATTCTGGGCGACGCTGACTGAATTCCACCACTTCAACGAGATTGTGAACGGATATTTCGACCATACCGGCCTGATCAACAACCCGCGAAACGAAGACGGGAAATCGGGCAAGAAAAAAGGATATTTCACGTACCAATTGCTTGTCGACAAGCTCGATGGAGCAGTCGTTGTGCCCGATTCACCGTTCATGCAGATGCTCGATTCGAGCGCTTTCTTAAAAGGCTGTGAGTTTGTCAACTTCGACAGAAACTATTATGCCCTCTGGATTGACGACGCCCAGTACGTCGGCACACAAGTGTCATTCCCGACCGGCTATCAGAGCGTAACCGTGCACAACCTTGTTGAAACCAATAGTCAGACCGTCGAAATCGTCGGCGGCAATTTCGTCTGGACACTCGGGATCGACCCGATTCTCATAGAATATGCCGGTGACGGTCCACCCGTGGAGATACTTTCTCCTGACCATGGCATCTTGACTTCGCTCGCAAACGTAAACGTCGACGGCGTGACCGATCCGCTCGTGGATGTTCTCCTCGAAGGCCCATATGGAAGCCTGCCCCAGACGGAAAACGCGGACTCGAACGGCGCCTTCTCGTATAACGGCGTTCCGCTGGCCGAGGGCTCCAATGCGCTGACGTTCACCGTCGGCTCAGGAACGAGCCTGCGGAGCAAGACGCTTCGTGTGCTCGTCGATACCATCCCGCCGGATATCATCGTTCTCTTCCCTGAGCAGGGAAGCGCCATCAATACATCCGTCGTTTCCGTTGTTGGGCTTACGGAGTTGGGTCAAACGGTGGTCTTCGAGAATCCGCCGAGTGGCTCACCCTTGACCGCTGTCGGAGGCGAGGTTGACATCACCTTTAACTTCCCGGAACAAACATTCCCAGCGGGACTCAACACGATTCAACTGAGCGCGGAAGACGTAGCAGGAAATCTCAACGAGGTCTCCGTGGATTTTGTCGTTGACACGCAGAAGCCGGCAGTCACCGACGTGACTGTGCTGCAAAGCACACAGGACGAGACCGGTCCATACGCGGTATACGCGCGTGTCAGCGACAACGATGAGCTCTTTATCGTGGAGCTTGCGTACACTATCAATAGCGGACCGCTGACCCCGGTCCCGATGGCCTATCAGGGCGGCGGCATCTTCCGCGGCGAAATTCCCGGCCAGCCCTCTGGTACAAGCATCACCTACTTCGTAAGAGCAAGAGACCGGGCCGGCAACTGGAAGAGGGTTCCTTCGCCGGCTGACCCGGTGAAGTTCCAGGTGTTCGAGGGTTTGAGCATTGATGTGACTCCTCGGAGCACCACTATTCGACGGGGAGAAAGCTTGCAGGTGGACATCAGCATGACGAATCCCACCGCCAGCAGTCAGACTGCCAGTCTGACTGCCATTGCAAAGCTGCCGAATGGGACGGAAATGACCCTTTCGAACACCAATATCACACTGAGTGCGGGCCAGACGAAGGTTCAGACACTTACACACACCGTGCCATCGAACGCGCCGCTGGGTACGTACCTCTACTCGGCAATCCTCTCGACTACGGGAGGCTTCGAACTGACCAGAGATGAATTTAACTTCCAAGTCACCGATTGAGGCCACCATCCCCGGGGAGTAACCTCCTTCGGGTGTTACGAGAAACGCGCCGCCTTCTCCCAAACGGAGAAGGCGGCGGCTTTTTTTGGGTGGATTGGTGCAGAGGAAGGGGCGAACCCTCCATTGCTGTCCAAGACAGTTTGTCCGGCTATGCAGTGAGCCGGTGGAGAAAGTAGAATCAGGAATTCTATGCGATGCACGGACTGGTACGTCGGTGAGTGTTCCTTCTAATCCTGAATTCAAGGCAAACGCAGTGTGCGAATATCCTTCTCTTGCAAGGGCGCAAAAAATTGCGCCCTTACAGGAGGCGCAAACTGAGACTCTGTAGGGACGCGATTCATCGCGCCCAAGATGTGTTCATAAGCGATTAGGCTTCGTCTCGGACAACAGTGAGTTTGTGCCTACAGACGATGAGCGGCTTCATCTCTTATGAGTCTTTTGCAACTCAATCGGGGGAACGGTCGTCGGCATAGCCCTGACGCCTGCGGACAGCCTCTCGGAAGAATACGACTTCGTCGCGCGAGAACGCGCGGAAAAGGAACAGGCACGGGAAGTAAATGATTGGCCCCAGTGCGATAAGGAATATGAGGTTAAGCGGATTCAGCAAGTAAACCACCCCGCCCATAACTCCGGCGCTCAAAAGAACGGCCGGATAGCCTGCGAACAGGTCCATCGAAGGAAACATCCTCTGCAGCATGCGCCACAGGAAAAACGCGAAGAGCACCTCGGCGATTAGGGTGGCGACACAGGGACCGTAATAGCCCATCGAGGGCACAAGGATAAAGTCGAGCACGACATTCAGCCCAACGCACAGCCCGAGCACCTTCAAAAGATACACCTGCTGTTTGACGGCTATGATGACGAACGAGGCCATGTATGAGGGGAACATGAACATCAGCACCCAGCTCAAAATGCGAAGCACCCCGATGGAAGGCTCAAACTCAGGCCCGAACACCAGGGGAACCACCTTATCCGCGACTGCCGTCAGTCCCGCGCATACGGGTACTGCGAGGACAAACATCAACTTGATGGACCTCTGCGCCACCGTCTGAAACTCTTCCCTTTCCTGAGGACTGCCAGCCAGGCGTGAAATCATGGGGAAGAGCGGCCGCGTGATAAGAACCGAAAGTCCCATGCCTCGAAGAATCAGATTGTACACGCCGCTGTAGATTGCGACGTCCGCGTTCGTGCGCAGCCACGCCAGGATAAGCGTGTCGACCCTGTTGCCCGTCATCCGCAACGCCCGCCCGCCGCCGACGGGAAGCGATTCCTTCAGGATGTATTTTCGGAGCGATGGGTCAACCGTCCGTGCGGCCACGCAGAAGCGCGTGCGGCGAACGAATGAGGACGCAATCCCACTCGCACTTGCGCCGGCGGCGATGGAGCCGATGACTCCCATCAGCCCCCAGTCGAGCCTCGTGGCGGCGAACACAGAGAGCAGAGATACCGTAGACTGAAAAATCGTAATGAGCGTATCGTATTGTATCCGCTCGTACGCAAAGAAAATCGCACTGTTTGTGCCCACGGCAAGGCGTCCGAGAATCCACACGCTCCCGATGCACGCGCTTGCGCGCACGCTTGGGTCCTTTGTGCTCGCAAAGATGATGGCGATGACAACAACGATGGCAAGAAAGGCGAGCACACGCCTCGCCTGAATAGTCGCTTTGAGGATGTCGGGCGCCCGTTCGAGATTGCTCGATGCTTCGCGAATGAGCACCGTGTACAGGCCGCTCTCGGGAATGATTACGGAAAGAGTCACTGCGGCCCAGATCAACGAGTACTGACCGAACCCGTCACGACCGAGATACCGCGCGACAATCGCTATCAGGAGAAGGGCGGCGGCGGCATCGTAGGCCTTTCCGAATCCATAAAAGAAGATGTTCCTGGCAATCCGCTTGTTCATTCTCCCCGTGCGCTCGCGCTATTCAGCGCCAAAGAGGTTCGTGTCATGTTTCGGGCACTCTGGCTGATTTGGAATTTTGTCAGAAACCGACAGATGATTGTCATTGCGAGCACTCGACCCCGCCTGCGGTAGGGCAATGTGTAAGAGAAACATCCGGGCCGTCATTGCGAGCGAAGGGCCGCAGGCCCAAGCGAAGCAATCTCCGTGTGCGCATCTTCAATTCTGTCAATGAGATTGCTTCGGTCGCTGCGCTCCCTCGCAATGACTGACGGAGCGCGGCTGCTTAGGAGCGAAGCGAAGAATCTCCATATGGATAAAGTGCTCGATACGAGAGAAAAACGACTAGAACAGATGCAGCGCTTCGCCAACCGGCCCAAGACGGGGAGACGTCGCTTCTATTCGAGATATCCCAACCCCTTCAGCCGCTCCTCTATCTGCTCGCGCTCGCTGTCCGAGTAGCCGTCACCGAGTGGCTGCTCTCCCGCCTCCGCTTCTTCCTCCGCCGTCTTCACCGGATTGCCTCGCAAATACTCCTCGGTGAGCGCGTCTGTCAGCACTCTCCCGTCAATTGACCCCGGAATCTCCATCCCGAGCACGTGAAGCACCGTGGGAAGGATATCAACAATGGCCGCATCCGACAAGCGCATCCCTCGTTTGAAATGAGGCCCCAGTGCCAGAAAAGCGCCGTTCAGTCTGTGCGTTCCCGACATCGGCGCATCGCCGAAAAGCGCTTCCTCCTCGTCTGAAGCCCCCTTGGCGAACGAATCGCCCCGACAATGATATTCCGGAAAACCCTCGACCGTGAGGTCGGGAGCATGGTCAAGGAATGGGCCGTGATACAGCTCTTCTTTCCGGTACACCTTCGTCACCACGCTTTTGCCCGTCTTCGGGTCCTTAACCTGCAGCAGCTTTTCCGCGATTTCCTTCAACAGCTTCTTGTATTCCTCGCCGGGTTCGACGATGCCGTGCTGCTCGCGCCCCTTCAGATTTATGAAAATGTTTCCGCATACGCCTTCCGAATAAGCTCGCGTGCGCTCCCAGTTCACGCCGCCGTACAACCGCATCGAGATATATTTGTCTCTGCCGATTATCTGTTTCTTCAGCCGCTGTTTCAGGTTTTTCGGAACATAAGCCTTCGCCACAGCGAAGAGAGATCGTATGGATTTCGCTGCAAATCTCTTCAAACCATTGCCGGAAGCGGACGAGGCCTTCAGAATCAGATACTCATTCGCAAGCAGCCAAGGCCGAACATAAAAGACACGCTCGCCGGCGCCGGCACCGTGGTCCGACATGATGAGCACATCCGTGTTCTCGCCCGCTCTGTCGAGAAGGCTTCCCAGGGCCGCATCACATTTCTGGTACACCTTGAGGATTGCATCGCCGAGGTGCTCAGCTTCGCCCCGCTTGTAATGCGGGTGCGAAGGGTCCATGAATTTCCAGAATAGGTGCTGGATGCGGTCGGTTTCGACGAACACGGTGACCAGCAGGTCCCACGGATATTTCTCCATCAGATACTCGGTTGCTCGAAGACGTTTCTCCACCATCGCGCACAGGAGGTCGAGGTATGCGCGATAGTCGTCAAGCCGGGGGACGGCGCCCTTCACGATTTCCTCGAAATGCACGTCGATGGTGTATTCGCCGAGCGCCTGCTTCAACTCTTCATACAGGTGCTCGGGGTGTGTGAAATGGCTGGCGGTTCCGGGAGCGTCCATGCCGCTGATAAGCACGCCGTTCACCTGCTCAGGCGGATACGTCATGGGGACGTTGATGATGCACACTCGTTTCCCTTGTTCGCTCACCCGCTTCCACATCGTCTTGCCGCGTCTCACGGCTGAGTTGGCAAGGTAGATTTCGAAGCTCCCGGGCCGGTGTTGATAGAAATCCAGTATCCCATGCCTTCCCGGATTCGTGCCCGTTGCAAACGAGGACCATGCAGTCGTGGTGATGTATGGTATGCTCGAGCGCAGCTCAGCCCATACACCCTCTCTCATCATTCGTCCAAGATTCGGCAGTTTCCCCTGCTCAACCCAAGGAACTATGAGCTCCATCGTGGCGCCGTCGAGCCCCACGATCATCGCTTTCGAGTTCATACTGCGCTTGTTCATTTTCTGTTACCCACCGATCATGTATCATTCGCCACAGATGCCACTGGTCAGGGTGCTGGCGGACGGCCGGCTCGAGGAGGTCAACGCATTTCTGCGCGTTGCGCTGAAGGTCTCTCTCCTTATCGCCCGTCGTCTCCAATTCCAGTGGATCATAGATATCGACTGTTATGACACCGTTTTTATCACGCGTTGCGGTGCTAAAGAGCAGAGCCGCACCCGTCTGGAGCGCAATGCGAATCGGCCCTTGAGGAAAGCGCGTCTTCCTGCCGAGGAAATTGACGACCGGGTCCTTGTCGGTCGTGAATGACTCGATGAAGATTGAGATAGCCTCATTGCGCTTGATTGCCTTTACAACCCCCAGAAGTTGCCCGCTGCCGCGAGAGAATACCTTCCCGCTGATGCGATTCTGGTAGCTGTTCAAGCGTCTCTCGAGAATTTTGCGGTCAAGCTTGCTGAGGTTCAGTTTGCTGACGTCCTGCGAGATATCATTCATCGGAACACCCATCACCTGCATGGTGATGCCCGAAATGTAGTATGCACCAAAATGTCCAAGAATGAACACAATCCCATTCCCTTTTTCGAGCGCTTTGCGGGGCGAGTCAAAGTTGATGACCCGCACATATTTCTTGACGAACCTCTCGTTCACGCTCGGGAGGTACAATATCTCGAGACTGTGCATCGCATGGTTGATGAAATTCTTCCGACATATTTCCCGCAATTCTCCGTCAGATTTTTCAGGGAAAATGTCCTTGAGATTGCGCGTGATTTTCCCCTTGTTTTCTGCGTTGATACGATAATTC
>QZKI01000012.1 GCA_003598055.1 Candidatus Abyssobacteria bacterium SURF_17 | reverse complement strand
ACAAAAACTCTTCCGCCGCTTTTGCGTCTGGGCACGGCGGATGGAGGAACATGCGGCCTCATTATATTGCCCTGTATTGCCCTTGTCAACGCGTTCAGGTGGGGAGCGGGCGTCCACACCGTCATATTGAGATTGCTTCCCTTGGCTCCTAAGAAGCACGCAACCGTTTCGTCATTGCGAGGGAGCGAAGCGACCGAAGCAATCTCCTTGTAACTATTGAAGATACACACAGAGATAGATTGCTTCGCTCGGGCCTCCGGCCCTGCGCTCGCAACGAAGGCGCAATGACTACACTCGGGAAGTCACAACAGAGATTCAAGCAATTGAACGCTCGCAGAACAGAACGTACGAGTAATCTCACTTCTGCGGTCTCCACATTTCCGACTGCGTGCTGCGCCGTCCCTCCCCTACCTTTCGACAATGTTGGCTATTTCGAAGAACAGGTCCTGCTCTCGGATAACACCGACGGCTTTTTCGCCTTCCATGACGAGCAGCCTCCGGATCTTCAGCTCGAGCAACCGACTCGTAGCTTCCATGAGGTTGGCGTTTGCGTCAATAGTCGGCGGGGCCTCGGACATCAGGTCGCGTACCTTTTTCTTCCCGAGGTCGCGTGCCATGATGGTGAACATGCCTGAGAACGCCGGAGCCTCGAGATGAATGGAATCAGCCATAAGGGGTCGATCCTTCAAGAGACGCATGTATGCAGGCTGAAGTCCTTCAAGAAGGTCGGTAAAGCTAAGGACGCCTATCACTTTGTCCTTCTTGTCCAGAATCAGGGCCGACCGATGCAGGCTTTCATGCACGGTCGTAGTACTCATGATAACCTGAAACGAGCGCAAGATTACATTGATGGCCTCGGCGACTGTGCAGTCTTCGTGGATGGTGCTGAAGGAAGAGAGCGGCACCATTACATGCTTCACGCGTGGCTCCTCGAAGGCAATCCGCTTCTCCTTTGCATATGCGCTCTGGATTTTTCTGGCGAGAATGTCGATATCGCACGGCTTCGCGAGATAATCGAAGACGCCCTCACGCAATCCCTCGAACGCCGATTCCAAAGTGCCATGACCGGTGAGCATGATGACTTCGATTTCCGGCTTGACTTTCTTGATTTCCCGCAGCGCTTCGTTGCCGTCCATGCCCGGCATTTTCACGTCGAGAACGACGACGTCGAGCGGACGTTTCTTGATTTCTTCTAGCGCCTCGATTCCACTGCCGACCGCAATGACCTCGAATCCGCGTTTCTTGAGTATGCTGGCTGTAGTTGCGCGGAACCGTTCCTCGTCATCTACGATGAGCACCCGGATAGGTGTAGACGTATTCATAAGCCTCTCTCCCTTCTTTAGAATCCCGGCAGTCCGGCAAAGCCGCGCGGCACCCAGTATAGTGCCATAAGCAGCAGGAGCACAATATTCGCCACAATCCAGAGCGGGAGTCCGGCGCGTATGAAATCCTTCGGCTCGAGGAGACCGCTCGCATACACAATCGCATTGGGCGGTGTGCCGATGATGAGGCAGTACGCAAAACTGCTGGCACAGGCCGTCGCCATCGTCATGAACGGAAGCATCACGGTACCCGGATGCACGAAGTTGGCCATGTTAAGGGTAATCGGCCCAACGCAGGCGGCTGCCGGACCGTCGGCCATGAACTGCGTGATGATGCCCGGAATGAGCCCGCTCGCTGCAAGGAGCGGCAACCCATGGTCGAACCCGAACTGTGCAAGGCCGCCCACGAGCGTGCTGGCGAGGTAGTAGGCCGCGCCGGTCTTATCGAGAATCTTGCCAAAGAGGACTGCGCCTGCATAAAGCCACACAACGCCCCAGTCAACCTTCTCATGGTAGTCGCGCCAGTTGACGACGCCCGTCATGATATAAGCCATTCCGCCGGCTACCGCCACAACGCCGATGCCGAGCCGGATGGGATAGATGCCGAGGTCGTAGAGTTCCTTTTCCGTCAACCACAGCCAGATCATGATGAGGAAGACTACAAGCGTGATGATTTGCTGCCTGTTCCATCTCCCCATCCGCGCGATATCTTCCCTGAGCATGACCATGGCGGGAGAGAGGTCGGTGACGACGGGTCTGAACCGCCACCGGATGACGAGCCACGTGAGAGGCATCATGATGAACACGTACGGCATGGCATAGGTGACCCACTGAAGGTAGCCCATATCAAAGCCGAACATATCCTGCATATACGTCATCATGATGATGTTGCGTGCCCCGCCGCTCGGTGCGCCGAACCCGCCGATGTTGGCGCCCATGCAGATAGTAATCATGAGCATCTTCCCAAGCTCGGAATCCAGCGTTCCATCCTTCATGGTGCACCCTCGATAGAGGATGAGACCGATGGGCAGGAAGATAGCTGCAAGCGCGTGGTCGGACACGAATGCCGATAGAAACGCGATGATACAGATGAAGAGAAGCGAGATGGCCCCGACGCTGGGCGCTGCCAATCGTTTAAACAACATCAGGCAAATGCGCCGGTCAATGCCGGTCTTCACCATGGCGGCCGCGAACATGAGGCTGCCCATGATAAACCAGACGGCATCGTCCCAGTAGAGTGCCGCGACTTCCGTCCGCGAAACCACTCCGCTGAAGGTGAGAATCACGCCCGTGCAGAAGGCGACCGCCGGCAGCGGAATGCACGCGGTCACAAAGCAGAAAACAGTGAAGACAGTGATGGCGAGGGCAACCTTTAGCTTCCACGCGCCCTGGTCAGCGAGCAGCTTGTTCGAGTCAGAAAGCGTCTTATAACGAATCCCCTCGGCTCGCAGGACGGCGGCCGACTTCATGAGCGCTTCGTAGGACTCGTCTGTCATCCCGTCCACATACTCCTGTGCGTTCCCGAGGTTCTCTTTCTCCGCCGGAATCCCCGCGCTCTTGCACCATCGTGCGTCCCGCTTGAGAAACTTCTGGCGCGTAATAGAACCCTCGGAAACCGATTTTTCCATTATCTGGCAGGTAAGCAACTGCCATTGCTCGAGCTCAACAGGCTTCTTCTGAAACAATTGCTCAGAAATGTGATTCGTCACAAGGCGAGGACCGACAGCGAACAGTGCGGCCACGTCTTGCATGCCCTGTGTAGGCGGCATGAACATGACCACGAACAATAAGATTACCGGGAAGATGAAGTACTTCCAGTCGATGTACTTATCGTACCCGGTCGCTTTCTTCGTGTCACTAGCCATATTATTCCTCTCCTCTCTCCTAAGAGTTACAATCTAGCGCTCTTCTTTCTCGAAGACCGCCATGGGGTGGCTGATGATTCTTTCAATCTTAGCTTTCCGTATTTTTTCTTCCGCTGCCCATTTCTTCTTTGCTGCCTCGGTCGCTTTGGCCATTATTCCCTCGATTGAGGAAGGTTTCATCAAATAGTCAAACGCCCCGAGCTTCAGGCCCTCAACCGCGGACTCGACCGACGCATGACCGGTGAGCATGATGACTTCCACGAGCGGATAGTTCTGTCTGATTTTGCGCAGGACTTCACCCCCGTCGAGGCCCGGCATTTTCACGTCGAGAACGACGACGTCGATACGGTTGTCCTTGAGCATTTTGAGTGCGTCCACGCCGTTCGTCGAGGTAAGCGCTTCCACTCCCTGTCTCCGCAACAACTTGCTCGTTGTCTCCAGGAATCGCTCCTCGTCGTCAACGAGCAGCAGGTGAATTGTGCTCATTATCCTATCTCCTCCTGTGTGCTTGTCATGCTCATTATCTTCGTCACGCTTTGGATCAGTTCGCGGTTCATTTGAAAACCCCCATCCACTGCCAGTAACCGAAGAAAGCCCACGCCCACGTCACGACCAAGCAGATGACTAAAATGACCGTGCCGTGTTTCAGGAAGTCCATGCTGGTCACGAGCTGCTCGCCGGTCTCAGGGTCTTTCGCGAAGCTGTACACGATGGCATTGTTGGGAGTGCCGACGATAAACATAAACGCGTACGAGGACGCAAAGGCGGTGGCGAGTCCCACCACCACGGGCGAAACTCCCGAAATCGTAGCCATGGGCACCGTGATCGGCCCAACAGCAGCTACGGTCGCGCCGTCACTCATGAAGTTCGTGATTACCCCGCTTATGATGCTGGCTGACATGGCCAATCCCGTGCCGCTCTTCATGTACTCGGGCAACATGCTGACAAACGTGTCAGCCAGCCAAACGGCTCCGCCGGTGATGGCGAGCCCGGCGCCCGTTGCCGTAGCGGCGGCGTAAAGCGCCACGACATCCCAATGGATGCTCGCAACATCGCGCCAGCGGATGACACCGAGAATATTCAGCAGGACGATGGCCAGAATCACCGGCCCGCCCATACCGAAGCGGTTGCTGAAGGCGCACCATAAGATAACAAGCAGGACAAGAACGCCGGCAGTGAAGTACTCCTGGCGCGTCATCTTGCCGATTTTCTCCGACTCGCGCGCGATTTCAATGGCAAGGTTAAAATCCTTCACCTGTATCTTATTGCGGAATACAAGGTAGAAATAGAGGGCTATGGAGAGCGCAAGCACAGGCACCAACGGCAGTCCAAGCTTCACCCACTGCCCGAACGTCGGAGCCATACCGTAATCGCTCAAAATGCTTACCATAACGGCATTCCGCCCGCCAGCGGCAGGTGAGCCGGGGCCGCCCACGTTTCCCGCAAAGGTGAGCATCAGCAGCATCATCACGGCCAGATTCCTGTCCTTTTGCAATCCCGCCGCCCGAATGATGCTCATGTATCCAAGCATGAAGATTGGCGCGAGAAACGCCACGAGCGCATGCTCGGACAGAAATGAAGCGGTAACCGCCAAAAGAGGCGGGAAGATAAAGAGAAGTCGCGCGGGAGAGGTGCTTGTGCCAAGCAGAAGCGAGCCGATGCGGCGGTCCAAGCCGGTCTTGCCGATGGCGTTTCCAATCGCAAGCACGCCAAAGACAAAGAAGACTGAGTCTTTGGCGAACGCTTGCGCGAGCTTATCCGGCGGCAGGATTCCGAAGAAATACATGAGCGCGCACACGACCAAGGCCGTCATACCGACCGGAATCGCGCCCGACGCCCAGAAGACGACCGACATCGCTAGGATTCCGGTCATAACCTTCGCGCGAAAGCCCGCCTGCTCGAGCGTAAGAGCCACTTTCTTCTCGGTTCCATCCGGCAAATGTACTTTCTTGGTCCAGCCCGCTTTCTCGCTGTAATACTCCGGGATGGTCTCGCCTGCTTTCATCTTGCGATAGTCAGCGTAACCCATGAGCGGTTCGCCAAGGGTTTCGGTCTTCTGCGCGGAGAGCCACGCATGCAGTCGATTGGGAATCGGCATAAACGTGATAACCGCAAAGGCAAGAAAACCGAGCATGATGAGGCCGGGCCTCCTGTTGTGGGCGCCAAGCAGCCACTTCCACACGCTATCCTTCTCCACGTGAGGAATCTCGTGGCGTGCCATTGCATACACGCGTTCCTTACGAGCGGCCTCGATCTTGTCTACGAGCTCATCAAGCCCGCAGGGCTTCTGCAGATATGAGAACACGTCATATTTCCCGGTGACACGCGCCGATTCGGTGCTGCCGTGGCCGGTCAGCATTATCACCTGAACCTCCGGCCGCAGCTTCTTGATTTCCCTCAGCGTCTGGATTCCGTCCATCTTGGGCATCTTCTGGTCGAGAATCACTACCTCGGGATTGTCGTGCCGAATTATTTTGATGGCGTCTTCTCCGTTGTCGGCATCCCACACCCTGTAGCCGCGCACCTCCAATTGCTTCTTCATGGCGCTTCTGAATGCGTTTTCGTCGTCCACGATCAGAATTTCAGACAGCCCATCGCTCTGTCTGATTGTTTCGTTCTCACCCATTTCCGTTACTCTCCCTCGAGTCAGGATTTGCAGTACGTCCAGTTGGACAACCACATACCTATGTTGAAATACACCTCTTCTTACTCGATTGCATGAATGATTGGTGAATCAGGGGGGAGAATACAACCGGTCGGGAAGAGTCAGCCATACGCGGCAGCCGCTCCTCCGGACCGTATGGTTTACAAACTAACCGTTGGAAGCGCCTTTTCCGGAGTTGTCGAGCAGCACGTGTAGGTAGTTGTCAGGATGACTAAAGTAGTTACGGATGGCAATCAGCGGATTGCAAAGCACGTTGCCCCCCGACATCGTATCATGCCGTAATGCATGAGGCATAGATGCATCCATATGCTCTCTCCTTGACTGCCCCCTTCCTCTTATTGCTCAATACGTTCCTTGATGATGTTCGCCATCTCGAAGAACAGATCCTGCTCGCGGACTACGCCAATTGCTTTGTCACGTTCCATAACAAGGAGTCTCCTGACCCTCAAGGAGACGAGTCGGCTTGCGGCCTCCATGATGTTCGCGCCGGCATCTATAGTAGGAGGAGCTTCCGACATCAGCTCGCGCACCTTCTTCTTGGCGAGGTCGCGCGCCATAATGGTGAACATCCCTGAGTAGTTGAGCGGTTCGATGTGTATGGAATCCGCGAACATAGGCCGGTCCTTCATCAGGCGCATATACGGAGGTTGCAGCCCTTCCAACAAGTCAGTGAAGCTAAGCACACCGATGACCTTGTCCTTCTTGTCCAGTATCAGAGTGGACCGATGAAGGCTCTCGTGTACGGTGGTGGTAGTCATGATGGTCTGGAAGGAGCGCAGTATTACCTCGATTGCCTCTCTGACCGTGCTGTCTTCATGAACTGTGCTAAACGAGGAGAGAGGCACCATGACATCCCTGACGCGGGGCTCCTCGGCTGAGATGCCTTTTTCCTTCGCATATGCGCTCTGTATCTTCCTGGCGAGAACATCGATGTCACACGGCTTCGCCAGATAATCGAACACCCCTTCTCGCAGCCCCTCGAGCGCAGACTTCATCGTGCCGTGTCCGGTGAGCATGATGACCTGAAGTCCGGACTTGATCTTTTTTATTTCACGGAGCGCTTCGTTGCCGTCCATTCCGGGCATTTTCACGTCGAGAACGACAACATCGAGCGGACGCTTCTTGATTTCATCGATGGCTTCGATTCCACTGCCCACCGCCGTGACATCGAATCCGCGTTTCTTCAGAATGGCCGATGTGGTGGCTCGGAACCGTTCTTCATCGTCTACGATGAGCACCCTGATTGGCTTGGTTTCATTCATCCCCGATTCCCCCCTTTAGAATGATGGCATTCCGGCGAACCCGCGCGGTACCCAGTAGAGAGCCACCAACAGCAGGAGCAAGATGTTAGCGATTATCCACAGCGGAATACCGACCCGGAGGTAGTCCTTCGGTTCCAGAAGACCGCTTGCATACACGATTGCATTCGGTGGAGTGCCGATGACAAGGCAATACGCGAAGCTGCTCGCGCATGCGGTGGCCATCGCCATGAATGGAAGCATGGCTGTGCCCGGATGCACGATGCCGGCCATGTTGAGCGTGACGGGCCCCACGGCCGCCGCTGCTGGGCCGTCGGCCATAATCTGCGTGATCCCGCCCGTGAGTATGCCGGCCATTCCGATGAGAGCCACACCGGAGGCAAGCCCGAGGCCGGCGACGCTTTCCACGGCAGTTCGGGCTACGAAATAGGCAGCGCCCGTTTCGTCAAGTATCTTTCCGAAAATGATGGCGCCCGCATAGAGCCATACGACACCCCAATCCACGCGCTCATGGTAATCACGCCAGTTGACAACGCCTGCCATTATATAGGCGACGCCGCCCGCCAGCGCAACCACGCCGATGCCAAGACGCACGGGGTAAATGCCAAGGTCATAGAATTCCTTTTCGGTGAACCAGAACCACACCATGACGGCGAAGATGATAAGCGTGACGATTTGCTGCCGGTTCCACCGTCCCATCCGGGCAATATCTTCCTTCAAATACGCCATGGCGGGGGACAAGTCTTTCGTGGCAGGTTTGAAACGCCACTGGATGGCAAGCCACGTCAGCGGAATCATGATAACCACGAAGGGCATGGCGTAGGTTATCCATGTGAGGTAGCCGATGTCCATCCCGAACATATCTTCAAGGTACGTCATCATGATAACGTTTCGAGCACCGCCGCTCGGCGCGCCGAACCCGCCGATGTTGCACGCCATGGCGACCGTGATGACAAGCATTTTCCCAAGTTCTGTATCGAGCGGCCCTTCCCTGCGCTGACTGCCTCTGTAGAGAATGATGGCAATCGGGAGGAAGATAGCCGCAAGTGCATGGTCCGAGATAAACGACGCGGCGGGCGCTATCACGATGATCAGGACGAGCGTGATTGCAGCCACGCTCGGCTTCGCCAGCCTATTGAAGAGTATCAGGCAAATGCGTCTGTCCACGCCGGTCTTCACAAATGCCGAGGCGAACATGAGACTGCCCATGATGAACCAGACAGCATCACTCCAATACAATGATGCCACTTCCGTTCGCGAGACGACACCCGTGAAAGTGAAGATGAGCCCGATGCAGAATGCGACGGCTGGCAGCGGGATGCATCCGGTGACAAAGCAGAACACCGTGAAGACCGTAACCGCCAGTGCGACCTTCAGTTTCCACACACCCTTGTTGGCGGTCTTCTTGTCCGAGTCGGGCACTTCTTCATACTTCAAGCCCTCGGTTCGCAAGAGCGCGGCTGATTTCATCTCTTCTTTGAATGAGTCATCATCCATGCCTTCTACGAATTCCTGAGCGCGCGCGAGATTGGGTTTGTCAACGGAGATGCCGCTGCTCTTGCACCATTTTTCATCCCGCTTCAGGAATCGAGCGCGTCCGAGCGCGCCTCCACGCATTGACGCTTCCATCATGCGGCAGGTCAGCAGTTCCCACTGTTCGAGGTCGTGAACGGGCTTGTCGAAAAGCTCGCGCGCAAGATGTTCGATTACAACCTTGGTCCCGAGACTGTATTCGGTTCCCACGTCGCGCATGCTATTAGTCGCAGGCATCATCATGATTGCAACCAGGAGGATTATCGGGAAGATGAAAAACTTCCAGTCAATATACTTATCATACCCGGTTGCCTTCTTTCTTTCGTCGGCCATAATTCTCTCTCCTCTCTCTCCTTTCTCGCCGGGATGGGTTCTCGTCAATCCTCCTCTTTCTCGAAGACGGCCATGGGATGACTGATGATTCTATCGACTTTAGCCTTGCGGATCTTGTCCTCCATTGCGCGCTTCTTATCGTACGCTTCATTGACTTTTTTCAGCATGTCCTCGATCGCGAGCGGCTTCATCACGTAATCGTAGGCGCCAAGCTTGAGCCCCTCGACTGCGGATTCGACCGAGGCATGTCCGGTGAGCATGACGACTTCAATCAGAGGATACTTTTGCTTTATCTTGCGGAGCACTTCAACTCCGTCGAGCCCCGGCATTTTTACGTCAAGGATAACCACGTCGATGCGGTGGTCCTCCAATACCTTGAGCGCATCGATGCCGTTTGCGGCCGTGAATGTTTCCACGCCTCGTTTCTGAAGCAGCTTCCTCGTCGTTTCCAGGAAACGCTCTTCATCATCGACCAGGAGCAAGCGTGTACTACTCATGCGTTGTTACCTCCCTTACTGTTGGTTGTGGGGCGAGTCTCAGCATGGCTTCGGGAGCCTGAGAGCGGCAGCCGCACCGTGAACGCACTGCCGGCATTGACTTCACTGCTTACCGTAATCTGCCCTCCGAGACGTTCTACGATGCCATAGCAGGTGCTGAGACCAAGGCCCGTTCCTCTTCCGACCGGCTTTGTTGTAAAGAATGGGAGGAAGACCTTCTCCAGATTCTGCTCTGGAATCCCGCACCCATTATCCGTCACGGCGACGGCAAGCATGGCGTCTTCCTGCTTTGCAGTTACCCTGATTTCTCCGTTATCCCTCCCCTTGAGCGCGTCGATGGCGTTGTTGAACAAATTGAGGAAAACTTGCTGCAATTGGGCCGGATCGCTCTCAAGCGACGGCAGCCCATCCTCGAACTCCTGGACGATTCGGATGTTTTCAACATTCGCTTTTCGCTCCACCATGCCGACAACATCGCGCATGAAAGACGGAATTTCGATGGTCTGAATGGTCGTCTCTGATTGACGCGCAAATCGAAGGAGTCCCTGCGTGATTTTCTTGCATCGGTCTATCTGGAGATCGATCTGGTTGATGGAATCGCGGAGCATCCGGACATTCTCATTGTCGGGAAGCGTTCCATCCGCTTGCATCTCTTTGAAGATGTCCATCATGAGAGTCTCTTCGGCCTTCATGACCTGAAGCGGATTATTGATTTCATGCGCGATGCCAGCGCTCATCTCGCCGACTTCGGCGAGCTTGCCTGCCATGATGAGCTGGCTGCCCATCTGGCGCTTTTCCATGGCCGCGACGGTCAATTGGTTGGCGAGTCCGGATGCCAGGAAGAATCCCATGGTTACCACGACCGCGCCGCCCGCCACGATGATTCCGATTGCAATGAGGACGGCGCGGATCAAGGGCGCATAGGCATCGGCTATCTCTTGCCGGACCACCAGGAGCCATCCGGTTTCATGAAGGCGGCATGTCGCGTAGAGATGCCGCCCTCCGGCTGTGCTCTCGGCCGAAAAGCTTCTGACCCCATCGGCTTCGCTCTGATAGATGCCGTGGTCCGTGTCAGGCTCCATCAATTCGCCACCGGAACGGCGCGTTGTCTGAAAAATTCCCTGCTCATTCAGCAGATATGCCTCCCCTGTTTTGCCAACGCGTATGCCCTCGACCAGATTGTTGAAATACAGGGTGTCAACGGTGGCACGGAGGTACCAGCTACGGCCGCCCTCGCTTCGACCGACAGCAATGACGAAATGGGGGATATTCCGGTAGCCCAGAAAGACGTCCGAGACATATATCCCTTTCTCCCTGACTGCCACGAACCAGTCTGTCTGAGAATAGTTCTTGCCCTTCAGGTCGTACGGCCCCACGTAAGCGACATGGTTTCCGTTTTCGTCAAAGACACCGAGGTCGAGGAGGGCATGCGAACCCGCCTGCAACTGTTGAAGCACCTCGGGCAACCGGCCGTTGCGCGTTATCGATTCAAAGTTGTGGGATGCGGCGACGAACTGGAGTTGAAATGTGAGTCCGCTCAGAAACTGGTCAATGAGCCGACAGTGTCCGTCCGCAATCTGACTGAGTTCGCGGGCCACGTGACCGCGCAGGTTGCCGGCGAAATAATAAACGAGCGTGCCAAACACCAGCATCACGGCCACGAACGGCACTAACAGGACACGACTCAGTATCATCAGCCGGGTTCGCTTGAAGCGGTCACTGTCGGCAGTCTGTTTCTTCATGCTTCTTCCTTATCCATTTCTCGTATCCGACGTAGGATTGCCATCGGCGATTCGCCTTTCGCCATCGCAAGAACTTCGTCCATGCGCTCCTGCTTGATTTTCATCTTGTTCATCACCCGCTTCTTGTA
>QZKI01000044.1 GCA_003598055.1 Candidatus Abyssobacteria bacterium SURF_17 | reverse complement strand
CGAGCCCCTACAGAGGCATCTCCGGTATATTGGTTTTCCATAAAGGAATAATCATGAAAGAATATCAGAAGCCGGTTCCAGAGGTAAAGGATTATACGCGGCCGTATTGGGATGGATGCAAAGCGCATAAGCTGCTCTTACCGAAGTGTCGCCCATGCAACAAGCCGTTTTTCTTTCCGGGCAAGTTCTGCCCCACATGTCTCTCCGAAGATATCGAATGGACGCCTGCCAGCGGCAAGGGAACGATACACACGTTCAGCGTGGTTGACCGCCCGCCCAGCGGGGCCTTTGCAGGAGATGTTCCGTATGTAGTGGCGATTATCGACCTTGCAGAAGGCCCGCGCATGATGTCGAATGTGATTGGAATCTCGCCCGATGAGGTTCGCGTCGGGATGCCAGTGGAAGTCGTTTTTGAGGATATCAACGACGACATAGCCATCCCCAAGTTCCGTCCTGTGCAGTGACCCTCCTGGGCACGTTTCCCTAGTGCTTGGTTGCGGAAATTCGCGTAACAATTCATTTGAGGAAAATCCCCCCTCCCCCCTTTGCTAAAGGGGGAGTGAGGGCTTGTCCCGCAATTGGGTATGTAATGTGGGGGCACGGCGGGCCGTGCCCGTGCAGCCGACAAAATCCCCATTTTCTCTGCGGACGAACACGAGGTTCGCCCCTACAGGTGGCATTTGATAATTGCGGGACAGTTTCAATGAGAAGGATTTGAGCTCGGAAAAATATAACGCGAACTCAAGCAAGGTAGTACTAGTGAAATTTCTCCCTTCGCCCGTGTCGTGACACGCGCATTTGAATTTTCCCTCGAGAACAAGTACATTCATAAGTGTCTCGACTTTGGGATATGAAGGAGCATGTAAATGGCTTCTGTGAAGAAACGGTGCTCGTGGGCTGTGAAGGATCCGCTTCTCATCAAATATCATGATGAGGAGTGGGGTGTGCCGCTCTCGGATGACAACGAGCTTTTCGAACGATTGTCGCTCGAGATATTTCAGGCGGGATTGAGTTGGAGGATAGTGTTGCATAAGCGCGCGGCCCTGAGGAGAGCGTTCGCTGATTTCTCGATAGAGCGTGTGGCCGCATTCACGGGCCGGGATGTGTTGCGTCTGCTCCGGAACGAGGACATAATACGAAACAGATTAAAGATTGCGGCCACAATCGAGAATGCGAAACGGCTGAAGCGGCTCATAGCCCAGCATGGCTCGTTTGCAGGTTATGTTTCCGGTCTCGATGGAGAGCCCGAAGCCATGTACCGGGAACTAAAGAAGCAGTTTTCCTTCATGGGCCCGAAAATTGCCGAGAGCTTCTTATTAAGCATCGGCAAGCTCGACAAGGTTCACGAGCCCGGCTGCTGGAAGGCAGTCGAGAAAACCAGCAAGACAAACCGCATGAAATGACGGACTAACCTTTGCCTGAGGGGATGGGAAATTCCGAGACAGCCGACAAGCCCGTGCTCGGCTGGTTCTGCACGTACACGCCCGAGGAAATCATCCTTGCGGCAGGTTTCGAGAGCAGGCGAATCCTCGGCAGAACCGGACCGACGGCAAAGGCTGACGCGCATCTGCATCCCAACCTCTGCGCCTTCGTGCGCGCATGCCTGAGCTCCGGCCTCGAGGGTGAGCACGCCAAGCTTGCAGGCATAATAGGAATCGATTCGTGTGACGCGATGCGACGCCTGTTCGATGTATGGCGCGCGACCTTTCATCCCGACTATTCCCACATCCTTGCTATGCCGCATGTCCAGACTGCTGAAGCTGTCGAATTCTATCGACACGAGCTTGAGAGACTCATCCGCTCGCTGAACCAATATTTCGGCCTCACCATCTCCGATGCAGACCTGCTGCGGGGCATACACACCATGAACGAGACTCGAACTCTCCTCACAAGACTCTATAAGTTACGCCGCTCCTCGGCTCCGATATCCGGCACGGAGTACTATTCCATTTTGCGAGACGCGATGACTGAGCCAAAGGACCGTTTCAATCATTGGCTGAAGCAAAGCCTCGAAAAGAGCACATCGAATGAAACAAGCGTGTCCAGTGGCGTGAATATCATTCTTGCAGGTGGCGTTCTCGACGACCCTTGGATAGTGGGTGTGGTCGAGGAGGCCGGCGGCCGGGTTGTGGCAGATGACTTGTGCTGTGGAGGCAGATATTTCGAAAAGCTCACGAGCACACAGGGAGAACCGCTTAAGGCGATTGCAGACAGGTATGTGTTGCGTGCTCCGTGCGCGCGTATGTCGGAGACCGAAACGCGTGTGCAAAATCTCATGGAACTCATCGAAGAAACCCACGCACGCGGGCTGATATACTACACCGTGAAATTCTGCGACCCTCATATTTTGGACTGGGCGATGATCAGCAAAGAGCTGCAATCGCGCGGAGTCCGCGCGTTGCGGTGTGAGACGGATTATTCAATCAGCGAGCGTGAGAGGATGCGAACGCGTATCGAGGCGTTCTTGGAGATGCTGAAGTAAGCGGCAATGGCGAAAGAAGCAAAATCGGGGGCGCTGAAGATGAACGCCGATAGACACAGACGTTTCCATTTTGGATTTTGGATTTTGGATTTTGGATTAACCAAAACGAGTAACCCAGAGCGCCCCTATTTTGGCAGGCCTCCCCATCGGTTGGAGCTTCCCTTCTTGCCTTTTCTGAAATTCATCTGTCCTCGGCCGGCCTGCGGCCCTCCGCTCGCAATGACCCCGTTTTGGCACGTCGTGCTATTCGGGAGTAGTGTTGTATGAAGAAGGCGTCTGAAAGGCCGGAGATCATCCGGCGAATGATCGAGAAGAGCGGAACGCAAGAGCCCGACCCGACCGCTCTCAATGGAACACTCATGCGCGGGATGCATCTCGTGCGACTCCTCTACAGAGCCTTCGCCGAGAGAAGGCCGGTTGCCTGGACGAACGTGTTCACGCCTCCCGAACTGATTTTCGGCTGTGACTACATTCCCTTCTGGCTCGATGGGTCCGGCGGTTTCTCGGGCTGGATAGAGATGACAGAGGTGTTCGACCATGCGGACGCCACGTTGCCTACGCGTGACATCTGCACATTCTTGCGGGCAGCCGTGGGCGGAGCGACGATGGAGTTGTTTCCGCCGCCGACCGCTGTGGTGTGCACCTCGCATTTGTGCGAAGGATGCGCGAAAGTTGCGCGCATTGGGGCCCGGCATTCCCATGCCGAATTTCACTTGCTTGATGTACCCCTGGAATTTTCGGACGTGGCAGTCGCTTATGTTGCCAATCAGCTCGAAAGCCTCGCGCACAAGCTATGTGAACTCGCAGGGAAAGACCTTAACCTCGACCACTTACACAAGAGTATCGAACTCTCGAATGAAGCGCGCCGGTATTTCCTTGAGGTTTACGAGCTTCGGAAGCATGTGCCTACTCCGGCGACAGGCTCACAGTTCATCGGAATGGGGCTTATGTATCCGTGGGGAACGCAAATCGGGGTGAACATTGCAAAGTCGCTCCGCGATGAGGTCGCACGCCGCGTCACAGACAGCATTCCCGCCGTGCCGAATGGAGAGAAATATCGGTTGATGTGGCTTCATTTGCGTCCGGTCTTCGAGACGGATATCATGACGCATCTGGAACAGAGAATGGGAGCGGTCATCGTGGCTGACTTGTTGGGCGAGGCGTGGTGGCCGGAGATGGATGCCGACGAGCCGTTTCGCGCGCTGGCGATGCGGATGCTTTCTAATCCCGAATTGCTACCGATGGAAACGAAGGTCGAGCGGTTGCTGGGCATTGCGAGAGATTATCGGGTGGACGGGGTCGTTCACTTTCTCCAGTGGGGCTGCAGGTGGAATTGTGGTCAGAGCGCTATTTTTCGGGAAGCAATGAGACAGTCAGACATCCCGTTGTTGACGTTGGACGGAGATGCGGTTGACAAGCGAGCGACGCCGTATGGCCAGGTGCTCACGCGGATCGAAGGCTTTCTCGAGCTCCTCGACTCGGTCGGAATCTCGAAGAGAACGAACTGAATGAATCGGGACCGCTCCCAGCGACTCTTCTTCACCCTTGTCTGGTTGTTCTTTATCATCAGAGGAACTCTTTATGCCATCGTCACGCCCATGTGGGAGGGGTTCGACGAACCTTTTCATTTTGCCTATGTGCATCTGTTGACAGCGACTCGCGCGCTTCCTGTGTGGGGAGAGGCGTTTGTCGATTCCGACGTGGCGGAGTCCACTGCGTATCTCCCGCTGCCGAGGCTCATGCCTCCGCTCGTGGCGAATGCTCCTGCTCTTTCTTATCGGGATTTCTGGCAGATGGACAAGAACAAGCGCGAAGGCCTCATGAGCAACCTCAGGCGCCTAAGGGCCAGCTCGGAGCGGAGCGCGCCGTCGCAAACGCCGCTCTACCAGCTCCAGCATCCCCCGCTCTATTACTTCATCTGTGCGCCTCTGTATCGAATGCTGGATAATCGAAGCATTGTTGATAAGGTATTCGCGCTCCGCCTGTTTTCTGTGTTCGTGGCCTCGCTGTGTGTGATGGCCGCATTTCTTGCCACGAAGACGAACAACCTGGCGCATTGGCCGATTTTCGCAGGACTGGTGAGCCTGTGGCCGTGCCTGTATATTGATGTCGGGCGCGTCGGCAATGATAGCCTTGGAGTGACCATTTTCTCGTTTCTGTTTCTTGCAATGATATGGTACGGGTCGGAGCGCTCGGCATGGCGCGCCGTTGCGCTCGGAGCAGCGCTTGGTGCAGGCTTGCTGACAAAAGCGTATTTTCTCACGGCTGTTCCGGCGATTTTTCTCTTTCTCGTTTTGCTCTTAGCTTTCGAGAGGACCGACTGGAAAGCGCGTGTCATGGACGCCGCACTTGTGTTCGTGTGCGCGGGGATTATCGGCGGCTGGTGGTACATTCGGAATCTTTATCTCTATGGAAATTTTTCGGGTTTGCAGGAAACGATGCATTTTCCCGCTGTGGGAATGTCCGAGCGTGTTCGAGCGGCATTGGAACTTCCCTGGGTCCTCGTGACAAAGAACCTCTTTGTGACGTTTTGTTGGGTGAGCGGCTGGAGTTTCGTTCACCTTCCCAAGGCGTTCCATTTCGTTTTCGTGTTGCTCTTCGGAGGCGCGCTTGCCGGATTTCTGAAAGCGGGGTTGCACCGTAAGAAGGGACCGGGAAAAGCAATTCCGCCAAGAAATGGAGTACTGGCCGCTGTCTGTCTCATATTCTTCTTTGCGCTTGGCGCAGCGTACCACAAGATTAACGCGGCGGCGACGGTGCGCTCGATAGGCGGACCGGGCGGCTGGTACTTCTACGCGCTCGTCGTTCCGATAAGCTATCTGGTGTCGCTCGGAACTTGCAAATGGGGCGCGAAGGTGCGACGGTATGCTTTTCCTCTGGCGTTCATAGCGCTCCTGCTCGTCGAGGCATACGGTTTTTTGTTTGTGCTCCTGCCCTACTATTCGGGATTCGCAACGCCCGCTGCCAGTGGCTGGGGATTGGTTTTTGAAGAGAGCGTGGTTCACGTGTTTTCAGGAGAGGCCGTCATCCGGCTGCTGACGAACAAACCTGAGTGGCTGGGCGCGAGCGTGCTTGCGTTTTTCGCAGCGGCTTACTGTGCTGCAAGCATCGCGGTCCTGTCAATAATTGCCACTCTCACGGGAAAGACAGAACGGTCGTGAAAGAGCGTGCGCGTTGGGAACCGGCCCGCCGCCGGTCGAGAAGACCAAGCCATTGGCAATTTGAAGCGGTGAAGAGTTTATGACAAACTCTTGACTTTTCGCCGAAGGGAAGAAGGCGTGAATTTTTGGCGGAAGCTACACCTATTCATAAGTTAAGATTACCTGCTTCTTCGAACAAGATCTTCACCAATCTCCCGTCGGGGCCCCGGTGAAGAGCCTGATGTATTCACTTTCCACATCCCGCCTGAAACCCTTGGGGTGAGTGTAACTTACACTCTGCAGGAGTGAACAGTGTAATTGCTCAAGAGGTTGGTTTCTGGTGCTTGGGTGGATTTACCACCACGGCAACGCATTTTCCTCTTGACAGCCTCCATAGTGTATGTTATTCTAATTATAGGTGGGTTGTTCCATCTATAATTCTTAAGGGGGAACGGCAAATGGCAAAAAGAGGCAGAAAGAGCATCGCCAATGAGAGACGCGGCCAGATTCTTGATGCGTTTCATATCTGCGCGGTCCGAAATGGGCTGGAAAAAGCTTCCCTGCGAGAGGTGGCTGAAGAGGTCGGCTTGCCAGTGAGCAACTTGCATCACTTTTTCAAGAACCGCGATGAAATGGTCAGCGAGCTCGTGAAACGAAACATGAGCATGGTCATGAATGATCTCCGGGCCGAACTGCAGGATGATAGCGATCCCCGCAGGCGTTTCAGGAAGAGCATCGATTTCCTCTTCGGTCCCAAGGCGCAACACCTGGAGGATGGCAGTCTGCACTACGATTTTTGGTCGCTTGCCCACAGGAGCGAGACCGTGCGCAGGACATATCGCGATCAAGTTCAAGGTCAACGTGGCGCAATTGTGAAGGGACTGACGGAAACACCCGAACTTATGGAGCTATCGAGAGCTGACATGAAGGAAATCGCAAATGTACTAATCGCCCTTGTCGAAGGCACATTTTATATTCGCGATATGGACGGGGAAAACGTTTCCCTCGCTAGGATGGCTCGTTTGACACGGCGCTTCCTGGAACTGTATGCGGAAGAAAAGATTCGAGGGAAGAAGCTGTAGGCGCGAATTTATTCGCATGCTTTTCCAGCCGTTTTTCGAGACAATTGACCGAAAGAATTCGGCCCTACAGAATTACTGGCCAGTCTCTATAGCATCCTGATGTTTGTGCTATTTGCGCTAAAGGAGGTCGAAAATGGAAAACAGAAAGGTGGTTATCATTGGGGCTGGCATCGGAGGGCTCTCGGCTGGCTATTGGCTCAGTCAGAGGGGGTACGATGTCGAAATCTTCGAGGCCTTGGACCGGCCAGGCGGGCGGATGGCGACGATAGAGCATAAAGGCGATAAAGTCGATGTGGGCGCCCAGTTTTTCCACTCGAACTATCGATACGCTTTCGACCTGATCGACGCCATGAATCTGCGCAGCCGCCTCGTTGAGATTAAGGGCAAAGTGAAATTTGCTTTCAGCGACGGCGCCACGGGCGTCTTCATTCCGCACTCGTTTTTCATCCAAGGCCTGGGACTTGCGAAAAATCTAAAGCTCTATCGGTTCATGCTTAAGCATATCATTCTCGCGCATCGGCCGCCTATGTATCGAATCGAAGAGGCTAACCCTGAATTCGATGACATGGAAGCTCTGGAAGCGTTTGAAGCGCCAAAGGACCTGAGACTAAGGGATGTCATATCGTCGATAACGCTGGCAAGCAATATGAGCGAGCCGGAATGGATGAGCCTGTACCACTTCATCGCGTTGCTTCGCATCGACATGTTCACGCATTACTACTCGATGGTGGGGGGTATATCCATGCTTGCGGAGGAGCTGGCGAAGCATCTTTCCATTCGCTACGAGACGCCTGTGCGACAACTGGTGATGGACAAAGGCCGGGTTGTCGGCGTTCAGTTGGATAAAGACGGGTCGGTCAAGAGGGCGGGGCATGTGATCGTGGCGGCAGCGGCTCGCTCGGTCGGACGCTTGCTGCCCGATGAGCTTGCGCAACAACGCGAATTCTTCAACTCGATCACCCAGGCCCCTCTTCCAATGCCCGTTTTCTTCCTCGACCGCCCCGTCTCGCGCGACCTTTGGGCGTACTTCAATGAGCCCGGCCTCAAGAGAACATTCAGTTTCGTGGAGGACCATCTCGTCAAATGCCCGGCAATGATTCCCAGCGGGAAAGGCGTGGTGAGCGCCTGGTCGTGCTACCCGCACACGCTGGACCTCGTGGACAGGCCGGACGAGGAAATTATCAAGCAGGCGCTCAGCGACATTGAGCCGATCTTGCCGGGCGTGTCGAGCTGGGTGGACGAGGCGAGGGTTTTTTGGCATAAGGAGGCCGGAATGGGGCATTATCCACCGGGCTCATATCGAAAGGTTTTGGATTTCAAGCAAAAGGCCAGGGAGCTGAGAGGAGTCTCTTTTGTGAGCGACATCTTGGGCGGCTGCTTCATGGAAGCGGCAATGGTAAGCGCTGCGGAAGCCGTCCGCCGCGTCTGTGGGTGGGGAGGCACAGCATATTGAAACTCAAATCTTCCCTCATTGCGAGCTTTCCGAACAAACATCCTAATATCTGAGCTCCCGCAAAAGGACAAAACAGGAGATCAAGGCGTGGTCAAGTTCTGGAACACATGAAAGGCGGCGCAGAACAATGGGAAACAACGCCTTCAAAATCAATGCACGGGACAACATCGTTGTGGCAACGCAGCCAATCAAAAAAGGCGAAGCAGTGGTTGTGGATGGAGAACCACTGATTGATGCCGTTGAGGACATAGCGGCTGGCTATAAGGTCGCAATTGTCGAAGTGGCCGAGGGCAAGAAAGTATATTGCTACGGCGAGCCGATAGTCGAAGCCACCCGCACAATCAGGCCGGGTGAATGGACACATGTGCATAACACGAGACCTATTCCGGGAGCCTGAACGAGTAAGTATCGCCAAGCTACTTTCTAACAGAAGGGAGAATCCCTATTTTCCTGAGTGGAGGCACTTGACATGGAATTCTTGGGCTACAAACGCGAAAATGGAAAGTTCGGAGTTCGCAATCATGTACTTGTTCTATCGTCGGTTGCGTGTGCGAATGGAGTGGTTGACGCCATCGCTCGTGCCCTCCCGGACGTCGTGCCAGTCACACATGTGTATGGATGCGGCTCCGGCCCCGAGGATATTGGCGTGAGTATCCGTACGCTCAATGGATTGATGAATAATCCGAATGTTGGCGCTGTGCTGATCATTGGGCTCGGCTGTGAAAACGTGAGCAGTTCAATGCTGACCATGGGGGTGCAGGACAAACCTGTCGAGGCTCTCCTGATTCAGGAATCCGGCGGAAGCGCCGCCACAACCGCGAGGGGAATTGAGATCGCCGCGAGGTTCCTGAAGGAACTTGAGGCACAAGAGAGAGTTCCTGCTCCCGTCAGCGAATTAATGGTCGGCCTCAAGAGCGGCGGCTCAGACGTGTTTTCGGGCATAACCGCCAATCCTGCGGTGGGCGTGGCGGCTGATCGCTTCGTTCGCGAGGGAGCCACGGTAATCCTCACCGAAATGACGGAAATGGCCGGTACTGCCCACATCCTGAAAAGCCGCTGTTGCACACCCGAGCTCGGCGAACAAGTGGGAAATCTTATCGATGAACATCGGCGGAATGTGCGTGCATCGCTCGGCGAGCTCGCAGGCCTGTCGATATCGCTCGGAAATATCGACGGCGGACTTTCATCAATAACAGAAAAATCCCTCGGATGTATTATGAAAAGCGGAACAACGCCCATAACTGAATTGATCGAGCATGCCGGCCGTCCGTCACGCCGTGGCCTCATCATCATGGCTGGGCCCGGCTATGATATTGACTCGATGGCGGCTGAGGCGGCCGCCGGCTCGCAAATAATTTTGTTCACAACAGGCCGTGGCACACCGGCAGGCTTTCCTGCCGTTCCCGTCATCAAAATAACAAGCAACTCCTTGACCTACAACAAAATGCCGGGCGATGCGGATATCAACGCGGGATCGATAGTCGATAGTGAGAAAACGATTGATGTGGTTGGCCGGGAGATTTTCGACTTCTCTATTGAAGTTGCTAACGGCAGAAAGACCTGCGCGGAGATAAATCGGGCAATCCCATTCAATTATTTGAAACAGGGCCCGACTTACTAGGGGAAATGCAATTGTGCAGCTACGTGTATCGGTAAGTTCTGGCGACTACACACGAGAGGGCAAAAGAACGGTGGCATAGCTGGATGAAGCATGCCAGCAAAGGGGAATGTATGAGAAATGGAGATAGCTTCGAAATAATTATCATAGGGTGCGGCATTGCCGGCGCGTCGCTGGCATACTTCCTTACCGAGCGAGGGGCGGGCGATGTTCTTATCCTGGAACGCGAGGAACAGCCCGGCTATCACTCGACCGGGCGAAGCGCGGCGAGGCTGGTCACACTAGACCCTGTACCAAGCATGTTTCAACTCTTACTCGCAAGTGCCAGTTTTCTCCGTGAGCCGCCAGCGGGCTTTTCCGATAGCCCATTGCTCGAGCAACCAGGTAACTTTATCATGTTCCAAGGACCGATGTGGGATATGATCAAAGAACTCGCTCCCTTCTACGAGCAGTCGGGCGTAGCAATCGAACTGCTCTCTCCATCCCAGGCTGTGAACAGAATCCCGGTCGTGTCTCCCGAGCATATGGACGGTGCGGTGTTTCTCCCAAACGATGGGCATATAGACGTGCATGGGCTTTTGTGGAGCTACCTTCGCCACGCCCGACAGAAAGGAGCCGATCTCCGCTGCGGCGTCGAGGTTCAGGAAATTCGGGTCGAGCGTGGGCAGTGCTGCGGAGTAACAACGAACGCGGGTGAGTTCCGAGCCCGAAAGGTGGTGAATGCGGCAGGCGCATGGGCCGGCGTCATCGGAAAACTTGCCGGCGCGGCCAACATCGAGTTCACTCCGAAGCGGCGAACCATTATTACGTTTGACGCCCCTGCCGACCTCGACGTGAAAGGCTGGCCGCACATAGCCAATTACTCACATAGGCTTTTCTTCGGCCCTGAGTCGGGCGGTCTTCTTGCAAGCCCAATGGACGAGGATCCCACGGAGCCTTGCGATGCGCGGCCGGACGATTTGGTCGTAGCTCAAACCATAGAGCGCATTGAGAAGCTTGTCCCGCGCCTGCTTCCTCGAAGTCTGAAGAGAAAATGGGCGGGCCTTCGCACATATTCACCCGATCTAGACCTCGTCGTTGGCGAGGATCCGCTGGTGAGGGGCTTTTACTGGATTGCGGGGCATGGCGGGTCTGGCATTGAAACCAGCCCTGCCGTTGGACAGTTTGCAGCCGATTTAATCATGGAGGGTTCCACCGACCGTATCGATGCCAGCGTCTTCGCTCCGGGCCGGTTTGTGAATCGATGACGCACGAGAATGTGTTAAGCGGCGTAGTCTCGAACCATGCGAGAAGGGAAAAAATGACAATGGGAAAGCGTGACAAATGAATCTCAATTATCACCGGAACCGCCACGAAAAACGACAAAGACATCGCAAGAGTAATGGCCAAGCATGGCACGCGAGTCGTTCTGTGCGAAATCTGGTGGGCACGCATAAGGATAGCTTTCGGTTCCTGTCGAATAGCATAAGCGCGTGGAACAGATGCTGAATTTTGTTCAAACGTTCACTTTTCCCGGCCTCTCGAAAGTGAAGGTTTCGCCTATCCTGTCGTCTAAATATCGCTCCCGGCGAGTGAAGAGTCCGTTTTCAACTTTTTCCCTCTGGCATCAAGCACAATATAATATTCTCGCCCGCCAAATTGGCCTTTTGCGCTATCAGGAGAGAATTTAAGCGGCACCTT
>QZKI01000066.1 GCA_003598055.1 Candidatus Abyssobacteria bacterium SURF_17 | reverse complement strand
AAACCGTATGAGGCAAATAGACAATCGCAGCCAGAAATAGAGCGATGTCCCGGCTCTGTCCCTATCTCGACTGCCTCCTTCGGTTGACGAATCGCCCAATTGGGGGTAAAATTGTACTAGATTATTACCTGTTCGCTCGCACTCTCCCACCCCGCGATGCGAAGATTGTTAACGTTGAAGGGCAAGCATGTAGGCGTGTCCCATCTGAGGAGCGCGATTATGCGTTTGCTAAGCCCATCCGAGTCTCTCTCCCATCCCAGAGGCAAATCCCCTTTACAGACAGGCGCACACAGGCCGTCTTCGCCTTACATTCACCGGCTCGTCCAACTAGCCGCACGGGCCGACCCTGCGCTTGAAGGCGTGGATATTGCATCAGCTTTAGAAGAGTTCCCCATCGCGACGCTTCGCAACAATCAGGGGATTATCTACTCCGACGTCCTCGATACGTACGCGTTCCTCGAGTGGCTCTGCCGCACAGGCGCAAACCCTCAGGACTCACAAGAAAGCTTTCAATATCGTCGCCGCTGTGTCTTGAACCGCACGCTCGTTCACGAAGGCATCGAGTGGATGGCGCGACGCCTCGAACTCTTTCCTCTTCTCGATTCCAGTCTTCGGGAATACATGGCGAAGGAAAAAATCGGGGAAAAAGCTCTTGCACAGGAGTTCAAGGCGGCGTACGGAACGAACATCTTCGACGGCGAAGAGGGCATGTATCATCTCTTCGCCGAATTCTGTGACGACATGCGCCGACCCAACGCCCATCGACACGTGCCCGACGGAATCCTGTCAGAAGCAGCCGCCTTCATGTTCAACGTGCAGGCTCGGTCGAGCGCACTCGCCGGGCTGGTGAGGAGAGTCGAGGAACAGATTCCCGAGCTTTCCGAGGAAGCGTACGTTTTGGAGGAAGTGGGCCATCCCTCATTTGAAGCGGTTCGTGCGTTACTCGAACAGAGAAAACTGAGAATAGCACCCCTGAGGGAGGTTCGTGAAATCGACGAGCTTCTCGCTCAGTTAAGCCGACACCAGAAGGACCCTGAGAAGAGGAAGCGCTCGCTTGATGAATTAGCGAAGCTCGTGCCGGGAATGAATGAGTTCTATGATGTGTTCAGACTTTCAGAAGCGCCGCTGCTCGAGCTCGAGGCCGGACATCTGGGGGCCATTCGTTCCCGCGTTCTGGCGCATCTCTCGCCCGGAAACGCGCCACGCCGGATTGCAGTTTTCGGGTACAACCAGAACATCATCGCCGCTTTGCGCAAGCTCGGCAGCACGTATGCCGATGACCTCGAGGCAGTTGTCTTTGTCGGCCAGAAACCCCGGGATATCATACAGTGGCTGAAATATAACTCACAACTCGGTATCTTCGAAGAGGTGACGGGTGACGAGAGAGGGTTTCTCTCTATCGGCAAACAAAAGTCTGCCATCAGCGTGTATCACGGAAGCCTGACCGAAGCGTCGGCCGTTCTGGAATCCCTTCCCTGGAAAGCTTTGGGTATTGACTACATCCTTATCAGCGAGGACCACGCCCGCAAAATTGAGCCGCAGACACTGGAGCGTATCCAAAGTGATGGAGCCCAACTTGTTGTTGCACGCACACAAACAACCGAAGATGCGGCTCTCCTTTCCCGCTTCGGTGCAACCTCCCCCCAGGGAAAACGACCGCTCGGCCTGCTGCCTGCCGAGGAAGTCGCGTATGCGCTCGGGGTATCTGCGCTTTCCGAGATGGGGAAAATCTTTGTGCTGGGAGCCGATGTCGTCGAGAAACATGATGAGCCGGCGGTCGTCCAGCCGACATATCGGGTGGCTGGAGTATACCAGACTATCCATAAGAAGAATCCGAAGCGCTTCGCCAATGCGGCGAAATCGTTGGGACTGTTCAGCGATGACACAAAGTTGCTCGCCACCAACGAATTCAAGACAAACATTCCGCGCGGTAAGCTGCTCCGCCTGAACGCAGTGGTCGACTCGAGAATCTCGCGGGAGAAAATAGTCTCGTTCTTCAAGGCGAAAGCGCAAGAACTGGAAGTGCTCAGCTTGCCCGAATGGTGGGTGCAGTTGACCTCAAATCTCAACTTCGGAAATCCCAGGATTATGTTTGACCCGAACCAGGTCTATGTCAGTCAGAACGATGCCGGAACCCAGGTGAGCATCGCCTTCTTCGTTGACGAAGCTGTGGCCGATGTCGAGGAAGCGCTGCGTCTGATTGCAGGCCATCCTCTCCAGAGAGAACTCGGAGGGGAAGCGGATACATTCACGGCAGGCATACCCGCGCCGAGCCGTCACTGGGCGAGGCTTGATATCGCTCAGCAGACGGAATTTTCCAAGCGTCACATCCCGCGCCTTGCCCGAAAGTACGAACAGAAAACGAAGGCGCACGCCACCAAACGACGTGCCCGCATGTATGCGGGTTCTATGGGTGGCACGGGCACTATCCGTGTATCTGACCGTGAATTAACCGAGGACGCCGTGAGGCTGCTCTTCCTCGAATCGCAGCCCATCATCCAGCAGGAGGTCCTGCGTGACGAGACGGGCGAGGCTATCGCGATGGTCGCGCTCCACGAGAACCGGCACAAGCTGTACGCGACTTCGCTGCTCACTGCCGCGTCACTCGAGAATGTGCATCATGTGATGGGGCGATACTATGATGCGCTGCGCAAATACGCGCTCCAACTCAGCCGCGAATACGATTGGGAAATACTGATACACGATGTGTACGAATATGGGGACAAGCTTCGAGCGACCATCCGGGTTCATCACCTGGATTATAACGAGCAGACGGAGTTGTTCGACCGAGTGACCTTTTTGTCGGTCGACCAGTATGATGGACGGCGGCAGCGCTGGCAGACCATCAGCAGGCCGAATTCGATACTGTATCCCTCAGGGCCGGGAGTGTATAACATCATCATCAACGCTCCTGGCGGCCGCATGGGAAGTTGCACGCTCCGCATAGCATCGAAAAGCGATAAATTGCGCGTCATCGCGCTCGGCGGTCCGGATGCCAAGCGCCTCGCGGAGTTGCTGAACGAGAAGGATTATGTTCAGGGGCGTTATCCGGGCACCGTTCAATACGGTCGTGATTGGATTGAGCTGGATGGGAGACGGTCGCTCGTGTTCAGCCATCCGATATTCAGAGACCCGGCGAACTATCCGTGGAAATGCTTCATACTGGCCGGGATGCCCGTCCATGTCGCCATTGATGCGACAGGCCGCTTCAACAATTTGGACGGAGTCAACCGCCACAGGCGCGCCGGCGCCTTGCGTGCAATGATAACGGCGCCCGGCTCGAGCAAGGAAGACGAGTGGCGCGATGCAACGTTCGTGAGGCACATCAATGACCACAAGTACGACCCCGCGAAGCATTACTTCCTTTCGCCGGCCTCGTGTACGACCGGATGTCTGGCCAATCTGAACCGTCTTGTCGAGGTGGCAATGTATCGAGGCACTAAGGAGGGCCAGTTTGACTGGAGCGAATTCTATAAGGTTGCCGGCGGGATGGTGCTCGAGGGAATCGGGCCGACCTATCATTCGCTCACCGGCGAGCATATCGGCCCGGACATAATCGACCCGATAGAGTACAAGAAAGACATACGGCGCGGCACCGACGCGACAGGCAATATCTTCGAGACGACATCGGGCGCGAGCGCGAGCACAGCTCTGGTGGACGCCGCGGGAATATCACATACGCCGGTGTACTCAATACGGTTTCCGATAGAGACCGTTTCCATCATGGCTCCCACGTATGTGCTCCGAGGCCATTACACGATTGAGGATATTGAGGCCGCGGCCAAAGTGCTGGAGGAAGCATGCCGCGCGGGTGACCATCAAAGATTTCAGTTCCTCAGGGACAAGACAATCGACCGCTCGACGCAGATCAGACTGCTGCGCGAGCTTGCGGAGGCGGGCGCAACGCTGTGCAAGGAGAATGTCGAGGTAGTTCACTTCGTGGCTCCCAACGGTGAGCCGATGACCGTTATCCAGTTGATCGGCTGGTACGAAAATGAGTGGCGGCCGTCGAAAATGTACGTCGAATTCCTGGAAGAAGTGATGTTGCCCGCGGAGAAGGCGTACCAGAAGGATTTCACGCGATTTCCCTATGTCCCTGATGTGCCTCCGAAATCCGACCGTCCCTATGCGAAGAAGGCCTCGCTTCTTGACCTGCCTGACAATGCGTTCGACGGCAGGTACTGGATGGTGCGGGTTGACCATAATGTCGTGGAGCCGCTCTATGACCCGGCTACCAACCGTATAAAGCCTTCAATCAGTGATGACCACCGGATATTTGCGAGTGCAGAGGACATCGCGTACCTCATCAGACGCAACGCAAGAGTCATCGTGTTGTCACACAATGGAAGGAAAAAAGATTTTCAATTCCTCCAGACGGAGGATGGGCAAGTCATTGACCTGTTCAGCCTGAGGATTGCAGGCCAGCGGTTTGCTGAAATACTGGGGAATCAGAATGTCCTTGTTCCCGAGAGGGATTTTTTCATGGCCCCCGGCGTCGTTGATGCCGAGACAGCCTCACTCGCGCGCGGTCTCGGACCCGGTCAGGTTCTCTATCTCGAGAACTTGCGTTTCCACGAAGGCGAAGAGTCGGGCAATCGGCATTTCGCGAAGGCTATTTTTGACACGCTCTTCGGCCATCTCGACCCGGACTCACAGCGGCGGATTAACTATGTCAACAGCGCGTTCGGCGCCTCTCATCGCGGGCTTCACGCCTCGTTCCTGCCGCTGATGAACCTCATCCATGGGCACAAAGTGTTGGGTTTGCTACAAGTGAGAGAGCTTGGAACGCTTGATGAAATACTGCGCGAGCCCAGCAGGCCCGTCGTTGCCTTCGTCAGCGGCGTCAAGATGGGCGAAAAGATTCCCGCGGTGGAAGCGATGATACGCCATGGGGCCATTCAGACATTTATAACGGCCTCTCCCGCTTTTCTCGTTGCGAGCGGTCTGTCGGCCGGCAACTCGCTCTCGGGCGCCGACGTGCTCGAGGTCGAGCGCGAAGTGGCCGCCGCCCACAGGCTGATAGAGCTGGCGGCTGAATTCGACGTCAAGGTTGTGATCCCCAAGGACGTGCATGTTGCCTTTGAGCTCCCTGACAAGTTCAGGCCGCTCCTGCGAGTGTCTTCGCGCGTCGTTGACGCGGAGAGCATTCCCTTCGGTTCATACGTGTTTGATATTGCGGCCACGAGCAATGGCGCTGTCACAAGGACGGCGAGCGAGATTCAAGCCATTCTCGCTGACGCGGGCACCATCATATACAACGGAACCGTTGGACTCTATGAGGTAGAGCAATTCATCGAAGGGACGAACTGGATTGTGGACGCTATCGCGCAGTGCCCGACAAAGGTAAAGCTTGTGGTCGGCGGCGACGGAGTCACTGCTGTGAATCGTCGCATGGGCGGAATCGAGACGGCGAAGGAAAAATTCACCCTGTGTACCGGTGGCGGCGCAGCCCTGAAGTATCTGGCGACTCGGACGTTGTCCGCCCTCGACGGGTTGGACGAGCGTTGAGGGAGTAGCTGACATCACAATGAACGTCGAGATCAAAGACTCAAAGGTCGAGCCCATCAATAGCTGGGAAAAAGTGTTCGCGTGCATCGAGCAAATCGTCTCTGACCCGCGCGGCAACACCGACCTCATTAAGGCGCTCAACGTGAATCTGCGCGTTGAGACGGGCAGCCTGACCGGCTACCGGGGTAGCGGCTTCGCCGAGAAAGCCGATAGCATTGCGCTCTCGAAGCAGATGCGCGAGAAACTCGAAGGGCTGATGTGCATAGACCTGTCCTCGGACGAAATGTATCTACTGGTCCGGCAACTGGTCAAGAGCCTGCCATTCTTCGGCGCATCGCAAGACGAGATTCGAGCGTTGCGCGGACTCGCCGAAGAGATAGAATACGCGTTCCCATCCCCCATCACCGAGGATATCAGGGGAGAAATCCACAGCAAGCTCTCTCCGCGCAACCTCGACCTCGTGCGAGCGCTTCTTGCCTATGTGGAAAACGGCGACGCCGAGCCTCTGACCGCCATAAACAAGTATCAGAAAGTGTTTCAGTACCGCCCCGAGAAATTCCAGAGCATACTCGGGTTGTTGAAGGAGTTGGAGCGGGAACTCGCGAACGTCTTTGAGCCTCACCCGGGGAGCATCGAAGACCGGGTGGAAGATGTATACCAACTCCTGAGCAATATTTCACAGATTGTATCGCCCCGGGTTAACAGCCAGCTTCGGTATCTCCTCGGCAGTATCGAGAAACGGAACAGGTCATTGATTGAAACCAACGTGGAGATTCTCGTCAATCTGCTCGAAGAATCCATTCGCACCGCGGAAAATCCCAATGTCAAACGGCTGTTCGAGAACTTGAGGGCAGGGCTGACAAACGCGGACAAAAAGGAGCCGGAGGAGATACAAGTTCTCATCGATTCATGGCGGCGCGAGGCGGTTTCGATCTTCTTCCCTCATCTATTCGATTCGCTCGAGCGATTCATCGGGTATCTGCGGGCGCGGGACATTCTCAACGCCGCGTTGATGCTCGGTGAGGTGCGGATATCGCTGCGCGACACAATCAAGAATCCGTTGGTACAATCGCAGACAATCGAAGTAACATTGGAGGCCATCTGGCTCGACCTGACGCTCGAACGCCTCGGCTATATCATCTATGGCGAGGTGAGCAATGTGATTCTGGCCGACATAACGGTCGAGGCGCTTCCACTGGCCATCGACGTGATGTATTCGATGATTTTGAGCGTACGTGCGAAGGGGCAGTGCACCAAAAAACTCAAAGAGTATGGCAGGCAGCTCCTTGCGCTCAAGCAATCGAGCGACCTTAACTTTTATATGGTCTACTCCATCATCGAGCGCATCAACTCGGAGATAGGAGCAGCGACAGACAAGATCGTTCAGACCTATTACGATACCACTCGCGAAATCCTTTCGTCGCGGCAGATTCCGAACGCCGATGAGGCAGCGAGCGCGTTCGTGGACGGCTTATTCCGCGAGACCACGCTGCAGCACCTTTCCGAGCTTACGCTGAGGCTGCTCAATTTCTCTCGCGCGCGCATCGCCGAGTTCATGAAGCGCGTGCGTCATCCGCCCATCAGGGAAATTTCCACCAACAAGGTGGCCCGGATCAGGCGCGACCTGGAAGCGATCACTAAAGAACTTGAGCCGGCTAACCTTTCCTACTTCTTCCGGCCGGGAATAGCCGAAGGGCACATGGCGTATTATCCAATACTAGGGGAAAAGGGTGCATACCTCGCGGAAATGGCCCGGTTAGGGCTGAATGTGCCCCCCGGATTCACGCTCACATCGAAGGTATGCAACATGTTCTTCCTCGACGGTCACGTTCTGTGTGACCGCACGCAGAAGCTTCTATCCGAAAGCATCGAGGAGCTGGAAGAAATCACGGGGTGCAAGCTCGGCTCTCGGGAGAAACCACTGCTGCTGGCGGTGCGGGCGGGCGCGTGCGTTTCGATGCCGGGCATGATGGATACCATCCTGAATATCGGCCTCAACGACGAAACAGTCGAAGGCCTGGCCCATCTCACCGGTGACCCTCTATTTGCGTATGAGTGCTATTTCGGGCTGATATCGAAGTACGCTTCCTCGGTCATGGGTTTTCCCGATGCGCGAGAGCCGGTTCTCGAAGAGAGTAATCCGGCGTGCGCGTCCGGGGAAGAAATGAAACGCATGGTGAAGACCCTACTGAAAACAGTTTCGGACGCGACCGGCGCCCCCTTCCCTCAGGACGCGTGCGAGCAGCTCATGGGGGCGCTCAGAGCGATATTCTGGTCATGGCAGAGTGACAGCGCCATCACGTACCGCCAGATTTTCAACATTCCCCACGAGTTCTGCACGGCGGCCACCATCCAACAGATGGTCTTCGGCAACCTCGGCCCGGAATCCTGCTCGGGAGTAGCCTTCTCGCGCAATCCCGTAACGGGAGACCGCCATATTTTCGGAGAGTATCTGCCACGTTCTCAAGGCGAAGCGCTCGTATGCGGTCATGGCGAGCCGCTGCCGCTCAGCCTGGCACAGGATGGCACAGACCCATCTCTCTCGCTGGAACAGCGCTTTCCGGAAATATTTCGCGAGCTCGATGCGGTGGCACGCAAGCTCGAGACACATTTGCACGATGTACAAGACATCGAATTCACGGTCGAGGGGAATACGCTCTACCTGCTCCAGACCCGGCCGGCGAAGCGGACGGACCTGGCGGCTTTGAGAATTGCGGTCGAGCTCGCGAACGAAGGCATCATTGACCGTCAAACAGCCGTCGGGCGGCTCGACGAGACGGGCCTCAGACAGCTTTTCCTGCCCATGTTCAACCCGAGCGCACCGAAACAGTTGCTTGCGAAAGGAAATCCCGCCTCACCGGGCGTGGCCACCGGCAAGCTCGCGTTCAACAGTGAAGATGCCATCATTCGAGCGCAGGCAGGCGAGGACATCATCCTGGTGGCGAACCGCACGACTCCAAGGGATATCGGCGGGATTGCAGCCTCGAAGGGCGTGCTCACGCGCGAGGGCGGGATGACCTCCCATGCGGCAATCAACTCGCGCCGCATGGGCAAGCCGTGCATCACGGGTTGTCAGGGGCTGATGATTGACGAGCAGGCCAAGAACCTGCGGGCCGACTCGCTCATGTTGACGCTGAATGACGCCATCAGCATCGACGGTTCCAGCGGAGAGGTGTTTGCCGGCACGATTGAGATCATCGAGCCAGAAAGAACGCTTGCCGGCTTTGAAGGCGAATCGGAGATCGTGCGCTATTACAGCACGTATTCGGAATGGAAAGAGAGGCTGTCGCCCGGCTCGAATGCGTGCGCAGAGCCGTAAGACTATTCGATACCGTGACGGCGCGCCACAAGCGTGTTCGCTCTGAGGAGCGAAGCGAACGTGCCTGCGTCGGTCCACCAGCCATCGATTATCTCGTAGGTCATTGTGCCGCGTTCGATGTAGGCGTTATTGACGTCGGTGATTTCGAGTTCACCCCGGTCAGACGGTTTCAGCGTGCGGACGATATCGAAAACCTCACCGTCATACATATAGATTCCGATTACCGCATAGTTGGTTGCGGGCTTCTTCGGCTTTTCATCGATTCGGATTACCTTATCGCCGTCCAGCACTGCGACGCCGAAGCGTTCCGGGTCGCTCACTTCCTTCAAGAATATCTTCGCCCCCACCTTTTGACGCTTGAAATCTTCGACTGCTTTGTGGATGTTTCCTTCAATAATGTTGTCGCCGAGGATAACCGTAATAAGGTCTCCCCCGGCGAAGTGTTCGGCGAGTCCCAAAGCCTCTGCGATGCCGCCTTCTCCCTCCTGGTACGTATAGTTTATATGCTTGAGACCGAACTCCTTGCCATTGCCCATGAGCCTCAGGAACTCACCTGCGCTGTTACCGCCGGTGACAAGAAGGATGTCGGTGATTCCCGCCTCGACGAGTTTTTCGATGGGGTAGTAAATCATGGGCTTGTTGTAAATGGGAAGTAAGTGTTTGTTGGTCACTTTTGTGAGCGGAAACAGACGCGTTCCTAAGCCGCCGGCGAGAACTACCCCCTTCATTTTACAGTTCCTTTCTTATAATGCTGACTACACACATTCCTCCGCTATTCGAGCGGCTTGACAAAGCTTGCCTTATAACCCGGAATTGCGCGCACTTGCTTCAACACCGTTTGTGCTTCGGCCTCGGTCTCATACGGTCCCACGTACACCCGATACCATTTTCCCCTCTCACCCAGGTCAACTTCGAATATTCCGGCAGGAAAGCCCTCGGCCAGGATGGCCTTTCTCGTTCTCGCGGCATCTTCCTCACTTGGAGTCGAAATCGCCTGAATTACGTAATCCGATGCAATGCCGCGAGAGGTAATGCTGGTGAGAGGAACGGTTGGAATGGCTGTTTCCTTGGGTTTGGTCGGTGGTTGAGCGGCCGGCTTAGGAGGCGCGGGCGCCGGAACGGGAGGCTTATTCGCTTCTCCCTCCTTTGTTCCTTCGACCGGGGCGGTCACTTCGGGCGCAGTGGCGGCAGGCTCAGAGTAGTCAGGGATGATTTCAAGCGAAGAATCCGGCTCGGGCTCTCGAGCAGGCTCAACCGTTCGTGCCGCCCCTTGTGCTGCAGGCGCAATATGCCTCTTCGCGGCCCATTTCCCCCCTATGAGGCCGCCTCCGATGGACAGGAAGAGAACACCAAGGGCAAGAAGAATCAACTGTCCGGTGCTTACTCGCATATGGCGCTTCACTCCTGCTGTGCAGAATGGGCTCGTGCGCAATATCAACATACAATCTACCATTTCCGGGAAACGCATGTCAACGCCCTCGACCGAGCAAGCGACCTGTATGCCAGAGGAGTGAGAACGCAAGGGACGTTCGCAAAGGGTCTCATGACCCGCCAGCCGCCCTATCATTCTTAGAGGCATGACCCGCTTGATAGAACATACCGAAACATTCGTTTCGCTTGGGTTGAAAAGAGAACATACTTAGGAAAGGAGAGATATGCACGAGCGAGGCAAATTCAGAGAGTGGAGATAACGATATCCCAAAGCCTTGGGAGAATTCATAACCGGGTGGTGCAGTAATGGAAAACTACATCTGTATGACATGTGGCACGCAATACGCGACACGTGAAGAACCGCCGGATCAATGCGTCATTTGCGAAGATGAGCGCCAGTACATCGGGTGGAACGGCCAGCAGTGGACTGCGCTCACGGATATGAAGGCGGCCGGTTATCGGAATGAGTTCCGCGAGCTTGAGCGCGGCCTTATAGGTATCCGCACGACTCCCGGCTTTGCCATCGGACAGATGGCCATTCTGGCAAGGACTCTCGGCGGTAACGTGCTGTGGGATTGCGTCAGCTATATTGATGGAGAAACCATCACGAAGATAATGGAGCTGGGAGGGATACAGGCGATTGCTGTCTCGCACCCTCATTTCTATTCTTCCATCGTGGAATGGAGCCATGCCTTTGAAAACGCTCCGGTATACATTCCCGAGGCCGACAAACAATGGGTGCAGCGACCCGACCCGGTCATCCGCCATTGGCGAGACTCCGTGAAACTGCTTCCGGGGGTGACGCTCATTCAGTGCGGCGGCCACTTCGAGGGGAGCGCGGTGCTCCATTTGGCGGATGGAGCGAACAACCGCGGAGTGCTGCTCGTGGGCGATACGATAGCCGTCGCGCAGGATCGAAAGCACGTGAGCTTTATGTGGAGCTATCCGAATCTTATCCCGCTGCCGCCTTCCGCGATACGGCGCATCGCTGAGGCGGTGAGGCCGTATGCGTTCGACCGCATTTACAGCGCATGGCATGGCAAAGTGCTTGTCGAAGACGCAAAGGCGGCGGTCGAGCGCTCGGCCGAGCGCTACATCCGACAAATTCAGGATTGAAAACAGGGCGGTACATCCGCAACTCAAGGATGTCATTGCGAGCATTCGACCCCACCTGCGGCGGGGTTATCTGTGAAAGAAACGCTCACTTTGTCATTGCGAGCGAAGGGCCGCAGGCCCGAGCGAAGC
>QZKI01000027.1 GCA_003598055.1 Candidatus Abyssobacteria bacterium SURF_17 | reverse complement strand
GTGCAGTCGATATGATTGTCAATGGTCTTCGTCCGTCGGAGTTGAAATAAAAGGACTCATTGTGCTATAAAGTTGAAAAGTCGCACTTGGTCATCGAGTACTTGGGACTTGACGATAACTTGGAGGTGCCACTGTGGCTAGGAAGAGAGTGTACTTCTTCGGCAATGGCAAGGCCGAAGGACGCAGTGCGATGCGGAATCTGTTGGGCGGCAAAGGCGCCGACCTGGCAGAGATGACCAGCATGGGAATTCCTGTTCCTGCCGGATTCACCATCACGACTGAAGTATGCACGGAATACTACGAGAACAACCGAAAGTATTCCAAAGGCCTTAAGGAAGAGGTTCAGCGCAGCCTTGCCAAGGTGGAAAAGGCCATGGGACGCAAGTACGGCGACCCCAGCAATCCTCTGCTGGTCTCCGTCCGCTCGGGCGCGCGCGTTTCAATGCCTGGAATGATGGACACCGTACTCAACATCGGACTGAACGAACGGACCCTTCAAGGGCTTATCAAGAATACGGGAAGCGAACGCTTCGCATACGATGCATATCGTCGTTTTGTTCAGATGTACGGTAACGTGGTTATGGGGGTGCCGGATGAAGCATTCGAGCACCTCATCGAGGAAAAGAAGCGACAAAAGGGAGTAAAACTCGACATCGAATTGACCGCCGAAGACTGGAAAGAGCTTGCCCTGAAATTCAAGGAAGCAGTGAAGCGCCATACGGGAAAAGATTTTCCCGACGACCCGGAGGAGCAGTTGTGGGGCGCCGTCGGAGCGGTTTTCGAGTCGTGGAACGTTCCCCGAGCCAAGAAATATCGTGAACTCAATAATATCCCGGAACATTGGGGCACCGCCGTTAACGTGCAGACAATGGTGTTCGGCAATATGGGCGATGATTGCGCCACCGGAGTGGCCTTCACGAGAGACCCAGCCACGGGCGAGAAACGATTCTACGGCGAGTACCTGCCAAACGCGCAGGGAGAGGACGTCGTCGCCGGCATTCGCACGCCACAACCCATCAATAAGGCGGGAAAAACCGATCCGAAGATGCAGTCTCTCGAAGAATTCATGCCGAATATTTACAAAGAACTCACGACGATATACAAGAAGCTTGAAAAGCACTATACCGAGATGCAGGACATCGAGTTCACCATCGAGCGGAATAAGCTCTGGATGCTCCAGACGAGAAGAGGCAAGCGAACGGCCACAGCCGCCATCCGCATTGCGGTTGAGATGAAGAAGGAGGGCCTCATTACCAAAGAAGAGGCTATCCTGCGCGTTCCGCCCTCACACCTCGACCAACTCCTGCATCCCACATTCGACCCAAATGTTAACAAGAAAGTCATCGCGCGCGGCCTGCCCGCTTCACCCGGTGCAGCAACCGGGAAAGTCGTCTTCTCCGCTGAGCGAGCCGAAGAGCTTGCCGGTCATGGCGAAAAAGTTATTCTGGTCAGAATAGAAACGTCACCCGAAGACATCGGCGGAATGGCGGCTGCCCAAGGAATACTCACTCAGCGCGGTGGCATGACCTCACATGCCGCCGTTGTGGCAAGAGGAATGGGCAAATGCTGTGTTGCCGGCTGTGGCGACCTCAATATTGACTACGCGCAACGGAAGTTTCAGGTGGACACGCAGATTGTTGTGAAAGAGGGCGACTACGTCTCGTTGGACGGCTCAACGGGCGAAGTGATGCTGGGAGAGGTCAAGACGGTCGAACCTACCCTGAGCGGCGACTTTGGGACATTGATGAGATGGGCCGACCAGACGCGTCGTCTGAAAGTCCGGACAAATGCCGACACCCCTCATGATGCGAAAGTGGCAAGAGGATTCGGCGCCGAAGGAATAGGACTCTGCCGAACCGAACACATGTTCTTTGAGGCCGATAGAATCATGCCAATGCGAGAGATGATTCTCGCCGATGACACGCCGGGGCGAGAACGCGCTCTCGCCAAACTTCTTCCCATGCAAAAAGGGGATTTTATCGGCATCTTCAGGGAAATGGCGGGTCTACCCGTCACCATACGTTTTCTCGATCCGCCGCTTCACGAATTCTTACCGCATAGCGCAGCGCAAATTGAAGAACTCGCGCGAGACATGAACGTTTCGCCGGATAAACTCCGTGAACGCGTAGAAAGTCTGCGAGAATTCAATCCAATGCTGGGTCACCGTGGCTGCCGCCTCGGCATCACGTATCCGGAGATATATCGGATGCAGACACGGGCAATTATCGAGGCTGCATGTGAGCTCGCAAAGCGGAAGGTCAAAGTCCTTCCCGAAATCATGCTTCCTCTCGTGGGTGATGTTGCCGAGTTTCGCTTCTTGAAGAAGGACGTCATCGAGGTAGCGAGAGATGTCATGAAGGAGCAGGGCGTGAGGGTCAAGTTCACCGTGGGGACGATGATTGAAGTTCCCCGTGGGGCTATTACCGCCGATAAAATCGCTGAGGAAGCCGAGTTTTTCTCATTCGGCACCAATGACCTTACCCAAATGGCCTACGGATTCAGCCGCGACGATAGCGGACCATTCCTCAAGGACTACATGAGCAAGAACATCTTCGATAGAGACCCCTTCCAGACCCTCGACCAAACGGGCGTCGGCGAGCTCATCAAGATTGCCGTTGAGAAGGGGCGCTCCAGCCGAAAAGACCTCAAGTTGGGTATATGCGGTGAACACGGAGGCGACCCTGATTCCGTGGAGTTCTGTCACCGAGTTGGATTGAACTACGTGAGCTGTTCGCCTTTTCGCGTGCCTATCGCACGCCTTGCGGCAGCCCAGGGTGCGCTCAAGGAAAAGCCGGAGGCAAAGGGAAGCCGCCGGACAGTGAAGGGCGGCAAAAACGTGGGTGCCCACCGTAAGAAGATATTGGGGAAAGGCAAGAAATAGCGTTCGTCAACCCATCATAGCACTAGCGAGACACGAGATTAAGGTAAAACATTAATTGAAACTATGGAAAACTTTGGAAAGATTGAGTTTATACAGATAATTCTGGTGGGAGTATATTGCATTGCCCTCTGGTTTTATCTCGACAGAACTCTCTGAACGTTGTCTTGAGGAATGCCACCAAGGAGGCCCTCTGAAGAAGTGCATTTACATTCTGTGCGCAGTCATGGTAGTCGGAATCGCACTGTCGTTTCTTGGCTGCGGCAAAAAGGGTGAAGTGGGGGATAAATCTTCTCGCCCCTCGGCGCCTGCCTCGGAAGCGATTCCCGCCGCAGAATACACGCCGAAGGTCGGAACGTACGGCGGGCAACTTATTCTGACGAATATCGCCAACCCAAAGAGCTTCAATCCCATCATAGCCCAGGAGACCTCTACTACCTCGATTACTCAATACATATTCGACGGGCTTACGAGGGTTTCCGGCATCACTAATGAGCCGGAGCCGGCATTGGCCGAGCGTTGGGAAGTCGGCCCCGATGGTCTCACGTGGACGATACATTTGCGGAAAGACGTGAAATGGAACGATGGTGTGCCCTTCACGGCCGATGACGTGGTCTTCACGTATCGGCGGCTCGTCTACAACAAAGATATCCCCACGAGCAGTCGCGACATATTTACCATCGAGGGCAAGGAATTCGAGGTTACGAAGCTGGACGCGCACACTGTCGCCTTCAAGACCCCGATGAAGTTTGCTCCCTTCCTCCGGGGATTGAATCAGGAGATATTGCCCAAGCATAGATTGGAAGAGTCAGTCGATAAAGGAACGTTTAATTCCACGTGGGGAGTCGACTCAAAGCTGGAAGATATCGTGGGCACCGGCCCGTTCATGCTGGAGCGCTATGAGGCGAGCCAGCGCGTGATTCTCAAGCGTAATCCGCACTATTGGCGGACCGATAAGGAAGGGAACCGGCTTCCGTATCTGGATGGCATAACGATTTTGATTGTTCCGGATATCAATGTATCGCTTCTGAAGTTTCAAGAGGGGGAGTCTGACTTTTATGGACTTCGGGGAGAAGACTATCCCACTCTCAAACCGCTTGAAAGGGAAAAGAACTTCAGAATATTTCGCGTCGGCCCAGCTTTTGGGACCAACTTCCTGGTGTTCAACCAGAATCCGGGAAAAAATTCCGAGACGAGAAAACTATATATTGACCCGAAAAAGCTCAAGTGGTTCACCGATGCGAGATTTCGTCAGGCCGTTGCATATGCCCTTGACCGGCAATCGATGATTAACGTGGTCTTGAATGGGCTTGGCTATCTACAGCACGCCTCCATGAGTCCGAGTGCAGGCTTCTTTTATAATCCGAACGTTGTGAAGTACGATTACGACCCTGAGAAAGCACGCCGGATATTGACGGAGGCAGGGTTCAGAGATAGAAACGGCGATGGGTATGTCGAGGATTCCGAAGGGAATAAGGTTGAATTCAACCTGTTCACGAATGCAGAGAATAACGTCCGCGTGATGATAGGCGACATTATCCGAAAAGACCTTGAAGAAATCGGGATGCAGGTCCATTTTACACCCCTGGAATTCAACAATCTCGTGGACAAACTGATGGCAACGTTCGATTGGGATTGCATCCTACTGGGCTTGACCGGCGGCGTCGAACCTCATTTCGGGAAAAATGTCTGGCATTCCTCCGGCCAGCTTCACGAATGGTATCCGCGTCAGAAGAAGCCCGCCACGGAATGGGAGGCACGCATCGACAAGATATTTGACCTCGCAGTGCAGGAGCTTGACCCCGACAAGCGCAAGGAACTCTATGACGAATGGCAGCTCATTGTGTCCGAGCAGGTTCCACTCATCTATACGGTCTTGCCCGAGACGATCTTCGCGGTTCGTAACAAATTCGGCAATCTGTATCCGACCGCCTTCGGAGGAGCGTTCCATAACATCGAGGAGATTTATGTTTCGGGGAAATAATGTCTATTTCCTTATCAAGCAAGACAGGCTATAGTATTTTATCGACTGTAAGGATGAACGAGTAGTTCTTATTCCCCGGAATAGGCCCACGATAAAGACTCGTGGGTCAAATTATCTTGTGCTCCGAGAACTGGCATGACCGCTTACATCATTCGGCGCCTGCTGATTCTTTTCCCGCTCCTGCTCGCAATGTCGTTCGTCGCGTTCATGTTCATTCAGCTCGCGCCCGGAGACTATTTCGCGACCCTGCGAATGAATCCCCAAATATCCGACGAGACGATACGAGAATTGCAGGCGCAGTATCATCTGGATAAGCCACCCCTCATACAATACGCATTTTGGCTGAAGAATCTCGCGCGGCTGGACCTGGGATATTCAATCTCACAAAAACAGCCTGTCGCAAAGGTCATCAGCAGCCGTCTCGCGAACACGCTGCTTCTGTCCGTCTCTGCCATTCTCGTAACATGGCTCGTTGCGATTCCCATCGGCATATATTGCGCAGTGCACCAGTATTCGATCGGCGATAAGTTTTTCTCGGCGATAGCCTTTGTGGGCATGTCGCTTCCCGGCTTCTTCCTCGCGCTCCTGATGCTCTATTTTCTCGGGTCAAAGCTCGAATTCCTTCCGACGGGCGGTTTGAAGTCATGGAACTATGAGCAACTCTCGAGCCTCCGGAAAGCGGGCGACATCGCCCTCCATCTTGTCATACCGACAACGGTCCTGGCGATTGGAGGGCTTGCAAGCCTGCAACGAATCATGCGTGGGAACATGCTCGAGGTCCTAAGGATGCAATACATCACAACCGCGCGTGCGAAAGGGCTTCCGGAGAACAGGGTGATTTACCGGCATGCTCTGAGGAATGCGCTCAATCCGATGGTCACGATATTCGGATTCGAACTTTCGAGCCTGCTGAGCGGGGCTGCGCTGCTCGAAATCGTGTGCGGTTACCCGGGGCTCGGACAGGTAATGCTCGAGGCAGTGCGGAGTCAGGACCTTTTCCTGGTCATGGGGAGTATGCTTATCGGCGGTTTACTGCTTGTTCTGGGCAACCTTGTTGCGGATGTGCTCCTCGCGGTTGTGGACCCGCAGGTGTCCTATCAATGACGAGACGGGAGAAAACTCGACCGGCGCAAGCCGGCATAACGCAGACGCAATTGGCGCTGCGCCGGCTACGGCGTCATAAGCTTGCCATATCAAGTCTCTGGGTGCTCGGCTTTCTCTATCTGGTGGCGCTGTTCGCCGACTTCATCGCGCCATATGGCTTTGACGACGAGCGGCGCGACCTTTCCTATTGCCCGCCGATGCGCCTGCACTTCTTCGATGAGGCCGGAACATTCCATATTCGTCCGTTCGTCTACCAGTATTCCTACACGTTCGATGAATACTTCAATCGCGTCTATGTGCAGGATCGCTCCGTTCGCTTTCCCGTGAAGGCGTTCGTGCAGGGCACGGAGCATCGGCTGATGGGATTCATCCCCATGAAAATGCGTCTGCTCGGCGTTGATGAGCCGGCGCGCGTATATCTGCTGGGCGCCGACTACCGAGGACGAGACCTGCTCTCGCGCATCATTTACGGCAGCCGCGTGTCGCTTTCCATCGGATTCGTGGGTGTAGCGGTTTCGTTCACGGTGGGCATGCTCGTCGGCGGGATATCGGGATTCTTCGGCGGGCGCACCGACAACGTGCTCATGCGGATGTGTGAGATGGTGATGATGATTCCGGGATTTTACCTGATGCTTGCTCTGCGCGCGGCATTCCCGCCCGGACTCTCGTCGGTTGAGGTCTATCTCATGATTGTGCTCATCATGAGCTTCATCGGGTGGGCCGGATTGGCGCGGGTGATACGGGGAATGGTCCTCTCGATTCGAGAGAAGGAATTCGTGACGGCGGCTCGCGCTTCGGGCGAGGGCTCGCTCCGAATTATCATTCGTCACGTACTGCCGAATACGCTGTCATATGTGATTGTTGCGGTCACGCTGAGCATTCCCGGCTACATCCTGGGAGAATCGGCGCTCAGCTTGATAGGAGTAGGTATACAAGAGCCGTATGCCAGTTGGGGAAACTTGCTCACCGAGGCAATGAAAATCAGTGCAATTCAATTTCATCCATGGATACTGATACCCGGTCTCCTCATTTTCATTGCAGTCATGGCATTCAATTTCTTGGGCGACGGCCTGCGTGATGCGTTTGACCCAAAACTTGCGTTTGAAGGGGAGTGATGTCGCAGTGGAAGTGCTCCTCAACGTCCGTGACCTCAAGACATATTTCTACTCCGATTCGAAGGTAGCTCGCGCGGTCGACGGCGTCAGCTTTCAGGTGGGAAAGGGAAGGACACTCGGTCTGGTTGGCGAAAGCGGATGCGGAAAAAGTGTGACTGCGCTCTCGATTCTGCGACTCGTACCATCACCGCCCGGGAAAATCGTCGAGGGCGAAATCATCTTCGAGGGGCGTGATTTGCTCAAAATTGCGGAATCGGAAATGCGGTCGGTTCGAGGAAACGATATTGCGATGGTGTTTCAGGAGCCAATGACGTCGCTCAACCCTGTCTTTACCATCGGCTATCAGATTGCCGAGGCCATTCGGTTGCACCAGCGCGTCTCGCGCTCGGATGCAAGGGAACAAACGGTTGACCTGCTCCGCAAAGTAGGCATCCCTTCGCCGGACCAGCGATATAACGAATATCCCCACCAGCTCTCCGGAGGGATGAAACAGCGGGCCATGATAGCCATGGGTATCTCCTGTCATCCAAAGCTGCTTATCGCGGATGAACCCACAACGGCGCTTGATGTGACCATCCAGGCGCAGATTCTTGACCTGTTGGCCGAACTGCGGGACGAATTTAAAATGTCCACGCTGCTCATCACACATGACCTCGGTGTGATCGCGGAAATGACGGATGACGTTGCCGTGATGTATGCGGGCCAGATTATGGAGTATGCAACCACCCGCACGCTGTTTGCGAACCCAAAACATCCGTATACGATTGGCCTCTTCGGCTCGCTTCCGAAGATGGGGGAGAAGCGCGAGCATCTGGAGGCAATCGAGGGGTTTGTGCCTGACCCTGCTCATTATCCCGCCGGCTGTCGGTTTCATCCAAGATGCAATCTCATGGAGGAAAAATGCAGGCAGGCGCCCATCGAACTCCGGGAAATCGAGCCCGACCACTTCGTTCGTTGTTGGAAGGTGTGATTGTGTGAGCCTGAACGTGATTCTCTGGCTAGCGGGAATCAATGCGGCGGTGTCGCTGGCATGTGCGTTTTGGGTGCACGCGGACGCGCGTCGCAACCATCGTCGTGCGCTTGCTTGGACGATTGTATCGATGGTAATCGGAAGCGTGTTTGGCGCGCCGAACGGACTACTCTGCTACTACACGTCGCATCAGGCTATTGAGAAAGGCCACAACCATGTCTTCTGGCGGACCGTCTGCGCGCTGCTGTCGATTCCCGGTTACATCGCCTTCTGGACATATGACGACTGCAAATGCAGAGGCATGAACACGGTACTCTGGCCAGCCGCCGCACTGGTGTCAGCACTGCCGGCAATCGTTCCGTGGTTCGTGTTTCAGATTATCTATGTCATGATGAGATCCCCGCTGAAAAGTCCGACAATAACAGTCGAGTCGATAGCGCAACGATACGCGGAACACGGGCTTCCGCGGCCGCTTGAAGGAACCCTTGTCCGCGTCGAGGATTTGAAGAAGTACTTCCCCGTGCGCAGGGGGGTATTCTCGAGAGTCAGCGGATACGTAAAAGCGGTTGATACTATCAATTTATCCGTCAGGCCCGGAGAAACCCTTGGACTGGTAGGGGAGAGCGGCTGCGGCAAGACAACCCTCGGAAGAGTAATCCTGCGCCTCCTCACGCCCACTGAAGGCAAAGTGTTCTTTGACGGGCTCCCGCTTGACGTTCTGTCCGAGAGCGAATTGCGTGTCTTGCGCAGAGAGATGCAGATAATATTTCAAGACCCATTCGGCTCACTCAATCCGCGGATGACAATCGAGAGCATCATCGGCGAACCGATGACCGTGCATAAGCTTGCTGAAGGGAGGAAACGGCGCGAGCTGGTTGCAGAGTTGCTCGTGCGTGTGGGCCTATCAGAGGAACACATGGAAAGATACCCGCACGAATTCAGCGGCGGGCAAAGGCAGCGCATTGGGATAGCCCGAACGCTCGCGCTCAAGCCACGATTTATTGTGTGCGACGAGCCCGTCTCGGCCCTCGATGTTTCGATACAGGCCCAGATAATAAATCTGCTCAAGGATTTGCAAACCGAATACGGCATCTCATATCTCTTCATAGCGCATGACCTGAGGGTCGTCGAGAATATTAGCCACCGAGTCGCCGTCATGTATCTGGGAAAAATCGTGGAACTGGCGACGAGCGAGGAGCTTTATCGCAGCCCACGACATCCATATACCGTGGCATTGATGTCAGCGATTCCGGTACCCGACCCAGAACGCAAGCGCAAGAGAATCATCCTTCCCGGCGACGTGCCTTCTCCGATAAATCCTCCTCCCGGCTGCAGCTTCCATCCACGCTGCTTCAACGCTCTTCCCGTGTGCAGCACCGTCATCCCCGCCCTCATCGAGCACACGCCCAACCACTTCTTCGCCTGCCATAACCCTGTCTCACCTCGTTAATGCATGAGGCTTCGGTGTTGCCTGTGTCTTTATGACGGGAAAAGCACGTTCGGGAAGAACTTTGGGCAAACCCATGGGGGATTCAGGGCCGATTGAAACTGGCCCTTTTCGGCCACTTTTTATTGAAATATTTTGGATATTCGTGTATGATTGGCGGTAATGATGGAGAATTTCGAGTCCTTTCGGGGATATTATTGCGTCAATCGGCATTCCCTATGAGAATATGTGCGACTGCGCCAACCCGCATTGACCTTGCTGGCGGAACGCTTGACCTGTATCCCATTTATCTGCTCGAGGACGGCGGGCTCACGCTGAATTGTGCCATCAATATGCAGTGCGGCGTGACGCTTGAGAGTCGCGGCGACGGCAGGGTTTGCCTGCGTTCGGAAGACCTTGGAATCGAAGAACAGTACGACAGCGTGGCGTCGGTCTCACTGGATGGCGAGCTCGAGATCGTGTCGAGGGCCATCAAATTTTTCCGTCCTCCGGGAGGCTTGACCGTCACAAGCAAGAATCACGTGAAAAAGGGGTCAGGTCTTGGAGCTTCCTCGTCGCTTCTTATAGCTATTCTCAGCGCGCTCAATGAGTTGACTGGTTCGCCATACTCGCTGCGGCAACTGATAGACATCGCCGCCGACCTTGAGGCACAGTGTATCCGCGTGCCGACGGGCAAGCAGGATTATTTTGCCGCTGCCTTCGGCGGTGTGAGCGCTTTGTGGTTCGAGGTCAATGATGCTCGGCGCGAATGCCTGCTTTCGACGGAAGAGGATATCCGGGAATTGGAGGAGCGACTCATCCTTTCGTTTGCAGGCGCCCCAAGATTTTCAGGCGCGACGAACTGGAACATGATACGAAATTATGTCGAAGAAAACCAGACTACGGTTTCAGGAATGAAGCGGGTCAAGAAGATTACGCATGCAATGCGAAAAAGCATTCTCGAACGAGACTGGGAACAGGTGGCTTCGCTTATCGACCAAGAGTGGCAGATACGGCGAACGCTGGCTGAAGGAGTAACGACGGAGGCGGTGGAAAAGATCATGCAGGCCGCTTTGGAAGCAGGCGCGGCAGCGAATAAATTGTGCGGGGCCGGCGGAGGCGGCTGCATGATAACGTTCGTCTTACCCAAGAAACGTCAGCGTGTTGAGGCTGCGCTCGCTGCTGCGGGCGCAGAGGTGCTGCCGTTTAAGATTGTGGCGGGCGGAGTGAGCGTCGAGTGCGAACCCGAAACTTGAATGGAGAGATGGTGCAATGGGCTTTAGGACAGAAATGAGAAAAAGCTGGGGATTGATGGTCGTGCTATGGCTGCTGGTCGGCTGCTCCTCCGCAGACAAAGCTCGAATTCCTGCCGAGCCTGACCCGGTAATTACGGAGCAGGCCACAGATGAAGAACTCAGACGCATCCTGAGTGCAAAGCTCACCCGGCAGATGGAATTTCTTGAACAGAATAAAGAACGGTATAAGGAAGAAGTCGTAACGGTGCCTTCCGGCGGCGATAACTACTACTATAAGTACTACGATGAATTTCCTGAAGGTCCGGAGGAGACGAGTATCGTGGTGACGAAGGCCGAAACGTTTTCACCATCCCACATAGCGGACGTCAAGTATCGGAAGGTGCGCTACCAGACCCGATACTCACGGTCCCCCGGAAAAGCCGAGGACGACAAGGACTTTATCCGCGACGAGGGCGTTCAGAAGGAGACCTATGAATTTGACGGGCAATTCTGGCGCCTGAGGAACTCAACGTTCGAGGTTACGAAGACGTCGGTCTTCAGAAATGACCAGTGGCGTGTCTCACAAGGACGCATCAGCCGCGTTGAGGAGGAGAAGCCGGAATACTTCGTTGATAAAGTGCGCACATTGTTTGGGTTGCTTGACTGATTTGGGAAATGTAGCAGGGGCTGCAAATGATTATTACTGTTCAGAAACCTCTGGAAGAGATCAAAGCTGTTGCTGCCCCATATCGCAGGCTGGCAATTGTCGGCTGCGGCGGTTGCGCGGCAGTGTGT
>QZKI01000086.1 GCA_003598055.1 Candidatus Abyssobacteria bacterium SURF_17 | reverse complement strand
AAGCCGCAACCAAAAAGAAAAAGAAGAAACGGGAACCGCCAATGAACGCCAATAAACGCGAATTTGGAAGAAGGAGAAAGAAAGAAGCAGTTTGGAACAGGAATTACGAATGAAGCGCTTCTTTTTTGTCATTCCGCGAAAGCGGGAATTCATTTAACGACAATGAGTTATGCAAAGATTTCTCAAAAATCACGACAGAAATTAAAGAAAATGCAATGGAGTAGTATGGAGAAGTACGTATTATGTCCACGAATAACGTGCGCTTTTTTGTTGCACCCTCTGCAGCTCAATGCCGCTTGACCGCATCACCCAAAGTTGATAGAATCCTTGAAAAGGGGAAAATACTAGCTTTTCCCCGAAGATAAACCCCACACAGCAGGAATGGGCGACACCGGTCTCCCGCTTAGAGATGCGTCGGTGTGCAACATCTATGTCAGCCTGCTGAAACGGACCGCACGTGTATGGATTTCTGGAACCGTCTCGGACTGCGCACCCGCATACTTCTCACCTTGGGCGGACTCGTTATCATAACGGTCGTGGGCGGAGCCGTTATGATAGGGTATACGTATCGGATTGAATCCCTCCTCACCACTCTTATCCGGAAAGATGTGGCTTCTCTCCAGGCCGCAAAAGGGCTGGAGACCGCTTTGCTGAACCAGCGGGGATACGTCTCCTACTATTTTCTGGACGGCGACCCTCATTGGCTGGAAGAACTTACCAGGTATCGACAGGATTTCGACGACCGTTTCAATGAGGCAAGAAGAATTGATACTGAGGGGAAGCACAGACAGTTTCTTGACCGTATCGAGGCCGAATATCAGCAGTACATCGATGAAAAGGACAGCGTGATTGAGTTGTACCGCTCCGGGCAGCGTGAAGCCGGAGCGGAACTTCACCGGCAAATGCGCAGTCATTTCTTCGACATACTCAATACGATCGAAGGGCACGTTGATATCCACAGTAAGGACCTATCCGTAGCGTGGGAGAGGAGCCGCGTCGAGTCCAGGCGCCTGAGAATTGTCGCAGCCACTGCCATGTCGGCTGCTGTGATTTTGGGCGCGGCGCTTTCATTCGTACTCGTGATTCAAATCCTTGAGCCGATACGCCGGCTGGCGATCGAGACGGGTGGGACAGTCAAGCCGATTTCTTCGGGAGACGAGGTCGCCGCCCTCAAGCGTGGAGTCCGCGGCCTCATTGAGGACATAGACTACACGCATAGCGAACTCGAGCGCAGTCGGGAACGCCTCGTCCAGTCAGAGAAGATGGCGCTCGTGGGCAAACTGGCAGCCGAAGTGGCCCACAGCATACGCAACCCGATGACCTCAATCAACATGAGACTGTTTTCATTATCGCGAACCCTCGACCTGTTGCCCACCCAACGGGAAGACTTCGAGGTCATTTATGATGAGATGCGGCATCTTGACAACATCGTCCGTAACTTTCTGGAATTCTCACGACCTCCAAAGCTCAAGGTGCAAAAGACCAATGTTTCTGAAGTAGTCGACATGGCGGTTCAGCTTCTCGAAAAGCGGCTGGAGCGCCACGGTGTGACGGTGGAGAGAGAACGCGGAATAGCGCTCCCCGATATCGATGCCGACCCTGAGCTGTTGAAGGAAGTGCTCGTGAACCTTATCGTGAATGCGTGTGATGCCATGCCGCAGGGAGGAAAATTGACGATAGCGGAGGAAGATGCGCTTGCGGAAAAAGTGGGCCGCGCCGTCCTCATTCGGGCGACCGACACCGGGCCCGGCATCCCGGAGGCAATTCGCGACAGGATTATGGAACCCTTCTTCAGTACGAAAGAGGAAGGCACCGGCCTCGGGCTCTCCATCGCTGCCCGCATTGTGGAGGAGCACGGAGGCCATCTAGATGTCCGATCCGAAGCTGGCAAGGGCGCAACCTTTATTGTCACCCTTCCTGTTCGCGAGGAGGAAGCATGAGCACGATTCTCATCGTTGATGATGATGAACGGCTGCGACAGAGTTTCGAGCGACTCCTGCACGAGGAAGGATATGAGGTTCTTACGGCCGCTTCGGGTGAGGCAGGGCTCGAGGCTGTGAAGCGACGGGTACCCGACCTGGTCATCATGGATGTCCGTTTGCCCGGAATGAGCGGTATGGAAGCGTTCAAGGCGATGCGCGAGGTTGACCCGAAGCTTTCCACCATCATCATGACGGCCTTCGGCACGACCGATACCGCCATTGAAGCCACCAAACTCGGTGCGTTCGATTACATTCTCAAACCATTTGACATTCCGAGCGTGCTTAATGTCATCAAGCAGGCGCTCGAAGCCGGACGCTTCATGCACTCGCGCGTCGAGATGGATGTTCCGCCGAAAACAACGACATCCGACGCGCTTATTGGCCGCAGTCAGTCCATGCAGGAGGTCTATAAAGCCATAGGAAGAGTCGCCCCCACCGACGCAACGGTCCTCATCCGCGGTGAGTCCGGAACGGGAAAGGAACTCGTAGCCCGGGCCATCTATCAGCACAGCCTGCGTGCCGAGAAACCATTCCTCGTCATCAATTGTGTGGCAATCCCCGAGACGCTGCTCGAGAGCGAACTATTCGGATATGAAAAGGGAGCCTTCACCGGCGCAGTGAACCGCCGCGTCGGAAAAATAGAACAGGCAAACGGCGGGACCGTATTCCTCGACGAAATCGGTGATATGCCCCTAAGCATCCAGGCCAAGATACTGCGTCTGTTGCAGGAAAAGAGCATCGAGCGGCTCGGCGGACGCGAGCCCATCCCCGTTGATGTCCGCATCATCGCCGCCACCAACCGTAACCTCGAGGCGGCACTCACGGAGGGCCGCTTCCGCGAAGACCTCTATTACCGCCTCAAAGTCGTCACCATCGAGCTGCCGCCGCTCCGCGACCGCAAGAACGATATCCCCCTGCTCTGTGATTATTTCCTTGCTCGATTCGCGGCAGACATGGGCGTTGAAAACCCGGGAATCACGAATGAGGCCAGAATTGCGATTGCAGACCACACGTGGCCGGGCAATGTGCGCGAGCTCGCAAACGCAATCCAGAAGGCGCTCATTTTCAGCCGAGGATACCCCATCCGGCCCGAAGATATTTCTCAAGCCGTGCGGACAGAAGCGGACCGCGAATCCGCCGCCGCCTCTGATAAAGACAATGCGGTGCGTCAGTGGGTGCGCGAAAACCTCGTGAGGGGAGACCGCAAGGAATTGTTTTCCTGCCTTATGGACCGCTTCACAGAGATACTTCTTGCCGAGGCGCTCGAGCTCACCCATGGTAACCGGACACGCGCGGCAAAGCTTTTGGGCATATCGAGACCCACCCTCCACTCAAAAATGGAGAAATGCGGGCTGAGCGGGTACACCGCCGAGGAGGAAGAGTGAACGGCCTCTTTAATACGCATGCTCCAACATGTCAGAATTCTTAACATGCTGTAAAGGATTTCGTCGTAGCTCCCCTGATTTCATACTTACAATTCCCCATTTGAGACACACTGCCCTCTGAGAGCAGCTCGAGATGAGACATCGATGCCCGATTGTTTTCGTCCGAAGCATGTGTGCTGAAAGCCTGCGCTGAAACAGCGTGCAAGCGTGTATTGTGCGTGTCTGTCAGCGGTTACGAAAGAATCAGATGCGCGGTAACGCGGGGAATTTCACGCATTCTGCACATCCGATTTCTCTTTTGCACAGGTTCGGCACAGCAATTGCTTTTCAATGTTCAGTAGTGTGAAGCAAGTCACGGAAGGGGGGGCTTCGGTTCTCGGAGAACGAAGATTTAAGGCGTTGCAGCGCGCGGGGCGAACGACGGGGCGACACAACGTGAGCCGGAAGGAGTGGGGGAGATGAGCGAGGAGAATTCCGTGTACATTGCGGATGATGTCCGTGCCCTGTGCAACGCTGTAAAGGGACTTCTCGAGGCGGCAGGCTATGAGGTAGTCCTCATACTCAATGGACAGAACAACAGAATTTGGGCTGAAGGGAGCAACAGAAATGAGGCAGAAAAATTGCGTGCTTCTTGTCGATGATGACCGCGAATTCTGCTCGGCAATGAAAAAGCTTCTTGAGAAAGCGGGTTGCGAAGTTGCCGTCACAGGCGATGGATATGAAGCTCTCAGAGTGCTGTCCGATTCTGCCTTTGACCTCATCATTGCCGACCTGCGAATGCCGAAACTCGGCGGCGTCGAGTTCATGGAGGAAATTAACCGAAGAGAGATAGACACCCCGGTGATTTTTGTCACCGGTTATGGCGAGGTCGAATCCTATATGACCCTCATGAACATGGGTGCATTTGATTATATCACCAAGCCTTTCAGCGGAAAGGAACTCCTCAGGATCGTGAGGAGGGCCATGGAGGCGCCAGACGGCGTCCACATGGGACAACCGCCTTAGCGCTGTTGGGCGGTGGTGACACCGAGTTGTCCGATAATCGTATTCGGGGTCCGCAACGGGCGCCGCTTGTCCCTGAGAAGGGGCAAGTGGATAACATAGAGGGGCTTGCGTGCAGCCTACACTGCATGCGAGCCCCCTTTTTTACCCCACTCCGCCGGAGGAGAGAATTAAACGCTCATGGTGCGCCTTCCTCCAAACTCCTTGAATAGTCAAGATATGAGGCTTGCAGGATTGAAACCTTCACTCTTCGATTCTTGCCGTGCTCGTGAAAAATTGAGAGCTTTTTGATATACTCCCATTCACTGATTCGAGAAGGATGCACGGTGTGCGAACGGCTATGGCTGGCGGTCCATGGGGGAACAGATGACGGAAGCTGAACCTGTTGCCAGACAATATGCAGCGGGGATTATCAACATAACAAACAGGTGCACTCTGCGCTGCAGACATTGTTTTGTCTATCGAGATGGAAACCCGAACAATCCCGGCAAAGAGATGGACACTGCGACGATACTGCGGAAAGTATCCGAGCTGAAAGAGCGTCATGGGTTGCGGGCAATGCTGTGGATGGGTGGTGAACCCCTTCTTCGGCCTGACGTACTGATAGAGGGAACCCAGCTTTTCCCAAAGAACATTGTCACGACCAACGGCACACTCGATTTGATAGGCCTCCCCCGATGCACATTTGTTGTTTCGATAGACGGGCCGCCCGAGCTTAACGATTCAATCCGAGGCAAAGGAGCATTTGCAAAGGTGATGGCCACGCTTTCGCGCGTACCCGAGCGTTTTGAGCCAACTGTCATGTGCCAGTGCGTAGTGACAAAAGCGAACGAGGACGCGCTCGAAGAGCTCGTTGAGCTTCTGCGGCCAACCCAGGCCGAAGGCATGACCTTTTCCTTCTACGTCCCACGCAGAAACGACGACTCGGAATTTACCTGGGGCTCTCTCGAGCGGCGGGACAAAGCTGTCCACGAGGTAATCAGGCTGAAGAATAAGCACTCCGATTTCATCTGGAATACGCTCCGCGCGCTCGAGCTCACACTGTCCGAGAATGCGAAGTCAGTAACCGATAATTGTCCATCGCAGAAATACCTCCTTCCCCTGTACCTTGAAGGGGACGAATTTGTCAGTCCCTTCTGCTGCTACGGCAACGATGTGGACTGCGATCTCTGTGGCTCATGGGCGGTGTTCAATATTGCCTCTAAACTCGGCCTTGCGGGCAGGCCTTGACTGTCCTCAAGCTTTAACTCGTGAATGCTTCACCAGCAACCGTCACCATTCCCATTTCCGTTAAGTGGCGTTTCTGAACGGGAAGAGAGGCGAGAAATTGGATAGATTGAAGTACCTGTTATCACCAATCAAGATCAGGAATATGGAACTTGCAAACCGCGTCGTGATGCCGCCAATGGGCACCGGCTTGGGAAATGACGATGCCACAGTCAGCGAGGCGCTGCTCGCATATATACGTCGTCAAGCGAAGAGCGGCGCCGGCCTGGTGGTTTCCGAAATAACGGCCGTACATCCCAGCGGCTCGGTGAGTCCAACTCATTTAGGAGCTTACGACGACCGGTTCATTCCCGGCCTGAGGAAATACGCCGGCGCCGTTCACGAAGCCGGTGGAAAAGCGGCCATGCAGCTCCACCATGGCGGACGCGAGAGCTTTTTCCTCCTCATGCAGGGGGAAGCAATCGGCCCGTCAGCCATTCCGAGCGTCGTCTATCGCCAGCCCCCTCGGGAGATGACTCTGAAAGAAATCCATGAGATTATTGATTCATTCGGCCGCGCGGCACGTCGGGCGCGCGAGGCGGGGTTCGATGCCGTCGAAGTACACGGCGCGCACGGGTATCTTCTTACACAGTTTCTCTCTGCGCTCTCCAACCAGCGGCAGGATGAATACGGCGGCTCGTTCGACAACCGCGCGAGGTTCGTTATCGAGGTTCTCGAAGCTGTGCGCAAGAGCGTGGGGAACGATTTCCCCATATCATTACGGTTGTCCGCTGAAGAGTGCATCAAAGGCGGGTATACTGTCGAGGATATCCAAACGATACTCCCGCGTCTGGTCAATGCCGGCGCCGACATTATTCATGCTTCGCTCGGAACGCACGGAACTCCCGCCGGAATCACCAGCGCGCCCGCTGAATACGAGCCTGGATTCAACGTATGGCGCGCCAAGAAGATCAAGGAAGTAATCAGCGTGCCGGTGATAACGGTCGGGCGCTTCACCGATCCCGCTCTAGCCGATGAGGTGATTGCGCGGGGAGAGGCCGATATGGTCGCATTTGGGCGGCAGCAATTGGCCGACCCCGACTATTTGATCAAGGCCAAAGAGGGCCGGACCAATGATATCCGCATATGCATCGCCTGCAATCAGGGTTGCATCGAGCGACTCATGCTCGAGCCCGGATCCTCTGTTCGTTGCGCGATTAATCCGGAAACGGGTCAGGAATTGATTTACCCGCGAACGCTTGCTTCCACGCGACGGAAGGTTTGGGTCATCGGAGGAGGGCCTGCGGGGCTCACTGCTGCGTACGAGGCCGCAAGAATCGGGCATACCGTGAGCCTGTTCGAAAAAGAGGAAAAAGCCGGCGGTCAGATATTCTACGCCAGCAAAGCCCCGTACAAAGAAGTTTATGACGCCTGGATTCAGTGGCTCATCTTTCAGGTGCAGGCGATAGGAGTCGAGGTGAAGACCCACACGCTCGTCACGGAAACGATGCTCGACGAGGAGCAGCCCGAAGCGGTCATTCTGGCGACCGGGGCCGAAAAAATCATCCCGCCCATTCCGGGTATCGACTTGCCACTGGTTTGCGACGCATTCCAGATACTTGGCGATGAGGTAAAACCGCTAAGAAATGTCGTTATCATCGGCGGCGGAATGATCGGGATGGAGACGGCCGATTTTCTTATCGATAAGGGATGCGCGGTGACCGTGGTCGAGCTTTTGCCGCGTTCACCTGTCAAGAAATTCGCCTCGCATGGCTACATGCTTCACAAACGGCTCCGCGACGGAGGCGGCCGCCTGCTCTTGGGAACAGAGGTGGTAGCCATAAGGGAAGATTCGGTAGTGGTCGTGAGCGAGGAAAGAGGCGAGGAGGTCTTGCCCGCCGAGCAGGTGGTCATTGCGGTGGGGACACGACCGCGGAATGAATTGAAGGAAGCTTTGTCAGAGCGCAATATCCGGCACTTCGTCGTGGGCGATGCTTCCGGGCCCCGTCGCATCATAGAAGCGACCGAAGAAGGCGCGAGGGCAGCCTGGGATATTTGACGTGAGATTAAGCCATCTGCCAGACCAAATGGGTATTTTCTTATGGGTTCCCGTCCTACCCCTCTGTCAAGCACGCCCTATGGTTGATTGCACAAAATTATTGTTGCCATAGCCAAATCAAGAGATTGTCACTTCCACATTAAAGAAGCTTGCCCCACCCTTTGGGCAAGGCAATCTTCTCGGCTCCGAGGAACACTGCCAGGTCTTTGAGGGTGTCGGCCAGACCTGTATCGAAATCCTTGTTTCGTCTGAATCCGTCTTCAAGAAAGATGCCCTTGATTTCCAGTTGTTTCCGGTCGCGATGCATCTTGGGGTCGAGGCGGCCGACGAGAGCCCCTTCATGAAAGATTGGCATTAGGTAGTATCCGAACTTTCGCTTTGTCGGAGGCGTGTAGTTTCGATTCGATAGTGGAAGTTAAGCAGGTCTTTGGCTCTGCGTCTCTGCCAAAGGAAAGAATCGAAAGGACAGATCAGGGTCGTGCCACGAGGTTGTGGGATGCGGCCCAATCCCTCCAGGTGCTCGGGCAGGGCATAGAACGTCCCATCCAGTCCCTTCACCTCAACCTCGACAACTCTTCCAACCTTGATGTTTCGCGCGATGACCTTTCTCCGGTCGGGCGCCGGCAGACGCGGCGCAGTGATGTAGTTGTCGAGATGCTTCTCGGATGCGATGCCGTTTCCAGAGAGACCCGTCAGCAACCAGCTATCCTCGTATTCGGCAGTTGTAGCGGTCCGTCCACTGGGATAGACGCGCTCAGCCAGATCGTACACACGGCGAAAATGGCGCCGCCCACTGATGGCCACTTCACCTTTGCTCCATAAGAACTCAAGCGTGTATTTATCCTCCTTCCAAGACCACCACCCGGAACCTCCGGGCGACTTCTCAAAATCACCACTCTCCAGCGGACCTTCACTTCTGAGTCGCCTTAGTACTCTTCGAACTGATGTCTGCGAAGGCTCGGGCCTACCCCAATAGATGTCCTTGTACTTATATTCGAGCATCGCGCGCCGGCTCAGGGGAAGTCGGCTCGCTGGGAGTATCGATGACACGTGTCCCCAATACTCGTATGCGACGCGGTCGAGATAGATCCATTGATCGGGAAGAGACCGGTTGTATACGCCAAAGCGGCTCCAAAGAGTCAAGTAATGAGCACGATCCACGACGTTAATCGTATCCATCTGGAGCGCGCCGGTGCATTCGAGGTGCTCGACGAACGTCTTCTTTGTCAGTTTTCTTTCTCGCGGATTTGCTAATCCCTGTCGATGAAGCCACAACCGCCTGACGCTCTCGAGGTCAATGGAATATTTTGAATTCTTCTTAGGCATGGGCGCTAACCAGTATACGTAAAATCCGTTGGAAATCAACTATGGACTCGTATGTTCCGGCACTGTTCATCTTGAGAGAAACTGATTCTGCATCCTCCTTTTTATGCCCTTTTGTTCCGTTTTGACAAGGACACCTCAGAGGTTTTTATAAGAAAAAGGACTCACGCTGCGACGCGTAAGTCCTTTCATACCAATGGTGCCGGAGGAGGGAATCGAACCCTCATGGTGCCGAGCACCGGGGGATTTTGAGTCCCCTGCGTCTACCAGTTCCACCACTCCGGCATCTTCAATTGTCACAAAAATAGCAAATTGGGGCACGTTTGTCAATCAACACTGCCCATAGGTGTCGCGCTCTTCGCGGAATCACGGTTCGCGCGGATGGAATTTTTGACGGAAAGATTAAAAGCCAAAGACATCACGCGTGCCAGCTTTCATTCATACTACATCTCCGGATTCGGCTGCAACATGCTTACGCGGTTGCCTTCTGTATCGATGAACGAAACATATTGTCCTATGCCCGGAATTTCCATCGGCTCCCCGAGAACTTTACCTCCTGCGTCCGTGACTTTCTTCATCGCCTCTTTCATATTGTCCACGGCAATGACCACGGACGGATACTGCGCCGGCCAATCCGCCTTTTTGGGGAAGAAACCGCCATTGATAGTGCCCGGCGTTTTGACCATCCTGTTTTCGTCAGTTTCGGTAGTAGTGGCGAGGACATAGTCACCCATGTCTTTACCTAACCTCTGCATCTGCCAGCCAAAGGCCTCTGTGTAGAACTTCGCCAGGCGCTTGTGGTCGTCATACGGCATTTCAAAATGGACTACGGGATTCTTTTTCATATTCTTCTCCTTTCCAGACCCGCAGGTTCCGACTTGCCAATCGGAAACCACATTTGCTCCGAACATATGCTGCTTATTTGTTTTTTTCTAGATTTTCTTTCACTCGAAATATGACTATTTTCCTCACCAGATCATATGGGATTGGCTGGTCTGTCGGGAATCTGACCGAACCTTTCGCTCCTTCATATTGCGATAATTCTTTTGTGAATGCTTCGGTACCGGACGGTGTCGGATAAAATCCGATATGATTTTTCCAAGCGGCAAAATGTACTAAATTCTTTCCGTTTAGTTTGAATGTGGGCATCTGATAACTAATTGCCTCTTCGGCTTCCGGCGCCGCTCTTTGTATTGTCCGCCTTATTTTTTCAAGAATCCTTTGAACATCCTTCGGAAAGGTTCTGATGTATTCGTCTATCGTTGTGAATTGTTTTTTGTATGTGGGCATATATTTTTGACCACCTCCGATATCATAATTTAGTATGTACAAATTTCAGGACTTAATCAATTAAAAGAGAGCTCCTACGACTTGCCCGCGCGTGGAGCCAAAGGCGGGGGTTGCAGAGATTGCTTCGCTCGGGCCTGTGGCCCTTCGCTCCTAAGAAGCTGGCAACCGCTTAGTCATTGCGAGGGAGCGCAGCGACCGAAGCAATCCCATTAGTAGCACAGAAGATGCAAACAGAGATTGCTTCGCTGCGCTCGCAATGACCGCGTGGATGTTTCTTTCACACATAATCCCACCGTAGGCGGGTCGGATGCTCGCAATGACGGCACGGATGTTTCTCTCACACTAACCCCGCTGCAGCCGGGGTCGGATGCTCGCAATGACAGTATTGTTGGTAGCGGCTGTGCCGTACCGTGTGCATCTGCGTTCATCAGCAGTTTCCATAGGTTTCGCATTTGTCCGGCTCATCGCGCGATTGCGGTTCCGCCGTGTCGTCTTTCGGTGGTTGCGGATATTCTTTGCGGTCTTTGCGCCTTTGCGGTATAATCCAGTTGGTATTTCTCGGAGGTGACATGTGAATGTACTCGTGACCGGTGGGACCGGATTCGTGGGAACGAATCTCGTGAAGAAGCTGCTCGCACGCGGAGACAAGGTTCGCTGTCTCGTCCGGAAGACGAGCAACGTCGCCACATTGAAACAGTTCGGTGTCGAACTTGCGCAGGGTGATATAACGCTATATGAGTCGTTAGTTGATGCAGCACGCGGGGTCGAGGTTCTATACCACTGCGCGGCGCTCGTCGAGGCGGGCGTGGGCTCGAGGAGTGATTATTATCTTTTGAACGTCGAGGGCACGAGGAATGTTCTCAAGGCGTGCGAAGTGGCGAGCATCCCGCGGCTGGTTCACGTGAGCACGCAGTCGGTCGCGTTTGATTTCACGGATAAGCACAATGCGGATGAAACCATCCCTTTCCCAATCTATTACAAGGATTATTATTCCGAGACCAAGGCGCTCGGGGAGAAGGAAGTGCTCGACGCGGCGAAAAAAGGACGAGTAAGCGCATGCGTCATCAGGCCGACGTGGGTGTGGGGTCCGGGCGACTTCACTATATTGCCCACTATCGCGAAGCTTGCTCGGCGGAAGCAATTGTTCCTGGTCAACGGGGGAAGGGCCGAGACGTCAACGAGCTACGTGGAGAACGTATGCGACAGCCTCATCCTCGTGGCCCAACACACGAACATCTCCGGCGAAGCATTCCTCGTGACGGACGATGAACGCATCACCACGCGGGAGTTCCTCACGAAGATGGCCGATGCAGCGGGTTTCCCGAAACCGAAGCTCTCGATTCCCTAC
>QZKI01000099.1 GCA_003598055.1 Candidatus Abyssobacteria bacterium SURF_17 | reverse complement strand
ATGCATGGTCTGATGGCCTTGTGCCACGAAACTGGAAACGGTGGAGACAACGGAAGTCATTGACCTAAACATAACGCGCCTGCTTTCCACTCAATGGTCCAAACAACCTGTTCAACAAGGGATTTATCGAGAATTGTGTCAGCCGACCCGCAACGCACGGATGGAAAATCCGAAAAGGTTCATCAGAAGAGACGTTGGCTTCCGCTTGCGTTTATTGCGGTTGCGCTTTGTGTGGCTGTCGGGATACTGGCAAAGGTTATGATTGAAGATTTTCTCGAGCGCAATTTCGTGTTCTATCCGGTGAAGCCGCTTGCGTTTTCTCCGCCCGAGTGGGGCATGGCGTATGAAGACGTGTTCTTTGAGACACTTAACGGACTGAAGCTCAATGCATGGCTCATCACGGCTGGGCCGGATTCTCCAATAATTCTCTGGTTCCACGGCAATGCCGGCAATATTGCAGACCGCGTGGAGAATGCACGGTTGCTGTACGACCGAGGGCTCTCTGTTTTTCTTGTTGATTATCGCGGCTACGGAAAGAGCGAGGGTCAGCCGTCGGAAAAGGGAATTTATAAAGACGGTCAGGCGGCATATGACTATCTTGTTTCGACGCGTGGGATTGCGCCCGAAGACCTGATCATATTCGGGCGGTCTCTCGGCAGTGTGGTTGCCGTGCGCGTGGCCTCGGAGGTAGGCAACGGGTGTGCAGGTGTGATTCTGGAATCATCAATCACCAACATGGCCGACATGGCGCGGGTGCACTATCCCATCATTCCCGGGCTTGGCGGCCTGAGGCACAAATTTGATGCAATCGGGCGTATCGCATCGATTTCCGCCCCGATTCTGTTCATTCATGGCGATATGGATGAGCTTGTTCCTTATGAGCTTGGCCGCCGGTTGTACGAGGCGGCTGCGGCGGAGAAGGAGTTTTACACCATCCGAGGCGCACACCATAACGATACGTATTTCGTCGGTGGCACTGAGTATTTTGACCGGTTCGAGAGATTTGTTCGGGAAAAGACCGGAAAGACAAAACCGCCTCCCCAAGAACGATGACGAAACCTCGCCGCACTTGCCCCCAAGCCGCAGAATTCTTCTTCTGTGATGCTCACCTTGATACTCTTTCCAAGATGCTGAAATTCGGCTGGGGGACGCTCGCCGACATTTCTTCCGATTCGCAGGTTACTGCGGGACGACTGCGGCGAAGCGGGGTGGGCGTTGCCGTTTTCGCCCTTTTCACGGAGAACTATGACCGCGCGTTGCCTCCTTTGATGCGCACGTTGAAGATGCTTGACCTCGCGCATTTGATTGTGAGAACACATTCGGATTGGATTGAGCTGGCGAGGAACAGCAGGGAAATAGCGCGGACTCGGAACAGCGGGAAAATCGCGATGGTGCTAGCGATAGAAAACGGGATTGTCGTTGGAAACGACCTCAGTCTCTTACGGAATTATTATCGGCTGGGCGTTCGGCTGATGGGCCTGACATGGAACCACCGGAATCAGCTCGGCGACGGCGTCGGCGCGTTCCGCGGGCGGCGTGGGCTAACGGCGTTCGGGCGCGAGACGGTCCGTGAGATGCAGCGGCTTGGCATGATTGTCGACGTTTCGCACATGAACGAGAGGACGTTTTGGCAGGTGCTCGAAGCGACGGAAGGGCCGGTCGTGGCCACTCATTCGAATGCGTTCAGCGTGTGCAAGAGCCCTCGCAATCTTACTGACTCGCAGATAAAAGCGCTCTCGGAGCGCGGCGGGTTTATTGGCCTCAATTTTTGTCCCGGTTTTCTGAATGATTCAGGCGAGGCGACGCTCGATGACGTCGTGAGACATGCCGAGTACATAGCCGAGGTTGGTGGAACAAGAGTGCTTGCAATCGGGTCGGACTTTGACGGAATCATCGATGTGCCCGCCGGACTCGAACATATCGGCAAGATGCAGAAGCTTGTTCGGGCGTTTGAGAGAGCAGGCTTTTCCAAAGCCGATATCGCCGCTGTTTGCCATCGTAATTTCCTCCGTGTTTTTCGGACTGTCTGTGGGTGATAATGCAGTGAGCTGAGCGTCGTTTGGCTGCTTGAATTGTCTTCTGGTGTGTGATAATCTCGGGTGCAGAAAGTGCTGTCATTGACGTCGCACGATGCCGGTGTGAGTGAAGCGGGCGACCCACCGGGTCGCCCCTACGGCTGGATCACACGATGTGCTAAGGAATCGTTGAAGGAAATCTGTCCCCCAATTCTAGGGACGCCTCCATGTGTGCGCCCGGGCAGCCACGCAGGGCCGCCCCTGGAAGAGTGCGATTCAACGTTTCGATTTGCGGGACGGTTTCAAGGGAGGGGTTCACATGAACAAGATACTTCGCGTAGACATGACGGCGCAAACGGTGACTGAGGAGGCGGTGGGCGGTCAGTACGCCGGGCTTGGCGGGCGCGGGCTCACGTCGAAGATCGTGAATGCCGAAGTTCCCCCGCTCTGCCATCCTTTGGGGCGAGAGAACAAACTCGTGATGGCGCCGGGATTGCTCTCGGGAACTGCCGCTCCGTGTTCGGGGAGGTTGTCTGTCGGAGGAAAAAGTCCTTTGACCGGCGGCATCAAGGAAGCCAATGCTGGCGGAACGGCTGCTCAGAGGCTTGGCCGGCTGGGAATTGCCGCAATTGTGGTTGAGGGCGAGCCGCCGAAGGGAACTTTGTGGAAACTTGTGGTCACCAAGAGCGGCGCCGAGCTTCTTCCAGCGAGCGAGGTGAAGGGCGCAAATAATTATAAGCTTGTTGAGAAGCTCACGAAGACGTATGGCGACAAGGTTTCTTATATCAGCATTGGTTCGGCGGGTGAGCGGCTGATGTCGGCGGCGAGCGTGGCGGTGACCGACCTCGAGAACCGGCCCACGCGACACGCCGGCCGGGGCGGCCTCGGCGCGGTCATGGGCTCGAAGGGGCTCAAGGCGATTGTGCTGGACGATAAGGGTGCTGCGGCGGTTCCCGTAAGCGACCAGGAAGCGTTCAAACAGGCTGTGAAGAAGTTCTCCATGGCGCTCAAGGAACATGCGGTCACCGGCAAGGGGTTGCCGACGTACGGCACAAACATTCTCACAAATATCATCAACGAGGCGGGCGGATTTCCGACAAGGAATTTCAGCGAGGGCAAGTTTGAAGACGCCGCGAAGGTAAGCGGCGAGATGCAGCGGGAGATCATTCTCAAGCGCGGCGGCGTGGCGACACATCCATGCAGTCGTGGCTGCGTCATTCAGTGTTCGCGCATTTACATGGACAAGAACAAGAAGTATCTCACGAAGGGGCCGGAATACGAGACCGTATGGGCGAACGGGCCGAATTGCGGCATCAACGACCTTGATGTGATTGCGCGGCTCGACCGTTTGTATGATGACATCGGTCTCGACACCATCGAGATGGGAGCGACGCTCGCGGTGCTCATGGAGTCGGGCTACATCGCATTCGGGGACGGCGCGGGGGCAATCAAGATCATTCGAGAAGAAGTTGGCAAGGCGACGCCGCTCGGGCGCGTTCTGGGCAACGGTTGCGCGGTCACCGGTCAGGTCTTTGGTGTGAAGCGGGTGCCTGTTGTGAAGCGGCAGGCGCTGCCCGCGTATGATCCGCGTGCCATCAAGGGAATCGGCGTCACGTTCGCGACCTCGCCGATGGGGGCCGACCATACGGCAGGCTACAGCATCACGGCGAATATATTGAATGTTGGCGGCACAGTGAGTCCGCTCAAGACAGAGGGCCAGATGGAGCTGTCGCGGAATCTGCAGATTGCAACTGCTGCGATTGACAGCACGGGCTTATGTCTGTTTGTGGCATTCGCAGTGCTGGACATTCCGGAGGCGTTCGAGGCGATTTACGAGATGATTAACGCGCAGTACGGGCTGAATCTGGGGCCGAATGATGTAACCGCCCTCGGGAAGACCGTCCTCAAGGCGGAGCTTGAGTTTAACGCGCAGGCAGGGTTTACGGCGAAAGAAGACCGTCTGCCGATGTTTTTCGAGACGGAGAAGCTGCCGCCGCACAATACCGTTTTTGATGTTTCTCATGAGGAACTGGATGCGACGCTTAGGTTCTAAGCGGGGCTGCATATCGGTATTGAGACTGACCCGCAGTTGCACAGTTGCGTCAGACTTTGTAGGTGCGAATTCATTCGTATAGGTTTTTCGGCCTGTTTTCGCCTTGCGATTGCGAATGAATTCGCACCTACGGAATTGCGGGGCAGCCTCCAATGAGGGATTTCAGATTTGATGCGTCCATGGAAGACGGTCAGACGTCGCACATTGCTTGATCTCGGCAAGTACTTGACGGTTGAAAGTCACGCCGTGGAGCTTCCAGACGGACGGGTGATTCAGGATTGGCCATGGCTTGTAATGCCGGAGTACGTCAATGTGGTGGCAGTTACGAAAGACGGGGAATTTCTCTGCTTCCGGCAAACGAAATATGCTATTGCCGGGACGTCGCTGGCTCCTGTAGGCGGATATCTTGAGGAGGGCGAGAAGCCGCTGGCTGCGGCAAAGCGCGAGCTTCTTGAAGAGACCGGATATGAGGCCGAGGACTGGACACATTTGGGAAGCTATAGGGTTGACGGAAATCGGGGCGCGGGCACAGCGCATTTGTTCCTTGCGCGAGACGTCAGGCGCGTCGCAGAAGCCAGGAAGGATGATTTAGAGGAGCAGGAGTTAGTCCGTCTCAGTCTCGCGGAGATTGAGTCGGCGCTTGCACGCGGAGAGTTCAAGGTTCTCGCATGGGCGACTGTGGTCGCACTCGCGTTGCTGCGAATGGAGGAGATACGCTGAGAGAGCCGACGATTATCGGTATTCGGGAAGCCTCGGAACGAATCAAGCAGCTCATTCACCGAACTCCGGTTCTTACCTGCGACACGCTCAATCGCATCTGTGATGCGGAGCTCCATTTCAAGTGCGAGAACTTTCAGAAGACCGGTTCCTTCAAGATTCGGGGTGCTACGAATGCGGTTCTCTCGCTTAGCGAGGAAGAAGCCTCGCGGGGAGTGGCCACGCATTCCTCGGGAAATCATGCGGCGGCTCTCGCGCTTGCCGCGCGCTGGCGCGGAATAAGAGCATATGTGGTCATGCCCGAGAATGCGCCTGCGGTGAAGAGGGAAGCCGTTGGCGGTTGTGGTGGTGAAATTATCTATTGCAAGCCGACGCTGAAGGCGCGTGAGGAGGAACTGGCCAAGGTGCTTGAGCGAACGGGAGCGGTGTTCGTCCCTCCGTATAACGACTATCGGGTGATTGCGGGCCAGGGCACTGCGGCGCTCGAGCTCTGTGAAGAGGTTAGAGACTTTGATGTGGTAATGGCTCCCGTAGGCGGGGGCGGACTGCTGAGCGGGACGGCGATAGCGGCTCGGTCACTCTCTCCGGCGACAAAGGTCTATGGAGCCGAGCCTGAGCAGGCCGATGATGCGTTTCGTTCCTTTCGCGCTGGCAGAATCGTTCCCGCGGACAATCCGAATACTATTGCCGATGGTTTGCGGACTTCACTCGGAGAACTGACGTTTCCCATAATTCAGAAGTACATAGCTGATATTGTGACAGTGAGGGAAGAGGCGATCAAGCAGGCAATGAGGCTAATCTGGGAACGGATGAAAATTATTGTCGAGCCGTCGGCTGCGGTTCCGCTGGGAGCAGTATTGACGAAGCGTGGGGAGGTTCCGGGGAAACGCATCGGCATTATCCTTTCCGGTGGAAACGTCGACCTTACGAGACTTCCGTTTGGGTGAAGCGGAGTTCGGGAGGCGACAAATGTACGAGGGAATGCATTTTAACCACCAAGGCACCAAGACAAAGAGAATCTTTCTCCGCCGTTTTTTTCTTGTCCCTATTGGTGTCTTGGTGCCTTGGTGGTTAAAATGCTTCTTTAACCTGTGAAATTCGGAGTTTCATGAGGCTTGGTTGCGGCTTGCGCTAAGTGCGTCTCGCGATTGATGGTATGAAAATGACTTCCACCGTTACGGTGTTTGTGAAACTCTATGCGACGCTTACGAAGTATGCGGGTGTCATCATCATGGAGGAACCGATGCAGGTCGATGTCCCGGAAGGTTCGACGTTGAGCGATTTATATACGCGTCTCCGGATTCCGGATGACGAGGTGAAGACAGCTTTTGTGAACTCCGCCATGCAGCCGCCGGAGTATGAACTGCGCGATGGGGACCATGTGGGCATTTTCCCGCCCGTTGGGGGGGGTGCGTGCTGACCACTACTTCTCAGGAATGTTGTCGCATAACCGCTGGTCCAAGACAGTTTTTTCACCGCAAAGACCGAAAGAACAAGCTTCCAACCACCAAGGCGCCAAGACACGAAGATAGAATGAAATAGATGGGGACAGGGCCCAAACTGGGCTCTGTCCCCATGCAAACCTGTCTAAGATGGGTCGGTCACTTACTCTTTTGGTGATTCTTCTTTTGTCGGTTCCTCTTTTGGCGGTTCGCTGAGAAATCTCTCGATTTTTGCTTTTCCCTTCAGACTCTCGACGTAGATGGGTACCTCTTTCTGGACTTTCTGCTGCTTCAAGTAGTTCTCGAGTCTGTCCTTAATCTCGTCGTAGGAAAGCATTGTTTCGGACTTCTTGTCGGTGACTTCGATTATATGGTATCCGAAATTGGTTTCGACGATGTCGCTTCGTTCACCCGGTTTTAGAGCGAACGCGGCGTCGTCGAACGGCTTGACCATCTGACCTCGCCTGAAAAAGCCGAGGTCTCCGCCCTGTGCGCTGCTCGGGCAGTCTGAGAACTCTTTAGCCAGAGCGGCGAAATCTCCGCCCTCCTTCAGCTTCTTCTGTATATCTTCGATTTTCTTCTTCGCTTCGGCTTTCTGTGCTTCGTCGGCTTGAGCATCCACCTTGACAAGGATATGCCGCGCGCGAACCTGCTCCGGCTGTTTGAAGAGGTCCGGATTTTCATCGTAGTAGGTTTTCTGCTCTTCTTCTGAAACCGTAATTTTTTGGACGACTTCCGCGTCGATCAATTGCTCGACGGCCATTTGTCGTTGGAATTGTGCTTTGAGCTGTTCTTCGGTGAGGTTCATCTGACTCAGGACCTTCTCGAAGTCGGCCTCGCTCGGGAACCGTTCCTTCAATGCGTTCACCTTGGCTTCAACCGCGGCGTCGTCAATCTTGATTTCCTTGCTCCGGCTTTCCTGAAGGAGCAGCTCATCGTCGATAAGGTTTTCGAGCACTTCCTTTTTCACTTCTGACAATTGGGCCTCATCGAGCTGTCTCCCCGTGAGTTGAACCTGCTGCTGCACACGAGCCATCTGTTTATCAAATGTCGCTTGGGTAATTGCCTGTCCGTTGACTTCGGCGACTCTTTTCTCGGAGGGCTGGTCCTCTTCGGCGGACACGTTGGGTACGAGCATGAACAGCGCCAGCAGCGCTGCCAGCACCCATCCGAATTTTCCGGACTTTGTATACATTCAGATACTCCTCTCTTTTCCTGCAGACACCCGATGTGGGGACGAACCAATATGTTGTGGAAGTATACGGCAAACGGGCTTGCAAGTCAAGCGAAGCAGGAATAAACAGGTTTCAAAATGCGATAACGAAATGGATAATGCGAAAATGATTGACTATCGGCATTCGGAAAGGTATCATCGCAGTTTGTCGGTACGGCATGAAGGCCGAGAGGTCGTGCAGCGAGGAAATAAGAGGTATGCGGATGTGAGCGAGCCGGGGAATCCTCAAGACAGGGGCGGGGCGCCCATCGCGGGGTATTTGTATGCGATTGCGGCGGCGGTGCTGTGGGGAGTGGGCGGTACGGTCGCCAAGCACCTCTTCGCGAACGGTGTGACTGCGCTTGTACTCACGCAGATGCGGCAGACGCTTTCGTTTCTTCTGTTGGTCGGGTTTCTCTTTATCGCGTATCGGGACCTTGCCCGAATCAGCATGAGAGATGTGCCCTATTTAGCGGTGATGGGGATTGGCGGTCTTGCAATGGTCCAGATTTCCTACTATTCTTCCATTGCAAAGATTCAAGTGGCGGCCGCGATACTGCTCCAGTACATGGCCCCGATATTCATTCTTATCTATTCCGCGCTGTTCATGAAGGAGCGAGTTACGCGTGGGAAGCTCGTCTCTTTGGTGTTGGCTGTCGCTGGCTGTTCGCTTGTGGCGGGCATCTACAGAATCGACCTTTTGAAACTGAATCTTTCAGGAGTAGCGTGGGGGTTGATGTCGGCATTCTTTTTCAGCTTCTACACGCTGTACGGTCAAGCAGGGCTGAAGAAATATAATGCGATGACGCTGTTCGGCTATAGCTGCGGGTTCGGCGCGATTCTGTGGTGGATTCTGAATCCGCCGTGGGCGTTCTTTGCGGTTTCGTATTCCAGCGTGACATGGCTGGCGTTCGTCTATATCGCAGTGTTCGGCACCATTCTGCCGTTTGTTTTGTATTTCAAGGGGCTTGAGCGGATGGAAGCCTCGCGTGTGAGCATCACGAGCACGCTTGAGCCGGTGGTGGCCGGGGTAGTCGCCTACGTATTCATTGGGGAGACGATGGGCTTTCTTCAGATTTTCGGAGGCGCGCTTGTGCTTGTGGCAATTGTTCTGCTCCAGCAGAGTCATAAGCGGAATCAGAGTGTGTAGGGGCAAATCCACTGCCGTCCAAGACAGTTTTTTCACCGCAAAGACGCAAAGGGCGCAAAAAAGTAGTCGGCGAAAGATGCAAGAATAGTTACTTCCTCATGCCCCGCCTGAGGCAGGGCATGACTCGCAATCTTGGCTAAGTGCGTTTCTTCCACGAGCAACCCGGTTCAAGTGGGCCGGGCGCTCGAAAGCATAGAGTCACCGCTCTTCCTCGACGGATGAAACAAAGGAACAGGCACTCTTTGCTTCTCTTCCCGCTGAGAGCCGAGTAAGGCAGGCTCTCTTATGGGTTTACTATCTCGATCAATTCTGCCGCTTCGTCCTTAATCAGGCCGACTCCGGGCGCGTAGAATTTGAGGTCCTTTTCACCCGGTGCGAGCGGAGACGTTTCGAGAGTAACGAGGACGTTTTCGAATTCGTCCAGCGGGACCTGCAATGTAGCGTCCATTTTCACAATTTCTGCTCTGTCAAGAGCGATTTCGGGCGCTATTTCCTGGAAGTACCTCGCACCCAGCAGGATTATCCCGGGCATGATGAGGCCTGGGAGATTGCCGTTTTCAAACGCACGCCATGCCCCCTCATGACTGACGATTTCACCATCTTCGTATATGTCCACGTCCTCGCCGAAGTAGAACACGCTGTTGGTCTCGTTGCAAATAGCGAAGAAGTTTCTCGAGACTTCGACCAACTCACCGTCTTCCCGCTCCATTTCCTCGACGACCCTGGTCTCGATGTCGCCGACCATTTCCGTCTCGTTGAGAACGGTTATGGAGAGCTCAATCAGGACGCCCTTCTCTTCTCCTGCCAGGTTAAGCTGATAGCCTGGCTCGAGAATGAAATATTCATTGCTTCCGGTTGTTGAGAACGTGCATGCATCAAGCCGGAAATCGGTGGTGTACTGGCGTTTGTTCTTCTTGATTAAAGGGTCTGCAACGGATGGCTCTGCGGTACATATCACCCAGAGAAAAGCGAGAGTCAGCGTAAGACATGCAAGCAAAACGAAGTTGCGACGTATCGGTATAGTGTTCATTTTCATCCCCTCCGTTTTCGATGTTGCAACGCCGAACGGCTTCAACGAGGTTATACTCGCTGATATTCACGGCCATAGAGATGTCACGCCTCATGGGATTCACTGCCTTTTGGCCGCAGTTCAATGTATTGCCCTTTTCCTAAATATCCCCCCTTTCCTGCCCCTAGGTTTCCGCATGCGAAGTTCATGCATATTACATCGAACGGATAGATTTTACTAACTATGTTCCGGAGCAGGCGCAATCGCAAGAGTATTGCGAAAGCACCTTGGAGTCAAAGGTTTATGACGTTAGTTGATTAATATCAAAATCAAACATCGTTGGCAGCAGCCGACCCCACCGAGGCGGGGTTGCGTGTGAAAAAACATCCGGGCCGTCATTGCGAGCGAGGCCTCAGGCCCGAGCGAAGCAATCTCTGAGGGTGCATCTTCAATATTGTCAATGAGATTGCTTCGGTCGCTTGGGTCTGCGACCCGTTGCTCCCTCGCAATGACGAGACGGTTGCTAGTTTCTTAGAAGTTGCTACGGATGTCGTTTTTCTGTAACGAACATAGATTTGCGCTTTTGTGGGATGACATGTGTCGCGGGATTTCCCTTGTTGTCATCTCCCGGCTTGGCAGGAAAATCCATGATTTCCTATTTGTGCAGCAGATCGTTTAGGTCGAATAGATCGGTTTTCGCACGAGCTGTTGCAGGCGGTGCATGCATCGGCGGAGGCTGTCGGAGGAGCGGGCGGCGACGTCGGGCCGCCAGCCGGACCTGGCATCGCTCACGAATTCAATCATCCGCGAATTGTAGGCGGGACCGACCGCGCGGTGGCTCCGCGGTCGCGGCACGATGTCTTTGCGGATCTCTCTTCGACGCGAGCTGGAGGCAATCTGAACGAGGGTATGCTTTGGGTCGTCGAGCATCTCGGGATTGTGTGGCATGAGCGAAGGCGCAACGCCCAGAAACCTGGCGAGTCGCTCGCCGTCCGCGAGGAGCCAGGCCTCGATTTCGCGGACGACAATCCGGAAGCACATGCGCTCTGAGGGGTGAGGCAGCCACAGGCGCGCCATGGGCGGCGAGCAGTCGGCGTCGCTGTCGAGGTCCACAAGCACGAGCCATGGTAGTGTGCGGGCCACGCGATTGTATCCGGAGATTCTCTGAAGGAGGAAGGGCTTGCCGTGCTTGCCGTAGATGATGCCAGGTATAGCGCCCGCCCATCTCGTCAGGCGACGGAACACGGCTTCATCGATGAGACCCTCGACAGCGCCGGAAATGATAACTCTGGTCGGCATGCTTGAACTAATCTCCGAAGAGCATCAGTTGCTCGACTTTCGGCGGGCGCGTGCGAGGCATTACGGCATCGGAAAGAAACGAGCCGCCCAGGAGGAGATGCTTGATTTCCTCGTAGCTGCTCGCCGGGGTGATTGACGTTCCCTCGCCGGGCTCGAGAAGGAGCACTTCGTCCAGCCCGATGCCTTCGTCACGCAGAAAATCGCTCGAATGGGTGCTGATTAGTAGTTGCCGGCCATAGCGGCGCTGGATGCGGGCGAACATCTGCGGAATAAACCTGACTACGTCGGGATGGAGCGACATCTCGGGCTCTTCTAGGAGCAGCGGCCCCGCGCCGTCGAGCACAGCCCAGAGGAGCCCAAAGAGCCTTATGGTGCCGTCGGAGAAATGCACTTCTGTCTGACGGGCGCCGCGCGGCCGCCAGTGCTTGTGCTGTCCATAGAGATGAGGCGTGCCCTGCGCGTCACGTTTCAGGTCGAGCTGCTCGAGCTGGGGCACTGCGACGCGGAGGGCGTCGGCGATGCGCTTGAGGCGCGCGTTCCGCATTTTCTCGGGCATGCGTGCTATCTGTTCGAGGAAGTCCCCTCCGAACGGGTCGCCTTCGCGGCTGGCGCATCGCTCGGGTTCGCGCACCAACTGCGGGACCAGATGGAGGTAACGCACCGATGCGAAGAATTCCGCCACTTCGCGGAATGCCTGATTCGCATGGACCTGCTCGAGATAGGTCTGCGTGAGGCGCTCGGGGTCGCTC
>QZKI01000092.1 GCA_003598055.1 Candidatus Abyssobacteria bacterium SURF_17 | reverse complement strand
ATGAATTGCGGAGAATGCCGCGCCCGCCTCGAGGAGCACGCGCACATCATTGCCGTAATCCGCCGCCCGGTTTCGCAAATTATTCTCGTGATAGCAAGCCGCCTCGGCGGTGATAATGACGGATTCGACGGCGGAGGTGAGTTCGATACTGGGAATGGTGACTTCGACGACGTGCGCGCCGAGCTTTTCGAGCTGTTTCAGGGCGTTTTTGACGCCGTCGGCGACTTCATCGTCGACGCCCGCGAAACAGAACGAAGGCTCGATGCCTATCTTGAGCTTTTTCACATCGTCCTTGAGCAGTCGCGCGAAGTTGGGCGCCTTACCGGGAGCGCTGTAGGGGTCCTTCGGGTCATGCCCGGACATGACTGTCAGCATGATGGCTGCATCGCGCACGCATTTGGTCATGGGGCCGACATGGTCGAGCGACCATGCGAGCGGGACAATGCCGTGGAGGCTCACGCGGCCATATGTCGGTTTGATACCGACAATGCCGCATAGCGCTGACGGCGTTCGGATGGAGCCGCCGGTATCGCTTCCCGTCGAGGCGATGCACATGCCGGTTGCGACTGCGGCTGCCGAGCCTCCGCTCGAGCCGCCGGGGATGCACTCGGCGTTGTACGGATTCCGCGTGCCGCCGAAGTGCGGATTCTGCGTGGTCCCCCCCATGGCGAATTCATGCAGATTCGTCTTGCCGACGATGATCGCGCCAGCCTCACGCAGTTTCGCGACAGAGGTGGCATCGGTATCAGGCACCCAATCTTTCATTATTTTCGAGCCTGCGGTTGTGAGGAGTCCCTTGGTCTGATAGAGGTCCTTGAGAGACACCGGGATCCCGTGCAAGGGTCCGTGATACTTGCCCTTGGAAATCTGTCGTTCGGCAGAGCGGGCGGCCTTCAGGGCTCCCCCGGAATCGACGGTGATGTATGCATTGAGCTTCGGTTGAAGTTGTTCTATCCGTTCGAGCACGGAGCGGGTAAGTTCGACGGGGGATATTTTACGTGATTTGAGCAGCGGAGCAAGCTCGGCAATTGTCATGGTGCTCAGTTCGTTTGGCATGGCGTTTACTCCTCTTGTTTACGGGCGACCCATCGGGTCGCCCCTACGGAAGTATTCGATCCCTCGTGTGCAGGCGACCCATCGAGTCGCGCTGCGGGAGACCTGCAGGGCGCCGGAGTCGCCCCTAGGGAAGATGCGGCCAAATACTCAGGCGGCGACTGCAATCCTCGTTTGAAGGGCACAGCATGCTGTGCGCTTACAGAACCGATATCATATATGACTATACTCAGGAGATCGCTAATTCGTTCACTGGTTGAAAGGTTAGCGGAGGCACTGTATCCGAATAGCCTTCGGGTTGGAGTGCGTTCATGGTTGCCACAAGCCCGACAAACAGGCCGAACTTTTCCATCGTTCGTTCGGATATGCTCATTTCCGCCATCGCCTGCAATTGCCGTTTCAGAAATTCGGGGGTCAGACCCCCATCATCTTCTGCATGCATGCTGATTCCTCCATTCAGATACTATGTTTCCGAAGCTTCAGGCCTTTTCTTTGGTTTTCCGTTTGCGGTGAGGACGCTTGTTCAGAGTCTCATCCAACGACGTGCCTGCCTTCGCACCCGACCGCATGAGGGTATATTCTCTTTCGAGAACTGCCAGCGCCTCGCCATACGTGAGCTTAGGATGTTGTTTCTCAAAATCCCGAAACGCCTTGTGAACCGAGCGGGACAGCCCTAGGAACCTGCTGCGATTCGATATCTTCCGCCGCTTATACTCGATTTGGGTCTCGCTCCAGAGGTCTATCACCATGAACGAGAGCATCTTGAGCGCATGTGTCGGGATTTCGGAGAGCGCGTCCATGAGTTCCGCGCACACCTCTTCTCCATAGTTTTCCTCGACATTCAGGAAGTAGACCACCTCGCCCGCGATATCCCGTTTACACGTGTAATGGCGGTATTGATTCCTGATGACGCTCTCCGAAGGCAGACCAACGTCATGTGTCCATGTGTACCGAACTTCGATGGACTCGTCCGAGCGCTCGTGCACGTCAAATTCAATCTGGTGCATGGTGCGATGCCTCCTTTATTCTCAGCATCTCCTCTCCGCGGCCGGTTCACGGGCGCGGATAACGCCGCGAACCGATGTTGAACTTGGCCGACAGTAGTGCGTATCCTTCTAAAAGGGCGCACTGCCGTACATCCCCACAGGCGCAACCGTGGGACGGATTCACTATCGGACAGATTCTTACTCCCCGAACCGGATTCTGTGCCGCCAGTACGGAACGATATACGGCCTTCCTATGAGTCCGGCAGGCACAGGGGTCCCGAGAAGGTTCGCCGCCGTGTTGGCGACGGTAACTTCGATAGTATTCTCGCCCGCTGCCAGGAGGTCAGTCACGTCCAAGACGTACGGCCTCCATAATATCACGCCGGCATGCTTTCCGTTCACTTGCACGTCTGCTGCCGAACCGATACGGTCGAGCTTGAGGAATAGTCGCTGGCCCATGTAATTCAGTGGCAAATCGAACGAATTCTTATATGTGATCGCCCCAATGTAGTGCGGAAGGCCGATATCGGCCCACGGGAGCGTCGGCACGCGGTATTTCTGCTCTGTCACCCTTCCCTTGCTCATCCAGAATGTTCCTGTTAGACAAACTGGCTCGATGCCATGCACGCTCGGGAAGAGCGAGGGAAAGCGTGGCTGACGCCACTGGAGGCGTAAGGTGTTCTCTCCTTTTCTCACGAGGCGTGCGATGGGCACGGCACGGTTCGACGCATCCCATACGAAGGTGGGCACTGGCTTTTCGGAAAGCTCGATGCCATTGAGCTGTACCGAGGTCGGCCCGCCCTCGGGTTGTTCATAAACGAGCGCCAAGTCATCGGGAACATAGTCTACATGGAAAACGGTGCTCATGGCAAACTCGCAGTCGGGGGGAGGGTAGTCGTATCCGATAGGGAAGCCCACATAGTTCGCGATGTTCAGGAGCAACTCTCCGACAGCGTAATCTTCCATCTGGGTTCGGTCTATTCCTAGCCAACTGCACCATGTATCGGCGACATCCCCCATTTCATCGAGCGGCTCGTACCGTGTGTCCCATACCAGGTTCTTGCCAGCCACCTTCTTGAAGACCCGGCCGAGTGCGAGTGCATGTCGGATAGTTTCGATGAGGATTCGAGCGCGAAGCCCCAGGAGCGGCTCTTTTCGTGGCGACCACTGAAATGTTCTCTCCCCGCTAAGGATGCGGATTCCCCATGGGCCGAGTCGCATGATGTTTCTGAGAGGATAGTCTATCTCCCATCGGTCGGGGAGGTAAATCGGGGGCAATGCCTGTTCAACCGTGCGGACGTATCGCCGGGCGCCGCGCGCGAGCCGCACCTCAAGCGCGCTCGTGTATCCATCTGCGAAATCGGTGGTCACCGAGGTAAGATTCAGATTTGTCGAGTCCACATGGTCAACGGGCGGCTCGTCGGTGAATACAAAGAAGAAGGCTTGATTCGGGCCGAATCGTGCAGTGATTCGGGTGGTGTCCATGCCGGTTCTGTACGCCAGAATGTCTTGTGTTGTGCCGTTTTCGGGGTCCCAGAGCTGCGGCCTTCCGGGGCGGTGAAACGTCAGCTCGGCGTTTTCCTCTTGCTCGCTCAAATTAGCTATGAAATATGTGTCTGCGCCTTCCACATTTCGGTGTAAGTAGATGAGATCCCTTGCGAGGGGGCCTTCGGCGATGAGGTCTCGTTCAGCCTGCTCCCTGACAGTCTTTGCAAGCCAACTGAGGTCAGCGCTGGCATCTGTCCCCAGGTGACGGCAGACAACAGTGGGGCATTGATCGCCGCCCAGAAGGGCCTCTATGCGCGCGCCGATTTCCGACCCGTATTCATCGTGGGTCGGGAGTTCGTAGCCGAAGGCAATGATCTTCCCGCCCGCCGCCGCGAATTGCTCGGCAAGCTCGAGCATTTTGCCCGGGATAACTTGCGCAAGCGGGAGAAGAAGCAAGGAATACTTTTCATTGCGAACGGTGAGGCCGTCCTCTGCGACTGACACGGCACCTGAATCGACGACCTCATCGAAAAGGTAATCGAAGTCGACCTGGTTCCGCAAGAGGGTTTCGGATGCAGCCTCGAGGAAATCCGCGAGTTTGTTGCTTTTAGCCCTGAGGTCAAACTCGGCCCAAAGGCTCTTTACCGGAAAAGCGAACAAGACACTTGCGACGTGGCTGCCGCGTGAATTGAGATAGCTCAGCCGCGCGATGTACTCAGAGAATTTTTGGTAGAACCGCCACCACGGCTGCGGAGGAAAGTGCGACGCCGGGAAATCTCGCTTGCGCAGGCCGCGGAGCGACATGAAGGCTGCGTGCGGGTTCACGAAGTTCACGCCGCAGGCTACCGCCCAGTTGAGGACGGCTTTCAGCCGTTCGGGCGGGGTCGCCCATCCGTTTCCGCCCCATATCTCGCAGAGGGTGCGTTCGGCGCCGCAGTGATGCGCGGTACTGCTCAACGCCTTCGGATTAAAATTGCCATGCATGAGCGCGGAGTGTCGTTTCTGATATCCGTGCTTGTCGCAGAGGATATCGGTGCCGGGCATGTGCATCTGGCTTAAGGACCCGAAGAAGCTCACGTTGCTGGCGGGGAGGCGGTCGAGTCGGTCTTCTTCGTAAAGGTGGCCGGTGAATATCAGGCCGCGCTCGGAGGCCCACGCGGAGATTTTCTTGAAGAACGATTCTACATACAGGTCGCGGGCGAGCTCGAAGTAGTTTGTCCGGTTGCGGATATGAGCTTCAAGGGGAATCCCTCCGAGCCGGGCCGCAAGACTTGGTAACGCTTCGCGCAGCTCGCGGTTGAGTCGGCGCTTGAACTCTTCGGGCATGCGGCCGGTGTATGGGAGCCCCGAATAATTCGCGGGCTCATCGGTAAAGATGCCGACGAGCGACGAGCCGTAATATTCCTTGAGCCGGCGGTCATACTCGAGGTGTGTAAGCCGCATGAATTCGTCCACAGCGTCCGGGTTGAGCAGGTCGAGATACCCTCGTTCGCCCTTTGCCCACGGCGCGCAGTGAGTCGAGAACATCGGCACGTTGGCTTCTCTCAGGAAGAAGGCGAGCACATCGCCGCCCGCTGCGGTCGCGTTGCCTTTGAGCGCTTGGTCGGTCCTGTCAGCTATGCCTTCAGCCGTGACCGCGAAAACGGCCACCAGCTCAGCGGTAAGGTTCTGGATAGACTCATGAAGCTGCGAGGCACGCAGAAGTTTGTAATTGAGCCCGCGCTGCTTGAATTCGGGATGCTCGCGCAGGAGTTTGCCGCCGACCGGCCCGCTGGGCCAGTTGTATTCGTCGTAAATCCATCCTTTCATGCGAATGCGTTTGAGGGTCTCGCAGATGAACCGCATTCTGTCCCAAAACGTTTCCGAGAGATACTCCACCTCCATACCGGTGCGAGGGTGGATGATGACTCCGGCGATGCCCTTCGACTTCATTTCTTCGAGTGCGTGCAAGAGGCGAGCTTCATCAAGTTCATCATTGAGGAACCAGAATGGGGTGGGACCGAATTCGGCTGGAGGTCGAGCGAACAGCTCTCTTATGTCATCGATGTGCATGATGTGGGCTGAACATCTGCAGCGCCGGAATCCCTCCGCGTTGACAGAGTGCGTCGCACATGAATCATATCATAGAGGGTGTGGTGATGCAAGTCATCCAACGAACAAGACCAGGGAGGATTGAACCCACCCTTTGTGGAGCGTTGATTGCTCCAGAGTTCATTGTCAGTTATAATGGGGCAATAATGAGCGAAGGAACTCTGCCGAAAGGCGCAGGGAGATGTTATGAACGACCTGTTTAACTTGATACCGAGAGTGTCGAAATTGAGTCCGGAGTTTCAGACAAACGTTCTCTTATCAGTTCTCATCATTCTCTTCCTTTGGATTTTCCGGGTGATCGCCCAGAGAGTTGTGTTCCGGCGTACGGAAGATGTGCGTGCGCGCTATCGATGGGGAAAGACTCTGACGTACATCTCGGTGGTTTTCGGCGTCCTGCTTGTTGGCCGGATATGGTTCAAGGGTATTCAGTCGCTGGCAACGTTCCTCGGGTTGCTTTCGGCCGGCCTGGCCATTGCTCTCAAAGATTTGGTCGCGGACATTGCCGGCTGGCTCTTCATCCTGTGGCGACGCCCATTGGAGGTCGGGAATCGCATCCAACTCGGCGATACGGCAGGAGACGTCATTGATATCGGGGTCTTCCAATTTACGGTACTTGAAATCGGAAACTGGGTGCATGCCGATCAGAGCACGGGGCGCATGATTCAGATTCCAAACTTCAAGGTGTTTACCGAACCGCTCGCAAACTACAGCAAGGGATTCGAGTATATCTGGAACGAGATTCCCGTGCTCGTCACCTTTGAAAGCGACTGGAAAAAAGCCAAGAAAATACTGCAGGAGATAGCCGACAGGCACTTCGCCTCCATAGATAAAGCGGTTGAGCGCCAAATCAAGGAGGCCAGCAAGCGATTTATGATCTTCTATTCCGCGCTCACGCCTACGGTGTATACGAGCGTGGTGGATTTCGGAGTCCTGCTGACAATTCGGTACATTTGTGAGCCCCGCCGTCGTCGGGGTACTACGCAGGCGATCTGGGAAGACACCCTGGATGCGTTCGCCAAGTGTGATGACATTGATTTTGCATATCCCACCCGAAGAGTCTTTGACAACCTCACCGAGGGCAAGCCGGGAACAAGGCCGACACAGGTTCCACAGGCAGGGGAACAGTCGAGCAAATGAGCGAGAAAGGCCGCAGGTCGGCAGAACGAGGCCGCATGTGAGGGAGGTGAAGCATCATGCCGAGACACGTCAAGAAAAGGTCGAGAAAGACCGGCGCCCCGCCCGGGACCCTGATGCACATCGGGGAGAGGAAGGCTGAAACCACCAAGATTACGATCATAGATTATGACGAAGGCGCGCTTCAGGAGAAACAGGTCCAGAACATCGAGGAATGCTTTCCGTTCAAGGCAGTACCAACCGTAACGTGGATTAATGTCGACGGCATCCACGAAGTTGAGATTCTGGAAAAGTTGGGCTCGTGCTATGGACTGCATCCTTTGATATTAGAGGACATCCTCAACACCGACCAGCGCCCGAAGGTGGAAGACCTCGGCGATTACCTTTACGTTGTTCTGAGGATGCTTTCTCTCAACGAAACGCGGTCCGAGATACAGTCGGAACAGGTCAGCCTTGTGCTCGGTCGCAACTTCGTTATTTCCTTTCAGGAGCGCGAGGGCGACGTATTTGACCCCATCAGGGAAAGGCTCAGGGGCAAGAAGGGTCGCATCCGAACGATGGGGGCCGACTATCTTGCCTATGCGCTTGTCGATGTCGTTGTCGACAATTATTTTGCGATCTTGGAGAAGTTCGGCGATAAGATCGAAGCGTTGGAAGGAGATCTGATTGCCAGCCCAACCTCGAAGACTCTCCATGCTATCCATGCCCTCAAGAGGGAAATGATATTTCTGCGCAAATTTGTGTGGCCACTGCGTGAGGTTATCAGCAGCATGGAAAGAGCTGAATCTTCTCTGATCAAGAAGGAGACCACGATATACCTGAGGGACGTTCACGACCACACCATTCAAGTGATCGACACGATAGAGACCTTCCGTGAGATGATGTCCGGCATGCTGGATACCTATCTAACGAGTATCAGCAATAAGATGAACGAAGTAATGAAAGTGCTGACGATTATCGCTACCATCTTTATCCCACTGAGCTTCATCGCAGGCGTTTACGGTATGAATTTCGAATTCATGCCGGAAACCAGGTGGCATTGGGGATATTTCGCCGTGCTTTTCTTCATGTTCGCCACCGGATTGTTAATGTTGATTCTGTTCAGAAAGAAGAAATGGCTCTGAGCCAGTCTTTATGCGCCGTTCCATCCAAATCGGTGCGAGATCGAGTCGATTCGGGCAAGCATGCCTCTGTCAATTATCCCTCCGTGAGACCTTTCCGTCCCACATGGCCAATTAGGGGACAGTCCCTTCGTCCGTTGACTTTCCGCTCCATCGGAAGCTATAATTAGGGTAGAAATTGGCGAAAAACCGTGTACGGGCGCAATCCCGCACGAAACGCGAGGGCGGGACGTCCCTGCGGGAAACACAGATTCTTTGGGCTGTAAGGGCGCAGCATGCTGCGCCCCTACAAGGGGTGGATAGGTGCGGCGGCCTCTGCCTGCAAAAGATTGGCCGGGCAAGCTGCAAGGGCGACTCAGCGAGTCGCCCCTGCAGAAAAAATCAAAGAGATGCGCAAGGCACAGACACGAAAAGACCTGAAAAAATCCCGCTATCGCGTGCTTCCGGTGAGGGAGGAAATGAGGAAGAATCTCATCCGGAAGTTGAAGGCGGGAGAAATACTGTTTGCCGATATCATCGGATATGAGCAGACGGTTATCCCTCAGCTTGAGAACGCGATTCTGGCGGGTCATGACATGATTTTTCTTGGAGAGCGCGGGCAGGCCAAATCGCGCTTGATCCGCAACCTCGCCGATCTGCTGGATGAGGAAATTCCCATTGTCAAGGGATGCGAGGTCAATGATAATCCGTTCGCGCCGATTTGCAAGTCATGTTGCGAGAAAGTATCGGAGCTTGGCGACGCGCTTGAAATCGAGTGGATACCCCGCGAACGGCGGTATGCGGAGAAGCTTGCAACGCCCGACGTCACGATAGCGGACCTCATCGGTGAGGTGGACCCGATAAAGGTTGCCGAGGGGAAATACCTTTCGGACGAGGAGGTCATTCATTTCGGTCTGATTCCGCGTGTGAATCGCGGCATCTTTTCCATTAACGAGCTTCCGGACCTCGCTGAGAAGGTGCAGGTCGGCCTGTTCAACATCATGGAAGAGAGCGACATTCAGATAAAGGGGTTCATGGTCAGACTCAAGCTGGATGTGCTCATCGTTGCGAGCGCAAACCCGGAAGATTACACGAATCGAGGCCGCATTATAACACCGCTCAAGGACCGGTATTCGTCTCAGATACGCACACATTATCCGGTCAGCCCGACCATCGAGGCGCGGATAGTGGAGCAGGAGCGCCGCCGGTTCGAGGAGAACGGTTACTCCGTCATCATGCCGCCTTTCATGCAGGAGATACTCACGCAGGTGACGTTCCTTGCGCGGCAGAGCCCTGAGGTAAATCAGCATTCCGGCGTCAGTGTGCGCATGTCAATAAGCAATACGGAATGCCTCCTGAGCAATGCCGAAAAGCGGTCTATCCGCCTGGGCGAGAGCGAGGTGGTGCCGCGCATAACGGATTTGGCCTCGATTGTTTCCTCCACCGCCGGAAAACTGGAGCTCGAATCGTTCTCGCATGACGGGCACGAAGACAAGCTGATACGGCATCTTATCAGCGAGGCAGTGAAGCAGACGTTCGACCGGCATTTCGACGTGCGCTCGCTTTCGGAAACCGTTTCTGCATTCCAGAACGGCGCAACTGTGGTCGTTTCCGATTCGCTCCCCTCCGAAGAGTACGTGCACCAGTTTGCTGATATGAAGGAACTGGCCGCGCAAGCAGAGGCCTTCTGTCCGGACTGCAGTCCCGCGATGTTTGCCTCCGTGGCGGAATTCATCCTCGAAGGATTGTATCTCCACCACCGCATCCATAAGGAATCGCTGGGCACGAAGAGCCGGTATAAGGGGTAGCGTCATGAATACATATCGCTACTCCGCTCCTTCCCAGCCTCAGCCCACCATTCCCGACCCTGACGCCATAATGGACGAACTTGCAAAGCACACGCTCGAGCAGAATACCCTCGACCAGGCCATGCACAAGCTGTCCCGGCAGGGGGTGAAAGAAAAATTCGGGCAATCGCTCGACGGACTCGATGACCTTGCCTCACGGTTGCGACGGCAGCGCCAGCAACTGCTTGATGAGCACACGATGGAGCCGCTGTTTGAGCAATTGGCGCGACAGATCAAGTCAATGGTGCGCCGGGAACTGGAGGCGCTGCGTGAAAGCGTATCTTCCCGGGAAGAGAAGCTCAACGAGAAAGCCGAAGCGCTCATGAAGAATCTAAAAGACGTCGTGCAAAAGCTCGAGCAGGTCCGCTCCGGCAAACGTGCTGCGAGCGCGCAAGCATGCGCGCGACTCGAGAAGAAATTTGAAGAACTCTTCCTGGAGAAACATGAGCTTGAGTCGGAACTACGGGCGCTCAGGCGGGAAGAGATCCAGAGACTTGCTTCGCTTCAGCAGATTCCCCCGAACGCGGGCCGCGCGCTTGAGCGACTCAAAGGATATCAGCCGATTGATTCAACTGTCGGCGAAGCGCTTGAATCACTGTCACAGATTGCCGACAAGGTGGCCGCGCTTGAGAGAGCCCGAATACAGCAGGGATTTTGCGGCTGCAAGCCGGTGAGCCTGGAGGAGGCAGTGGAGTTGCTCAACCGCGTCCTTTCAATGGAGCGGCTTGAGGCAAGGTTGAGAAAAGGGACCGTGACGCCGTCGGATGAGGAACGTGTTGTTGAGTTCTTGGGGTCGGAAGCTCTCGTGCGCCTGAACGCGTTGGCGCAGATTGAGAGGGAGTTGCTGAAGGTCGGATATCTCGAAAACGGCCCCGAAGGCTTGAAGCTCAGCCCGAAGGCGATGAGGAGAATAGGCCAGAAGGCGCTCTCCGACATATTCTCACAACTTAAAAGGGGCCCCTTGGGCGGGCATGAGATGAATCGGAAAGGCGCCGGTCAGCCCGACCCGACGGAGACGAAGAGATATGGGTTCGGCGATTCATTCAACATCCATCTGAGCAAGACGCTGATGAATGCGCTCGTGCGCGATGCGAGCCGCGTGCCGATTCGTATTGCCCCCGCCGACTTCGAGGTTTACAGCGAGCAGCGCTCGACCGAGTGCTCGAACGTGCTATTGCTGGACCTTAGCTATACGATGGCACAGAACAAGAAGCTTCAGGCAGCGAAGAAAGTCGTGCTCGCACTCGACAATCTCATCCGCACTCGGTACCCCAGAGATACGCTTCACATCGTCGGCTTCGCCACGTATGCGCGCGAGCTCACGCCCGAGGAGCTACCGCATGTGAGCTTGAGCCTCGGCAATCCGTTTACGAACATTCAGGATGGTTTGCGACTGGCTGAAAAACTCATCTCGCGCGAACGCGGAATCAACCGGCAGGTCATCCTTATCACCGACGGCGAGCCGACCGCATATTGCAGGAACGATGAGTTGTACGTTGATTATCCGCCGACACCGGAGATTTTTCTGGAGACGATGAAGGAAGTGGCCCGTCTGACTCGCAAAGGAATCGTGATTAACACGTTTATGCTCGACAGCAAGCCGTCACTCTTGGATTTTGTCGAGCGGATGACGCGGATAAACAAGGGACGCGCGTTCTTCTCCGCACCCCACATGCTGGGAGAATACCTGCTGGTTGATTACGTCGCGCGTCGGAGGAGGATGGTGAATTAGGGGAGCCGCGGATCCATGCTTGCGAAGAAGGTCTCGAATGTCCGGAATGCGAGAAGAGCGCGAACATTGTAGCAGAAATCATCGATCCCAACGGGCGACCCACCGGGTCGCCCCTACAATTCTCGCTCCATGCGGCATTGAATCCACACAAGGAAAACATCTCTCACCGCATAGGTCAAATCTAACCGTCAGGGAACCATCATGCTGACCGAGGGGTCTGATTCCGCAGGGCGACCCAGCGGGTCGCCCGTACAACTCTTCCCGCATAGGGTATAATGAAG
>QZKI01000054.1 GCA_003598055.1 Candidatus Abyssobacteria bacterium SURF_17 | reverse complement strand
CTTCGTCGCTCGGGTCTGCGACCCTACGCTTCTCGCAATGACCGTGATTTTTGGGTTGCGGCTATGCCACGTTGTCCGACTCACTGTTCTTGAATGGATTCCCGCCTTCGTGGGAATGATAAAAGCTGTGCATTCGTGCATTCGTCGTGATTCGTGGCATTCGTGTTCCAAAGAAGTTTTCTGAACTCCGTGTAATTCACCACCGTCCCTGGTATGAAAGCTCGGGAATCTGGAGGCGGCTATAGCTTTTCTTGTGAGGTTTTTCGAGGGCGAACCGCGCTCCGGCATCGCTTCCCTCGCTCCGCAGCACTTTATGAGAAATCTTTTTCAGGAGGTCCACGAAGCGTCTTTGCCGGAACTCGCGCGGCAGATGGGTGTCGGGACAGGCAATCAGAATGTGCGCGCCTCGTTCAGTTGTCCGCGCATCGGCAAGCCGCACGAATTCGGCCACCACCTTCTTCAGCAGATCGTATGCTTCGCCGAACGGCACATCTTCATCATAGAATGTGTCGAGCAGTCCGGACACGATTGCCACGTCCGTGTCGAATCTCTTGAATGCGTTCTCCAGACGCTCCACCACGAGCGCTTCCATCTGATGGCAGGTGAACGCGCGGGATATGCGGAGGCGGCTCAGCAATTCCTCGGGAATGAACCCCGCCCTGCGCGCAAGCTTCGAGATGAGATACGGGTCGAATGAGTTCCCGCCGTCCAGAAACACGACCGGCCTTTCGCGTGCGACACCTGCAAACGCCATGCAGAGCGCAAGGTACGTCACTGAGGATGCAGGTGTGCCATACGCCAGAACGATGGTCGCCCCGTCGTGGCGGGGTTCGCATGTCCCCAAGTCCACGCAGATGCTCTCCAGAGCGCCGTCTCCCGGGAAAATCAAATCTTTCTCCATACTCCCACGACCTTCCCAATGATGCGGAGCGAACCGCCGCCCTTTTTAACCACTATCGGCTTCATGCGCTTGTTCTCGGGCTTCAAGAGGATGCGCTCGTCCTCGACAACGAACCGTTTGACCGTGGCCTCGTCATCGAGGAGGGCAACCACAATGTCGCCGCTTTCGGCGGTCGGCTGGCGTTTGACGAGCACATAGTCGCCGGAGCATATGTGCGCGTCCACCATGCTGTCACCCTCGACCCGGAGCAAGAAACAGTCTTTGCCTTCGGCCCATCCTTCGGGCAGCATGAGCGCACCTTCAATGTTCTCGACCGCAAGGATTGGCTCGCCAGCGGCAACCCGTCCCACGATGGGTACTTCCCGCAGGCTCTGCCTGCGAGCGCCGACAATGCCCAACGAGCGCGATTTCAGCGGTTTTTTGGAGAGGTATCCCTTCCTTACTAATGCATCCACATGATTCGTGGCCGCCCGCGGGAGAAAGCCGAAGCGGCTGCAAATCTCGCGCATGGTGGGCGGATAGCCGTTATCGTTGATAAAGTCCTTGACGAACTCCAGCACCTCTTTCTGCCGCGCAGTCAACTGTGTTCGCATGATGGACTTTCTCCTCTTTTTATCCGCAGATTTTCGCAGACAAGAAATCGCAAAGAAGTATTGGAACCGACGGACTACACGAATTCAAACCAAGAACTCGAAATCGAATATTAGCCATAGAGGTCACCGAGATCGCCGACAAAAAGTTCCGAATCCTGGGTTGAAACCAGAGATCGACTTTTCCTTTCCCCCGGTTTTCTTTTTCTCCCTTTCCTTAGAGTATACTATACATTTGTATACTTGTCAAGGGCGTAGAATACCCTTAACGCCATCCAGCAAAACGGATGCATAAACTCTCCCGTCCTTTATGGACCGAATACTTATGATGAAGCGTGTTTGTGCTTGTCAAGGAGTGCTTGTGCTTTGACACCCCATCGAAGCGTGTGTTACACTTGGCGGAGTGGCGAGTGTTGAGGATTGTTTGCGATGAAAACCCAGAAGAAATATCCCATCGTGGTGGGAAAGAGCTTACGGTTTCCTTTTTCGAAGGGCATTCTCTCGCAGAGATTGCTTGCTATCGGTTTCCGACCCCAGGAGGCTTATCGTATTGCGGAAGCGGTGGAAGAGCGTTTGCTGAGGCGGAGGTCGAGCCGGGTGGAGAAGAGCCAGCTTCGCCGGATCGTTCATGCAATGCTGCTTCGCGAGTATGGCAAAGAAAGCGCCGACAAATACCTCGAGTGGAAGAGGGTCACTTCCCCCATTCTCGTGATGGGTGACAAATCGCGGGTGCCCTTCTCGAAGGGGATTCTGTCGCAATCATTGCAGGCATCCGGCATTGAGCCGAACATCTCACATTCACTCGCCATCACTATCGAGAAAACCCTCCTGCGCCGTGATAGCAGGGAAGTCACTCGGAACGAGCTTCGCGAGTTGACGGTAAAGACGCTGCGAAAAGAATACGGAGCTTCTTACGCGAACCGCTACCTTCTGTGGCGGCGGCTCAAGGAACCCGTGAAGCCGCTTATCATCTTGCTCGGTGGCACTGCGGGAACGGGCAAGTCGACAATAGGAGTCGAGCTTGCGCATCGTCTCGGCATAACGCGTGTGATCTCGACTGATTCCGTCCGGGAGGTCATGCGCATTATGTTCTCGCCCGAGCTGATGCCGACGATTCATAAATCTTCTTTCGATGCATGGAAGGCGTATGATTTGCCGAAGAGCATTCAGGAGGACGTCGTTATTGCAGCTTTCATGGAGCAGGCGCTCCGCGTTTCAGCGGGCATTTATGCGTTGATGGACCGGGCACTGAATGAAAAGATAAGTACGATCATAGACGGCGTTCACATAGTGCCGGGCTTCATCAAGAGGAATTACGCGGAAAAGGCGCTTATCTCGAAAATGGTGATAACCACCGAGGACGAAGATATGCACCGGGAGCGCTTCCTAATTCGAGGGCAGCAGGCGTCCACGCGCGGCGTCGAGAAATATCTCACGAACTTCGACTCGATACGGAAGATACAGAATTTTATCGTGCTGCAGGCGAACATGCATAACGTGCCGGTCTTCGACAATGAAAACCTCGACCAGACCGTCGCCATGATCGTGCAGCATCTCACCGCCTTTGTCAGAAGCCAGGACAAGACTTCCCTGAACGTTGTCAAATGAAAGCTCTTTTCCTGATAGATGGGGAACATTATATTCCGGTCAATCGGGATGGCATCGCGCAGGTCTCACGGGAGCGTGGCTATGAGGCGGTCGCGGCGGCTTTCATCGGCGGTATGGAGAAGATCGGCTCTCCCGAAGATTTGAAAAAGCTTGGTCTCCCGGTGGTCATCATGGAAGACCCGCTTGCCGCGATTGTCGCCGCCATCGATACATTTGGCCCCGAGGTCGTCGTGGACTTGAGCGACGAGCCCGTTGTGAGCTATCGAAAGCGGTTCGAGTTTGCCAACCTGATACTCAGCCGTGACATCGCGTATGAGGGTGCGGATTTTCGGTTCACGCCACCCAGGTACGAGGACATTTGCGAAAAGCCCTCCGTTTCCGTCGGAGGAACGGGCAAACGCGTGGGGAAAACCGCGCTCGCCGCATACATTGCCCGCGTTCTGAGCGATCAGGAGGGAATCAAGGCAGGTTACCGACCCTGCATCGTCACCATGGGACGCGGCGGTCCGCCGGAGCCCGAGGTCATCCATGGCGAGGAGATCACTATAACGCCCGAATACCTTTTGTCAGAAAGTCGCAGGGGTAAGCATGCCGCAAGCGACCACTATGAAGATGCGCTCATGACACGTCTCACCACCATCGGGTGCAGGCGATGCGGCGGGGGATTCGCGGGCGTCGTGTTCACGTCTGTCGTTCCGGCGGGGGCACGAGTCGCCAATGAACTGCCGAGCGACTTTATTGTATTCGAGGGCAGCGGAGCATCGATGCCGCCTATCTTGACTGATGCATGGGCGCTGGCAGTCGGCGCGCACCAGCCGCTGGAGTATGTAAACAGCTATATGGGCCCCTATCGCATTCGGAAGACCGACCTCTGTGTCCTGACGATGTGCGAGGAACCGATGGCAACCGAACAGAAGATCTCGGAACTGGCCGATTGCGTGCGTGCCCTCAACCCGTCCGCTCGAATCGTCAAGACCGTGTTCAGGCCGAAACCGCTCGAGGATATTCGGGACGAAAAGGTACTCCTTACGACAACCGCTCCCACAATCATGGGAGAGACGATTAGGCACTATATCGAGCAGAAATTCGGATGTGACGTTGTTGCTGTCAGCCATCATCTTTCGAACCGGCCGAAGCTTCGCGCCGATATTGCAGGCGCGATAAAGGATTGTCGACCCTCGGTACTCCTGACTGAGTTGAAAGCGGCGGCCATCGACGTCGCAACCGCGCTCGGCATCGAGGCGGGACTCCGAGTCGTGTATGCGGACAACATTCCGGTTAATATCGAGAGCAAATCCCGATTGACGGAGGAAGTGATTCGATTTGCAGAGTGTGCCGTTGAGCGATTCACACTGAGGAAGCACCATGAAAAAAATCCATAAAGCTGTCATGTTGATTATCGACGGCTTGGGCGACCGTCCCATTGATGAGTTCGGCGGACTGACGCCGCTCGAAGCCGCGCGCACACCGTGTTTCGACATGCTTGCCCGAGGCGGCATCACGGGCCTCATGGACCCGCTCTCGCCCGGCATCCGCGTTGGCACAGACGTCGGCCATTTGGCTCTCTTCGGCTACAATCCGCTGAAAGTGTACTGGGGCCGCGGTCCCATCGAGGCCGTGGGCGTCGGAATCAATCTGAGGCCGGGAGACGTCGCGCTTCGGTGCAACTTCGCGACTGTGGACGAAAACTTCGTCATCATCAACCGGCGCGCCGGCAGGATACGAAACACCGCTCCCCTTGCGGCAGCGCTCGACAACATGTCGCTCGGCGATGGTATGCGCGCAATCTTCAAGCCAGCCACTGAGCACAGGGCAGTGCTTGTCTTGAGCGGCGACCGGCTCTCGGCGGAAATCACCAATTCCGACCCCGGCCCCGTGAGCGAAGGCGAACCGGTGCGGGAAGTCAAGCCGAAGCATCCGGGCCAGCCGTTGGCGGAGAAGACCGCCCGGCTCGTCAATGAATTTGTTCGTAAGTCCTACGAAATACTCCGGGACCACGAGATGAACAAAGAGCGCCTGAAAAAAGGATTGCCACCCGCCAATATTGTTATCACGCGGGGCGCGGGCATGGCGGTCAAGATGCGTAGCCTCACCGAGCGATTTGACATCAAGGGCTGCTGCGTCACCGGTGAAAGCACGATAGCAGGCGTGGCCCAGATGGCGGGATTCAGCGTCTTGATGAATGAAAAACTCACGGCCAATATAGACACCGACCTGGATGAAAAGGCTCGGCTGACACTCGAAGGTCTCAAGACCGCCGACCTCGTCGTCACGCACATTAAGGGGGTTGACCTCGTGGCTCACGACCACAGGCCCCGCGAGAAACTGGCGTTCATCGAGAAGACCGACCAGATGCTTCAGAAGATAATTGACGGGCTCGATGACCCGCAAGACACATTTGTGGCGGTGACGGCGGACCATTCAACGCCGTGCGTCATCGGAGAGCATAGTGCTGACCCCGTCCCCGTCCTCATACATGGGGAGGGTGTCCTGGTGGATGAGGTGAGAAGTTATGGGGAGCGGGCGTGCGCGCGCGGCGGCTTGTGTCGCATCAGAGCCAATGACTTCCTGCTCTCGCTGCTCGACCTTATGGGGGTAACCTATCGATTCGGGAGTTGAGGACTGCCATGCTGCTTGCGAAAGATATCATGACGCGCGACGTCGTCGCAATCCATCATTCCGCCTCGATACGAGAGCTTTCGAAGCTGCTCACCGAGAAGGGAATCACCGGCGTCCCCGTCATTGATGACGAGGAACGTATCGTCGGCATGGTCTCCATGCGGGATGTGATTCGAGAAGAAGTGCGCGGCCTCGAGGCAAATCTTGAGTATCAGGACATCTATGAGCTTTTCTCATCCGCCCTCAATACCGAAGAGGCCGAGGGAGTGGCGGTCAAGCATCTGTGGGTGGAGGAAATCATGTCGCGCAACATCCAGACGGTGACAGAGTCAACCCCCGTGCCGGAAGTCTGCAAGGTTATGTATGAACGCAATATTCACCGCGTTCCCGTTATCAGGGATGGGAAGGTTGTCGGACTTGTGACCGCGATGGATGTTGTGAGGACGGTAATTGAAGGCAGGCAAATCGGCTGACCGGGAGCCCTGCCCGCGCGTTTAATTAAACAATGGTTGAGCGAAGCAACCTCTTTCAGAATAGTTACTTAGAGCGGGCCGCCGCCGGTTTACCTCTGCTGCCTATGTGTATCCTGGCAGACCGGGCAGGCCTTAATCGCCTGAGTATTCGCCGAGTCCGAATCTTCGTGGCGACCATTCTATCAGAAGCGTTCCTGCAATTGACGGAGCATACCCGCAGGTCAAGAGTGTTCTTGCAATAGCCCGGGCATTGCTCCTTGGCGAAGCAGAGCTCATTTGCACATTCTTTCTCACGAAGCTCCTGAAAATCTGATGCTCTGACGCCGAGGAACTGTCCGCATCCTTTCATGGTATGCTGAAACAAGAAGTGGTTGTATTTGTGGTTGACGAAGTCGGGCTGATACCCGACTATTTTTACGTTCTTGTCCCGGAGAAAGTCGTCTCTTGTCTTCCATGCGTGTCCGCATTCACAAGTCCTATACGACGCTGACTGCTTTCCGCTGGAACGAGCCATGTCCGCTTTTCTCCCTTCGTGCAGGTGTCATCAAGGCATCTGCTCGGCCTTGAGGACTTCCTCGCGCAACGCCCGTTTGAGGATTTTCCCCGTGGGCGTAGTCGGGAGGGTGTCCCTGAATTCCACCGCTCGCGGGGCCTTGTATTTTGCTATTCGATCCCGACAGAAGTCGATGATTTCTCTCTCGGTTGCGTTCTGACCTTCCTTTAAGACTATATATGCCTTTGCAATCTCACCTTTTATCTCGTCCGGAATTCCGATGACGGTCGCCATCGCGACCTTGTCGTGTTTGTATAGGATGTTCTCGATTTCGGCGGGATAGATGTTGTAGCCGCCGGTGATAATCATGTCTTTCTTCCTGTCCACGACGTAGAGGTATCCGTCGGAATCGAACTTTCCCATATCGCCGGTGTGGAGCCAGCCGTTCCGCATCGCCTCCGCGGTCTCAGCGTGTTTGTTGTAGTATCCTTTCATCACATTTTTCCCGCGGATGACTATCTCGCCCACCTTTCCGACGGGCACATCGTTGTCATGCTCATCGACAACCCTCAGTTCGCATCTCACCGGAACGCCCACTGAGCCCGGCTTGCGCGTCCCCTCAACCGGGTTCGAGGTGACGAGCGCGGTCGCCTCGGTCAAGCCGTAGCCTTCGGTGATGATGGCGCCCGTGCGTCCCTCGAATCGCTTAAGCAACGACAATGAAAGAGGGGCCGACGAGCAGAAACAGATGCGGAGCGAGGTGAGGTCGTAGTTGTCTACCTCAGGTTCGTTCAGTAGCAACGCGAACATCGTCGGTACTCCCGAAAACGTGTTCGCTTTGAACTTCGCGATGTTCTCGAGCACCAGTTGCGGCATGAAAAACTCCATGAGCACGGTCGGCACACCGGCGTAGATCGCCATGAGTATGCATATTTGCGCCAGCAGATGGAACAGCGGCAGGCCGGGAATGAGGGCAACGTCGTCAGGAGTCGTTTTCAAAAGGAGCTTCGCGGATTCGAGATTGTGGAGGAAGTTTGCATGCGTGAGCATAGCGCCCTTCGGCCTTCCCGTTGTGCCGGAAGTATAGATGATGCATGCGACCGCGTCGGGTTCTATTTGCGGAGGGGAGAACTTGTCTGAGGCCTTTTCGACGAGCGGGCCGAGCGCGGTCGTTCCCTCAGGCGGGTCATCGTCCATGTAGAGAATGTGCTCGACGGTCTGAAGCTTGTCGCGAATCGGCTCGATGACTGGGTACAGATATTCCGTCGTCACGAGCATCCGCGCGCCCGCATCGGCAATGATATATTCGGCTTCATCGGCTTTCAGCATGACGCTCAATGAAATCATCATTGCACCGACCTTGAGCAACGCGTAATACGCGTAGAGAAATTCCAGACGATTCGGGCTGAAGATACACACCCTGTCGCCGGGACCAATTCCCATGCTGCGGAACACGTTGGCGTACTTGTTTGCACGCAGATTCAGCTCGGCAAACGTCACCGTCTCGTCCCGGAAATAGAGCGCAGGCTTGTCAGGCATGCTCGCCGCCTGGTGCTCGAGCATCGTGCCCAAGGTTGTAACCGCATGCTGAAGATGTGGCATATCTTTCTACCCTAACCCTTCAAAGAATTTCCTGACCTCCGCGCAGATATCCTCGGGTGTGAAAATCGTGAGGACTTCGTTGTGCAGCGTGTTGAAGTAGTTCATGTCGCTGGTGTTCATCGGCGGAAGCTGCACGCGCGGTATCAGCTTGGCAAGCGTCGAGAAATGTTGCTCGCCGTCACCCGAATACAACGCCATGTTGAAGCTGTAGAAGCCGTAGCCGTCCAGGTACTTCATTGCCGCCGAGAGCCCGCGCGAGAAATCGAGCCAATCGGCCTCGGAAATCTCAAAGATTGTCGGCGTGCGGTCGAATATCGCCATGATATCGATGAATCCCTTTGGCGAAAAGCTTGTGAGCCAGCTTATTTTGCCGATCCTGGCGATGAATCGCTCACTCAGGCGTATCTCTTCTTCCACAAGGTCGGACCAGTAGGAACTCGAGTTCTGCGCTGCGTAGTGCCGGCTCGCATCGAGAATTGCTCGATGATAGTTTGTTCCGTCTTTGCCTGCAATGAGCTGCAGGTGCGGATGAATTATCGTTCCGCCTGCCAGCGGCATGTAGTTCCAGTTTACTGAGTAAAAGAGGCTGCTGCCGGGCCGGGCTCTTCGGGCTGCGTCCAGATACTCCTGCGATGCGCAGAATCCGTCATGCAGCAGTTCGGGAGCAAAGTCGCCCAAGGGCTTGAAATGTTCATCTGAAAAGATGGTCACCGCGCTGAACGTATCATACGGAAACATGTTCGGAAAAACGACCGCCGTCCCTCTCGTAATACGCTCCTTTTTCGTTAGTTCAGCCGTGAACTTGGGCGTGACCATATCGAGCATCTGCGGACAGAATGGGCAGCCGAACTCGAGCGAGCGCTTCACTATCTCTTCGAGGTCGGGCTTCGATAGCATCCGCATCGGGAAATGCAATATCCGCGAGGTCTGCCCGGTCAGCGGGTCTACCCGTATCTCGGTCGGTCGTTCATTTTCCTCAAAATTGAGGGCCGGGTCGAGAAACTTTGTGACCCGAGAGTACTTCTCAAATCGGACCTTCATGCTTTTGGGGATTCCTGTCTGTCTTTCGTTGGCTTGAGAATAAACAGTGCTGGTATGATGACCATTACTTTACCATCGGGCCACGCAGTTTTCAAGTCGGCTGCGCCGCTGGTGGGTATAACCTGAACGATACACGATCGTGCTCAAGCCTTCCCGCATGCCCCATGCCCAGAGAACGCATATGGGCCTTGAAAAAGATGGACCCTCAAGGCCGAGAGCTTCTCAGAGAATCGCCGCCTGCCATGAATGGTTTCTCCCGTTCTTATGTCCTACTGCACTTATACCACATATCGACAACAACCCAAACAACCCAAAAGACAGCGGCGCCCTCGCCCAGGACTCAGTTTTGACTCATTCACCCCAAATGCGGTCCAGTGTGAGCAAATTTGCCCACTGAACATGCCCATAGAACTCATTATATTTATCTATGAGTTAATAATAGTGCAGGAAATCGATGCTCTTACCGAGATTCCAGGCTCAGCAAATCGGGATGACTGAGAAGATAGATATAGCATATAACATATTGTCAATAAATCTGTTAAGAGCTCACATCCGCTTTGTTTGCTTGCCATCGGAGAGGAATTTTCCCCTTTGTATGAGTACAATTCGGTTAATTGGCCTATGCCTGGATCGCAATTAAACCTCTCGCTGAGCTTCTCATGACGCCATGTCTCTTGTGTTAATCATTGTGGCCCAATCAGATATGAATCACGCGGCGGAGAAAACAGAGTATTGGCATACTATTTGCCTCCTTTCTCAGACAAAAAGAAGGTGCCATTGACGATAACCTTTGCCGAGGCTGCCAATGGCACCCAAAACTGTGGCGGGGCAACTTCTTTGTGCCCACCAATTTATTTTATCACTCATTTCATTGGCTGTCAAACGCCAAGGAAGTTTCCCCCCACATCCTAGCGCAATTCAGAGATTCGGTTGGTTCAAGCTCAGCAGCCGGATTCACCTGACCGCATGAAGGGTCGCGATCAATTAGTATTGGAAAGCAGAGAAGGGGGGGATTCAATCGCGACAAGCGCCAGTCACGTATTCTTGAATGTATAACTAAAACGGGGGGAAGGGAATGGTTTCAAGCAAGAAGCATGAACTCACTCAAAAGGAGAAAAAAATGATGAAGTCCAGATTCCTCTGGATGCTCGTATTCTCTATGGTGGCAGTGTGTGTTGTATCGCTCGTTTCCAAAGAAGCAGTCGCGAAACCGGAGTACTTCACACAGAATTGCGCGAGCTGTCATACCAACGACACGCAAACCTGCGACGGTTGTCACGCTCATGGCGTATGGCAGGATTCTGTAAGAAGAACAAAAAATCTGACGGCAACCACCGACCTTGATAGGTATCAGCCTGGGCAGACCGTGACGGTTACGTTCAGCGGCGGGTATCGCGAAGGCTGGATTCGCGCGATACTTTACAACCACAACGGTACCGAAATTGACAGGGTTACCGGTCCGACCGGTCAGGGGGACGACGGCTCGGGCTCATCTGCTCAGCAATTTCCTGTGCTCCTGTCGGCTCCGGCGCCGTCACAGCCGGGCCTCTACACATGGAGTGTCTCCTGGTTCGGGTCGCCCTATGACACGAACAATCAAACCACATATCCACACATGGAAGAAGAGGTTTTCACCAACGAGTTCGAGGTGTACCAGCAACAAGGTAATGGGTTGACCGTGATATATCTGAAAGATCCCGCGAACCTTTCCACGGTCAATGCTCCGCCGACGTTCACATGGGTGGTAGACGGCGGCGCAAGCAACAGATACGCCGTTGACCTCAGCCTTTCGGCAACTTTTTCTCCGATGTGGTCGACGCACAACAGCGCGGGCGAAGTGATCACTCAGACGACATGGACAATGCCGGCATCAGTTTGGAATATGGCGCCCGCAGGAGGCAAGGTGTATTGGAGAGTCCGCGGGGCGGACACAAGCAAGCAACCGCTGGCCATTGTATACAGCGGAACGCGGTCGTTCAACAAACAGTAATTGTGGGTCACTATCACGGGAATCACATCCTGTGAATGCCGTGGCAAATGGCAGGGGAGCAAATGCGGTGACGGTTCGCGAACCGTCACCGCAGGCGCTGCATTGTTCGACGGAAAACGGGCATCGCCCGGGAGGAGCATTATCGAAGAGGCGGGAGGGGGATTATCGAAAAGAGAGAAGGCTCTCCTCTGGAAACGATATCAGGTGTTTAAGAGCGATTCAGAGAAAACGCTGGCCTTAGGGAGAATTACTATGAAATTCAAAAGCATCAAAGGTGCAATGGTCGCCTTAGTGATACTCTTTCTCTTCATACTGACATCATCGTCGGCTATGGCGGAATCGAACTATTTCGGAACGTATTGCGCGGCCTGTCACACAAATGATTCGGCATCGTGCAACGCCTGCCATGCGCATGGTGTGTGGCAGAA
>QZKI01000074.1 GCA_003598055.1 Candidatus Abyssobacteria bacterium SURF_17 | reverse complement strand
GCCGCCGCTCGCTTTATCTCCTTCACAAAGCTCGGCCACGGCCCTTTCTCCAATTCGTCTAACAGCGGTGTCCCGTTCCCAGCCATACCTCTCTCCTGTTCAGTCTTCTCCCGACCATCGGGAAGTCCTATGAATTTGGAAAATAACGCATAGCGTCATTTTACCATTAAGCGACTTTCCAAGTCAAATTCACCAATTCGGGCGGAGATGCGCCTCACCCATTCCATTCACCCAGTTCCAGCCAGAATCGCAGTCCGCCTTCGAGGAATTTGACGTCATCGAAACCCATTCCCTCAAGCGTGCGGCACGCTTCGTAACTCCTTGAACCGAGCTGGCACAAACAGATTAACTCTTTGTCCTTGGGAATTTCTTCCGCCGAGCTGCGCAATCGACTCAATGGCATTGCGCAGACACGCTTGTCGTCGAGCTTTGATTTTTCGAGCTCGCTCGCTTCGCGAACGTCGAGCACGACGAAGTCTTCGTCCCGTCCCATCCGCTTCCGAAGTTCCATCGGCGTTACTGACCGCACGATGCCATCGCGCTTGTTTTTCAGCAGGTTGGCAGCATGCGCAACAGTATCGAGCGCGCTCGAATAGGGAGGGGCGTAACCGAGGTCGAGGTTCGCGACGTCGTCGATGTTCGCGCGGCTCGTAAGCGCCGTTGCGAGGACATCAATTCGTTTCGTTACGTCTCCCGGGCCGACTACCTGACCACCGAGCAAGCGGCCATCCTTGGCATCGGCCACCAGTTTTATGAGAATCGGCTTGCCGCCGGGATAGTAATGCGCGCGGTCCATCGAAGGAACGATACACGTTAACGGGGAATAGCCGAGATCCCGTGCCTGTCGCTCGGTGATGCCGGTGCTCGAGACGTTGACGCCCATCGTTTTCATGACACAGGTGCCGACGATGCCCGGGAACGTGGCATCCCCGCCGGCAACATTGTCGCCAATCACGCGGCCGTGGCGGTTCGCAGTCGAGCCCAAAGGGGCGTACATCTTCTTAGCCGTCACGAGACTCGTGCACTCGACGCAGTCGCCACCCGCATAAATGTCGGGGTCGCTTGTTTGCAGGCGTTCGTTCACGGCGATGGCGCCCGTCTCGCCGATGGCGAGCCCCGTTTCCCGGGCCAGTTGCACATTCGGCCGCACGCCAGTTGCTACGACTACTATATCCGTCGGTATCTCTCGCGTTTCCGTGACGACTTTGCACGCCCGCCCGTCTTCATTGCCCTCGATGCGAAGCACTTTTTCCGAAATGAATATCGCGACCCCCTCAGCGCGCAGCGCACCTGCCACCGTGGCAGCGATCTCCGGGTCGAGCACTTCCGGCAGAATTGAGCCCTCTATCTCGATGATAGTGGTATCGACCGCATGCGCGAATAGTGATTCGGCGACTTCGAGTGCGATTCGCCCGCCACCAATGAAGACGGCCTTGTCCACCTCACCGCTTTCGATAAGCTCGCGCATCTTCCGCGCATCCTCGGGCACATGGACGGAAAACACCCGGTCGAGATTCAATCCTTCGACTGGGGGTCGAACCGGCGAAGCGCCGACCGCGAGGACGAGCTTGTCATATGAGATATCTTCCGTTACGTTCGTTTCCAGGTTCCTCACTCTGACCGTCTTCTGTTTCCGGTCAATCGTCTCGGCCAGCGTGCGAGTGCGGGTCGTGATGTCTTTTACACTATTGAAGAACTCCTCGTCCCGGATGACGCCGTACTGGGTTTTGCGAAGACCATCCAATTCCGGAATCGAGCCGCCTATGTAATATGGCAGCCCACAGCCTGCATATGAAAGGAGAGGGCCGCGCTCGATGATGGTGATTTCCGCCGAAGGGTCGAGCCGGCGGGCGCGCGCGGCCGCCTTTGGACCACAGGCGACGCCGCCTATTATCAAAAGTTTTTTGCGGCCATTACTCATATTACCTATGCATCCGAGCAGGAGAATCAGGCAGCAGCCTGTGCAACCGACGCATCTCTGCCCGTATATTTCGAGTGAAGAATCGCCACGAACCGATAGAACATATGTGCGAACTTCGAATATGGAAAATATCCTATCAACGCGAACACGAACACGAGATGGACAAAATACACGGAGTATGCCATTCCTGCGTAACCGCTGTAACGGACGAACTCAACCAGTTGACCGGTTATCGCGACGGCAAGCAGGACGAGCAGCAAGTACCAGTCTTGATACGAGCTTTTGCTGACGTTCTCTTTTCCCGAGAGCCTTCGCGCTATGACGATTATCAATCCCGCAACCAGAGCCACAAACCCCAGATGGCCTAGTATCTTCGGCAAGCTCAACTGAGGGAGCGGCAGCTTTGTGCCGAGGGCATACAGCATGAATATCTCGATGGCCGTTCCTATGGCAAGCAGCAAGAAGCCGTACATAATGCCGAGGTGGCCCAGATACCTGTGATTACTCTCCTGACATTTCTTGAACTGGGCATGCGTGATGATTTCTTTTATCGTGGCCACAACGCTGGCCCCGATATTGCCCTGTGTTGGTCCACCGGGATTGGAGCCTGCGCCCGTTTGCGTGGAGGTCCCCAATACCTTCCAGAATTTCACCAATCCAATGACGAGGAACAGACCCGCCAGGTGCGTTGCCGTGATGAACACGAAATAGAGGTTTTTATGCGGCAGGAACTCCTCGAAGTGAACCTGGCTCGCGAGGAGCTTTCCGTGGCCAGCAGCCTCGGGGATCATGCCCATGTTACATGCGATGAGCAACAGTATTATGGGCACGGCGAACACAAGCGGCAGATACTTTGGCGAACTCAGCCATGTACCGATGAACGAGGGAAACGTGAAGGTCTTGAACATGTAGTTGCGGACTGCGGCAAGCGTGTCTCCGGGTTTCGCGCCACGGGGACAATATACCGAGCAGTCGTTACACTGGTGACAGAGCCACACGTCGGGGTCGCTGATGAGCTTGTCTTTCAGCCCCCACGAGGCCCATATCATTTCCTTACGGGGGAACGGCCGCTCGTCGGGCGTGAGTGAGCACACCACGGAACACGTGGCACATTGGAAGCATTTCTTGAGCGTGTCTCCGCCCGCCGCCATGACCTCTCGAATGAAATCGAGATCTGGGTTAACCTTTACCGTCTTTGTTGCTGTCGTCGCAGCATCAGTCGTCAGTTCTGTCGTCATGTCGACAGACCCTCCTCTACATCCCCTTGAACGGATTCATTCCGATTTGCTCAATCGTTTCCATAAATTCGCCCACGAGGCTCAGAATCTTTTCATAGTCCGTAATCTGGACCTGGAACAACTGGACGCGCTCATTCTCGAGTGCCATTTGCTTGAGTTTTTCGCGGACATTGTCGCCGCGGGTATTCATGAGCTCGCTGCCCTTGATGAAATGACACTGGTAGTCATCACCGTATTTGCATCCGAACAACATAACGCCGTCGAATCCTTTCGCCAGGGCTTCGTTGATCCAGATGACATTGACCGACCCGAGGCATCTCACCGGAATAATTCGCACGAACGGGCTGTACTGCAGCCGCTTGAAGCCGGCGGTATCAAAGGCAGGATACGCGTCATTCTCGCATGCCAGTATCAGCACGCGCGGCTTTTCTTCGAATTCGTCCGGCACCTCGACTGCCTTGATCATAGAGGCGATCATGTCCACCGAGTAATTCTTGAAGTTGATGATGCGCTCCGGGCATGCGCCCAAGCAGATACCGCATCTGCGGCAGCGGGTGGGGTTCGGTTGGGGTGTTCCTTTCTCGTCTTCATTGAGCGTGCCGAACGGGCATTCCTCCGTGCAGCGTTTACACTGCGTGCACCGCTGGAGGAAGAACTCCGGATACGACAGGTCACTTGTGCGCGGGAGCACCGCTTCACCCCGTGAGAGCATCTCGAGGCATTGAATTGCCTTGAAAGCCGCCCCTGTCGCATCCTCTATGCTCCCCAACCCATCCATGGGGGCGCGGACTGCTCCGGCGGCGTAAATGCCGGTCCTGCGGGTTTCATAGGGGAAGCAGATGAAGTGCGAGTCAGGGTATCCGTACTGCAGCGTCGGCATGTCGGGCCCCTGGCGATAGTCGAGGTTCAATATTTCCGTGCCTTCGTGATGGCCAAATTCCTCGATCCTCTTCTTCATGATGTCGACCTGAGGGCCGCCCTCACCGGAGGCCAGAAATTTCCTTGCATCTATAATTGCACGGATTCTCTCGCCGTCGGCGGATTGCGGCACCATGCCCGTCGCGAGCACAACGAGGTCGGCCTCGATGCTGATATCTTCGCCGAGGAGTGTGTCCTTGACGTCGACAGCGAGCGAGCCGCCGTTTTGCTTGACGCCGGTCACCTCTCCCTTGGTCATGAACACTCCCGGGTCCTGCTGCATTTTCTTGTAGAAATACTCGTAGTGGCCGGGCGCGCGGAGATTTTCGTATATGATATAGGCCTTCGCGTCGCCGTCCTGCTCTCTCACGTATGCCGCCTGCTTGAGCGAGTTCAGGCAGCAAATCGAGGAGCAGTACGACAGGTGGTTCTTATCCCTCGACCCCGCGCATTGGACGAACACAACGCTCTTGGCCTCTTTGCCATCCGACTTGCGCTTTATGCTTCCAGCCTTCGCCATCTCTTCCATCTCGACGCCGGTAATGACATCGGCAAGATTGCCTAGGCCGAGATGGTTGAGGTTCTTGGGCTGGTAGGGCTTCCAGCCGGTGGCCTGAACGATGGCGCCCACCCGGAAAGCAGCGCCGTTCCCCTTCAGCTCTACGTCGAACATGCCCGGGGCGCCCTTTATCTTGGCGATTTCCGTGGATGTGTGCACCTTGATCTTCGGATTTTGCCGGACTTGTTTGATTTTCTCCTCGATTCCCGGGTCTTCGAGTGCCTCGTACGGCGCGGACCGCGGGATGGATTTCTTCAGTTTGGCCATCCATCCGCCGAGCTGGGGAGCTTTTTCGACAATGACTGAATCATAACCCGCCGCAGCAGTTTCGAGAGCGGCCGTCAATCCGGCGATGCCTCCTCCGACCACGAGCACTGTCTTGTTTATGTCCTTGCTCTCCGGGAAGGGGTCAAGCGGCTGCGTTTTCTGAATTTTCACGATTCCCATGCGGAGGTAGTCGTTTGCCATCATCTGGGTATCTTCCTCGTGGGAAGGTTGACACCAGGCGACCTGCTCCCTCAGGTTGACGTACTCAACGATGACGTTCGGTGGGAAAGTTTTCGGCTGATAGAAGCGCGGCGACGGCCCTGCTATCACGACTTTTTCGAGTTCCTGCTCTGCAATGTCCTTCTTGATAAACTCGATGTCTTCAGCTTCGCAGGAAGGGACGGTCTTGCAGACATCCACCTTGTATTCGCTTGTAGCGACTTTGGAGAGTTCCTCGATGTTCACGGCCTCTCCGATGCCATAACCGACACAAATGTAGACTCCGATTTTACTAGCCACGGGACGATTACCTCCTGACTATCTGGATAGCCTTCATGACGGCTGCGGTTGCGTCTTTTACCGATCTGGAAACATCCAGAGGCCGTTTCACGCATCCTGCGCCGAAGATGCCGGCTCCATTGGGCTGATCCACCAAAAATCCGTCGTTGTCATAGACGAGGCTGACTCCCGGAACAGGCGAATCCGCCGTCGCGGGCACGACTCCTGTGGCAAGCACGACCATGTCAAATTGTTCGCGCTTCTTGTCGCCGGGGAGCACCTCTTCGACCTCCACGATGGGGTTCTTCGTCGCCGGGTCCTCGGTTATCTTCGCGACTTTTCCTTTGACAAAGCGGACATTCTGGTCTTCGAGCAAATCATAATAGAACTTCTCAAACCGGCCGATGGTTCGGATATCAATATAGAAGATAGTCACCTTCGCATCGGCGACCTTCTCTCTCACATATCGGGCTTGCTTCAATGAGCCCATGCAGCAGACCGCCGAGCAGTATGGCAAGTGATTTTCATCCCGTGACCCTGCACACTGCACGAAGGCCACGTTGGCGACTTCTTTTCCGTCGGAGGGCCGCAGCAGCTTTCCCTCGGTCGGGCCGTTTCGGGAAGCCAGTCGCTCCATCATGACGTTCGTGATAACGTTGGCCAATTTGCCCGCTCCAAGGTTCTCGAGTTTTGTTACGTCATACGGCCTCCAGCCGGTGGCGATGATGACCGCGCCCACTTTTTCCTCGACGCGGTCCTCCTTCATGTCGAGGTCTATCGCGCCCGCCGGCTCCGCCGCCTTGAGCTTCTCGCCTTCTTCGGCGGTCAACGCATCCTTCTTGAGAACATGCATCATGGGATAGGCCGCATCGTGCGGTATGAAGAGCGCTTTGGTTGTATCCATGTTGTAGTTGAAGGGATTCGGAATCTCAGTCGCGACTGCATCAATATGCGCTTGGGAAACCGGCTGCTTCCCCGTGACGTAGCGCGGATTGACGCGAATGGTGACTGTGTAATCGCCCGGGCTGCCGGATATGGTTTCGACTTCCGAGAACGTATACACTTTGATCCTCGGGTTCTGGCGCACCCTGCGGATATTTATCTCCATGCCGCAGGTAGGCGGACACAGCTTGGGGAAGTACTGGTTCATCCGCACGACACGGCCGCCGAGATATGGTTCCTTCTCGACCAGGATGACGTCACATCCCAGTTCGGCGGCATCGGCCGCGGCGGAGATACCGCTGATACCTCCACCGATAACAAGAATTTTGCCGTTGGTACTCATAGCGTCTCCATTCACAGTGCCTTTTCTTTCCCTGTCAGCATCTGTTTCCTTGTCTGTAGCACTTCATCGCGGACTTTCATTGTCGGCTCTCTGAACAGTGCGAATCGGAGCCAGCGGAACGCAAATTTCATCAATGCGATGTCATCGTTCCGGATGCTTTCGACAATGTCCGCGTCTACGTCAAAATACTGAAGGAATCTGCTTTCGAAGATAAAGCGTCTGAACTTGTCGAGGTTGTAACATGCCATGTACAACATTTCCATTCTTTCGGGGTCAAGTTGTCCACCCTTTTGAAAGTAAGGGTGGAGTGTCAGTTCCTTGAATGATTCCCCCATGCTGTTGTACTCGGCGATGCCTTGGTTTTCGAGCCATTCGCCAACCGACTGCTCCCTGTTTTCAGCGAAGCCGCAGCAGCCTTTCTCCTCCATGAGGAAATAGAATGATTCCGGGCCTCCTGCGCCCGTCGAAGCGGTTGTCTCGGCCGGCGAAGCAAACCCGAGGGGATACATTCGACAGGACCACGGGCGGTCCTCGTAGATGCCGCATCCGTCGGCGGTGACGAACTGGCATCGTTTCTGTTCGTCGTCCCGCATTTTCAAGACTACAATGGGGAGTTGTTGTTTTTCATTGAACGGAACAAAAGTATATTTCGCCAGGAACTCTTCGGAGGACATCTTGAGACGATTCTTCATCCGAATGATGTCATACGGGGTGAGAAATATATTGACATCCGCACAGCACTGGGTGAAGCAACTCAGCCCTTTGTGGCAGGAGAACTTGAACTTGTCCTTCTCGCGGAAGCGGGGCGCGTCCTTCAGGATTGTTTCTTTGAGATTATCGAATTCCCTCATGCACTATCTCAGTTAGTTCCCTTTTTCGGAATCTGCGTTATTATTATAGATGATGCCATCTTTCAAAGCTGTAAGCGACCATACAGGTAGCGGTCGCGAACATCCGGTAACCGGGTCTATACAATGTCGATAGGACGCTTTCGCCTGGTATTTCTCCTGCATCCAGCTCCAGCCGCGGACGAAATATGGACATTCGTCATTGAAGCAAACGTAATGGAATTCCGTATCCCAGGTGGATGCCTCGGGCACTCGCCATTTATCCATCTTGTGGCCACAGTGTGGACACTCGGGATTTGATTTTGTTTCCACGCGCAATAACTCCCTTTGCTTGTCACTCTCCTCCCCTTCGCCATTTCGGTGGAGGGAAAGAGCGCCCCAGCGATCGGGGCAAGGGCCTCACTGTGCAAAGGGGGGTTCCTCCGGGCGCCCGAGGGAGCGCCCGGAGGAAAGGACTTCACATCATTCTATGAGAGAAATGACAGGCTTCTTCATCATTTCCCACTTATCCGCCTTGGGGTCCCACTTGCAGTTGACGAAGACTTTCCAATTCTGGTTGTCCATTTTCGGGCAGTCTGACCTGAAGTAGTATCCCGGCCAACGGGTCTCTTCACGGAAGAGTATGCTTCGGGCATGGGCTTCTGCCTGCCACAGTCTCTGTATGTTCTCCCAGCAGCGCATAAGCTCATGCAGGTCTTCGGCCGCGAGCTTCTCGGCGTCTTCCTTCAGCATGCCGAGCAACTCGAGCGCTCTCTCAAGCATAGCCTTGCTTGTCGTGAACTGAGCGGTCACGCCGCCTGCGTACTCGTCCATGATCTTCTGAAGCCGGAACATGAACATCTTCGGCTTCATGTAGTTGGGGTTGATATCCGGGTCGCTTGATGCGCCCTTGAATTGCTGGAAGAGGTCCAGCGGCCTCAGTATCCTCTCCTTCAACGCGTTGACTTGTGCCGCGTCAACGTTGGGCTGAGTTTTGTTCTCGACGACGAAGCGTATGGCCTCTTTCGCCGCGATTCTTCCCTCGGCGTGGGAGCCGGAGGAGAACTTGTGGCTTGAGGCGCCGGATGCGTCACCGGCACAGAACATACCCTTCACGGTGGCCATGTGGCCATATCCCCAGAAGTATTCGGGCGGAGCGAGGTCCTTCATGCCGCTGACCCATGCGCCCGATGCGCCGGAATGCGAGCCAATGAAGTAAGGCTCTGCCGCGGCGATTTCCGAGGGCTTCACTTCGGGCTCGACGTTGGTGCCTGCCCACAGGATGGCCTGCGAGATGGTCATGTCGAGGAAGTCTTCCCACGCTTCGCTCTCGAGTTCCCTCAGCTTCTTCTTGCGCTCCTTCGGGTCGGGCACTGCCTCGGACAGTTTCTGGATGGCTTCTTCCGTTCTCATATAGATGGGGCCTTTGCCTTCCAAGATGTCCAGCATGCCGAGCCAGTTTCTGAGGTTTGCCGGGACCGGCTTTACGCTGCCGTACGGCAGCCACTTCTGGAGCTCGTCCTTGCGCTCCTCCATATAGTTGCCACCGAGCGCGTTCGTCGCACGGGACTTGAACAGCAAGAACCATGCGCCGACGGGACCGTAAGCGTCCTTGAACCGAACGGGGATGAACCGGACTTCCTGGCAGGTCATCTCGGCGCCGGCACGAATGGTGAAGTATGCGCTGGAGCCTGAATTCCACGGTGGATACCACGCACGGCCAAGACCTTCACCCGCTGAACGGGGCTTGAACACGTGCACGGCGCCACCCATGGCGACGAGCACTGCCTTCGCCTTGAACACGTAGAACTTGTTTTCGCGAACGCTGAAACCGACAGCGCCGGCGACACGGTCACCGTCCATCAAAGGCTCAACGACGAATACGCGTTCGTAAATCTCGCCGCCAAGTTCTTTAAGAGCGTTCTTCGCCGCCTCTGCGACAATAACCTTGTAGGATTCGCCGTTGATCATGAGCTGCCAACGGCCTTCATGCACGTACTTGCCGTTTGCATCCAGCCAAATGGGGAGCCCCCACTTTTCGAAGAGATGCACGGTGGAATCAACGTGCCGGGCTATGCTGGCAACAAGGTCTTCACGGGTGATGCCCATGAGATCATTGCGGACGTACTTCACGTAGTCTTCCAGCGTATTCTCGCCGTCTTTAAGGCCGACGTATTGGTTGATAGCGGACAAACCCATCGCGACTGCGCCGCTGCGGTCCATTGCCGCTTTGTCAACGAGAGTAACCTTCAGCCCGTTTTTCTTCGCCCAATATGACGCTTCGACCGCTGCACCGCAGGCAGCCATTCCGCCTCCGAGTATCAACAGGTCGGTAGTCACTTCTACGGTTTGGAAATCAGCCACTGTTCTCACCTCCTCTCCTTACTTTTTCTTTAACTGCAACACCGCAGACATTCCGAGCGATTCGGGCTCGGTGAACAGATTGGGGCTGGCGAGGTCATCGATACCTGTCTTCCAGCCGCCATCCGGCACGGCAGAGCCTTCCGGTGTCTTGCGGATTGGAAATTTAAACCGCTTGATTTGGCCATTGCGGAACTTGATGGTCCACATGATGTCTTCTGTGCTGCGCATTGGAGTGACGCTGGCGCCCATGGGAACGAAATCTGCGTAGCCTCTGACTTCAATGGCTTGAGTCGGGCATATCTTTACGCAGTTGTAACATTCCCAGCACATTTCAGGTTCCCGATTGTATGCCTTCATAAGTTCCTTGTTGAGAACCATAAGGTCATTCGGGCAGATGTGCTGGCAGGCGGTCTTGTCCAATGCCTTGCAACCATCGCACTTCTCTGGTATCACATAGCTTGGCATTGCCTAACTCCTCAGAAAGTTTGAGTTGTCCTTTCGCCCACTTCGACTTGTTTTCCGTTACACCTTGCTATTATTATTCCTTTCCCAACCTCCTTTCATCGAGAATACCATTTGTCATTGAAACCCTAATCAGCCGGAAGAGGGTACCGTTACTTCTTTTCCTTCTTAGCAGCTTCACCCGTGGCAGCCCCGTGAAGTTTAATCTCGACCTTCTCCGTGAGTCCCGCATAGTACTGTTGGAGAATCTTGAGAACTTCGGGACGGCTGAAATCCGCTGGCACTTCTCCCCCCTCGGAGAGCATCTTGCGGAGCATCGTGCCGCTCAGGAGCAGACGGTCTTCCTTGCCGTGCGGGCAGGTCCGCATCGAGGCCATGCCGCGGCACTTGTGGCAATAGAAGGTCCAGTCAATCTTGAGCGGTTTGAGCTCGAGCGAGCCTGGCGGGATTTCATCGAATATCTTCTGCGCATCGAATGGGCCGTAGTAATCGCCGACTCCGGCGTGGTCACGGCCGACAATGAGGTGACTGCAGCCGAAGTTCTGACGGAAGACTGCGTGCAGCAGCGCTTCGCGCGGCCCGCCGTAACGCATTTCCATCGGGTAACCGCCCTGTATGACCGTGTCTTTCACAAAATAATGCTCAACCAGCATGTCGATGCATTTGACACGGACATCAGCAGGAATGTCGCCAGCCTTCAGTTTTCCGACAAGCTGGTGAATGAACAGGCCATCGACCACTTCGACAGCGATCTTGGCGAGGTATTCGTGTGACCTGTGCATCGGGTTGCGGAGTTGCAGCGCCGCAACGGTGCTCCACCCCTTTTGCTCGAACAGTTTCCGGCTCTCTGCCGGTCTCATATAAATGTCTTTGAACTCCACGGGATAGTAGCTTTCGCTGAAAACCTTGACTGGTCCCGCAAGGTTGACCTCTGCCTGGGACATCACCTTGGCGACCCCCGGATGCTCGAGGTCATTGGTGCGGAATACTTGTTTGCACTCGTATTCCTTATCGATGGTATACTTCTCGGTCACCTTCATGCTGCCCATCAACTCGTTCGTCTCCTCGTCGACGAGCGCAATCTCCTGACCTTCCTTGATAGAATTGGCGACTTCTTTCTTCGCGGAAAGGGTTATCGGAATGGGCCAGAACACGCCGTTGGCCATCTTATATTCCGCGCACACGCCCTTCCAATCCGCCTTCGTCATGAAGCCATCGAGCGGAGTGAACGCTCCAATGGCCATCATGATGAGGTCCGACGTCTCACGGCTCGTCATTATGACCTTTGGAAGCTTTTCAGCCTTCGCGCGCTCCGCCTTCAGTTGCTCCCCCTTCAGCAAGAGCGGCTTCAAGTCCGGTGAAGCGTGGGGCTTCACAAGTTTCGACATTGTCACCTACCCTCCTTTCACCGTTTATCACGGTTCCGGGTTTTGTTTTCCAAGTTGAACGATGCTACTCCGTCCTGCACCGTGCACCTCTGATGGTCTTCTGTCGGCCACCTCCTTCGTGAATCTTTACCGGCCTTTGCAGTTACGTCGTCGATGCGCCATCATATCTCATCACGGGGGCACAGCAATGAGACGATGCGGGAAACCGTCTATTCTGGTTCTCCTTCAACGGAGTCGCCGTCGCCGAGTTCATAGCCTTTGAGGCGGATATAGGTGGTGCTGCCGCTTGACCAGTAATCCAGCACTC
>QZKI01000115.1 GCA_003598055.1 Candidatus Abyssobacteria bacterium SURF_17 | reverse complement strand
CAGGCCTTCAGAATTCCTGAAACCTCGACGAACACGTCGGCGTTTTGCGTGGCCTCGACCATGTTCTCGGCCCGCGAGAACCCGATTCCGGTAAGGTCGCGCAGGGTATCCACCACGCGGAAAATGAACTGTCGAGGAGCCGCGATGCCGGTTCCGATTGCGGTGCCGCCGAGGTTGACCACGCGCATGCGTTCTTCGCATTTGTAGATGCGCCACCGGTCGCGGGTAAAGGCCTCGGCATATGCGGCCATCTCGCGACCGAGCGTGATGAGCACTGCATCTTGCAGCTCGGTGCGGCCCACCTTCACCACATGCGCGAACTCCTTTTCCTTCGCCTGAAACGCTTCCTGCAGCGCGACCACCTGTGCCTCGAGTTCATGGAGCAGACGGATTGCCGCTAACCTGAGGGCTGTTGGGTATGTGTCGTTCGTGGACTGGTGCAGGTTGACGTCATCGAGTGGTGAAACCCGCTCATATGTTCCCTTCGGCTCACCCAGTATCTCGAGGGCGCGGTTGGCAAGGACTTCGTTCACGTTCATGTTCGTCGAGGTGCCCGCGCCTCCCTGCAAGCAATCGACGATAACATACGCAGTTAATGTTCCGGCGGCCATTTCTTTGCAGGCCTGTTCGATTGCGCTCGCCTTGGCCTCATTGTCCCACATGCCCAGCGCCCGGTTTGTCAGTGCGCAGGCGAGTTTCACGGTTCCGTATGCGCTGATGAGCGCAGGATGCACGGCACGCCCTGCCAGAGGGAAATTCTCAACGGCCCGCGCAGTGTGGATTCCATGCATGCACTCTGTGGGAAGACGCGCTTCTCCCAGGAGGTCCCGCTCTGTTCTGTACATTTCACTCATGGATTCCATGTTCCATTCGCATTGGCCAGTGTCACGGTGAAGGTACTTCCTGTGTTGGGCTCCCTCGACATCGCTCGCGTGTCGTTGAAACGACGGATGTTTTCGGTACATGTTGCATCCGGCTGCCTCAATTTCGGCTCGACTTGGCCACACGCGGAGGGGCGACCCTTTTGGTCGCCCCTCGGTGAAACGCCGTGCGCACACTCCCCACGGGCGCAGGTATCAGAAATACAGGTCGCGTTCTCCCCCCTCGATGCGGAGAAGGCGTCTCTCAGCCTCGAGCCGGCGTTCTTTGGAAGGAATATCCTCCAGATTCTTCCGGATGGCCTTGAGGCCTGCCTCGCGTGTCTCAGGGCTCGCGTAGTCCTCGAGGTATTCCTTGAATGTCATAATCGCATTCGGGAGACAGAACTGCTTAATGAGTCCCGGCTTCGCAAGGTCCATGAAATCCGCGCCCGTCCGGCCGAGCCGATAGCACGCGGTGCAAAACGAGGGAACATATCCCATGCGCGTGATGTCGAGGATTACCTCGTCCGGGCTGCGATGGTCTCCAAGTTGGAATTGTGCAGTGGCCGACTCGCCCTCCGCATAGCCGCCGGGATTCGTCCGGCTGCCTGCGCTAATCTGCGAGACACCGAGCGCGAATGTTTCCGCCCGCATCTTCGCGGTTTCGCGAGTGCTCATGATGATGCCGGTATACGGAACGGTCAACCGTAGTATCGCTACGATCTTTTTGAAGTCAAGGTCACTTACCGGAAACGGGGGATGCTCCGAGATGAATGAGCCGTCCGCCGGCTCGAGTCTGGGCACGCTGATTGTGTGCGGGCCTACGCCGTATACACTCTCCAGATGCCGTATGTGCTGCAAGAGCGCCAGTATCTCGAACCGATAATCATAGAGGCCGAACAGCACGCCGATTCCCACATCGTTTATGCCGCCCTCAAAGGCTCTCCCAACAGCCCCGAGTCTCCACTCGTAATTCGCCTTGGGGCCGGATACATGCAGGCTCTTGTATGTCGGAATGTGATACGTCTCTTGAAAAAGCTGGTATGTGCCGATCTTGCATGCCTTGAGTTGTCGAAACTCTTCCACTGTGAGCGGCGCGATGTTGACATTGACGCGCCGGATTTCCCCTTTTCCTTCGCGTACCGAGTAGATAGTCGCGACTGCCTTAAAGATGTAGTCGAGGCCCTCACCGGGGTATGCCTCACCCGCAACGAGCAGGATGCGCTTGTGGCCCTTCCGCTCCAGATAGAGCACCTCTTCGGCAATCTCTTCCTGCGTCAATGCCCTCCTCCGCACGTTCTTGTTGGTTATGCGGAAAGCGCAGTACAGGCAATTGTTCTGACACAAATTCGATATGTAGAGCGGCGCGAAGAGCACCAATCGCTTTCCGTAAATGGACTCCTTCACTTCGCGCGCCGCATGGAACATCTCTTCAAGGAGAGCGGGTTCGGAACACTGAAGCAGCGCGGTGACATCCGGCATGTCGAGGCCCTTGAGCTCGCGAGCTTTGGCGATGACAGCCCTGACGCGGTCTGCTTCCACCCGCTCCGCTGCTTTGAGATGCGTGCGGATGACGGTTTCATCGATAAAATTCTGTGAAGGCTTCTCGATTCTTAGTGCGGGACTCATGATGGTTCCTCCTTATGGGCGACAGGAAGATGAACAACGAAAATAGTGCCGAGCCCCTCCTCGCTTTCCACAAGGATGCGTCCGCCGTGTTGGTCCACTATTTCCTTGACAATCGCCAAACCAAGCCCGGTGCCGTGTTCCTCGATCGCCCGCGCGTTCTCGGCCCGGAAGAACTCGGTGAACAGGTTCGGCAGCGCGGTCTTTGGGATACCGATGCCATTGTCACTGATTTCTATCCGAACCGTGCCATTATTTCCGCGAGAGAACACCACGCTCACATTGCCTCCAGAAGGCGTATACTTTATTGCGTTCGATACGAGGTTCTCCAGCATCTGCTCGACCATCTCGAAATCGCCCCATATGTTCGGGATTCCGTCCGGCAGGCAGACTTGAAACCCGACCCCTTTCTTCGTCGCTTCATCCTGGAACGTGCGGCGGATGCGGCGTGTGAGCAGCGTGATGTCCACTGGTCCTCGGCTGACACGCCTCTTGTCCGTGCGTTCTGTTGCGAGTGTCATCAGTTCGTTGATTATCTCCAGCATCGTGTGTGCTCTGCGGTCGACCCGTCGCAGATACTCGTCTTGCTCGGTGTTCAGCGCGCCCTGATATCCGCTCCGCACCACGTCGAGTATGCTGATAATAGCGGCCAAAGGAGCGCGCAAGTTATGGGCCACCCGCATCATGAACCACGAGCGGTCCTGCATCAATTGTCCGATGGACTCATACGCGCGCGTGTTCTCGATTGCGATGGCGACAAGTCCGGCCGCGAGGAGGAAAAAATTCACCTCATCGTCTTTGAATCGGTCAGGCAGCTTGCAGTAAGCCCCGAGGATGCCGTTGACCTTGTCTTCAACCTTTAGCGGCACAAAGAGGACCGATTGGATGTGGGCGGCCGCGAGGTCCTCCCCGAACTGGAACATTTCACGCTGCGTTACATGACCCGTGATATATGATTCTCCCTCGATGATTCGCCGATTGAGCGGGCTTTTCGCGATGTCGACAACCTTTTCCTTGATCAACTGTTCCGGCAGTCCATGAGCGGCCGCATATCGGAGCTGCTTGCCGTCCTCGCTCAAGAGCTTGACCGAAACTCCGACTACATTCATCACGCGTGCCAGTTCGGTCGTTACGATGTTCAAGGTCTGGTCGAGGTGCTGGCTCGAAAGAATCGCCTGCGTCACGACGTACAGGCTGTTGAGCTTGTTGTTGAGCATTGTCAGTGTTTCCGACAACTCGGCAAGGCTCACGATTCGCTTGCGCAGCATCGCCATAATCGCCGTAGTGGAAAACGCGGTGATGAACACCGACATCGTAAAGAAACCCAGGTTTGCCAGGATATGGAAGGGACGCTCGTTCAACCTGAGCGCACTCCCTCGAAAAACAATGCCGTGATACGAAAGCCAACCCGCGTATTCGGCGACTGAAATGATAACCATCCCAACGGCGGCCAGAGCGGCAAAACCATAGGCGGACCGCGGCTTCAGTAAGATGGAGGCAAAGATAATGTGGAAGATAAAGAAGAATATGAACGGGCTCGCGGCCCCTCCCGTGAAGTGGATGAGGAGAAACATCGCGGCATAATCCAATCCCACCTGCCAGTAGGTGAACCGCTGCACGTAGTCCGTCCGCCAGTCGAGTTCTTTCTCAAGCTCGCGGCTCAGCATCTGGAAAGCCGCGTTGTATAGCAGGATGAGCGCGGCCACGAGCACGAGCGCCCCGGCGGAAAACTCCACCCCTACCATCCGCGCCACAGTGGCGCCGGCGACAAGGCTCGGCGGCACCCACCACCGGAGACGGATAAACCACAAGGTGCGTTCGCGCAATTCGCCGATGATGACGCGCTTGCGTTTGTGAATCTCCTCCGGCAGATTCTGGAGCGACATATTTCCGTTTTTCAAAGTCATACGTCTGATGCTTCTCTCTGCAATCTGGCGCTCTCGCGAACAGAATTCCAGCTATTCACACAGCTCTTATCGCACTCTCAGTCCGGCTATTTTTACTGCGCCTCGGTGATACCCCGGAGGGAATAGTCTCTCAAGGTCCTCCAGTTCCACATTGTTCGCTTCGCATGTCTCGTAAACGGTCGGAACAACGCCATTTTTCTTGAAGCTGTTCCGAAGGAAATGGATGACTTCCCAGTGCTTGTTTGTTAGTGCAGCCGGTATTCTCATTTCGTATGCTTTGAATAGGGCATATTGTTCATCCCAATCGTCCGGGTTTACGAGGAACCCGCGGACGTCCACCGCATAGATTTTATCGCGGGAGGGAGAAATACGAGAGCGGCTTTTCTCGTCGACAGCCGGGCCGGCTGTGTAATCTCCAATCGGGACCAATCCAGGGACAAAACAGCCTTCTGCGTACGTTATGCCCGCCAGTTTGCAGGCGCCTCTTAAGTAGCCGGCCGGGAAAAGCCTCTTCAGGTTGCTCAAATGCAAGCCATGTGCCCTACACGTTTCAAAAACCAACGGGCATCTCCCGTTCTGCTCAAAGGAACTTCGAATAAAACGGATGATATTCCAGTGCTCGGAAGTCAGCTTGGGTATTCCGAGGCTGGGCGCCATCCCTTCGGCGAAAGCATCGTCCCACTGGTCGTAGTCCAGCAGGAAGCCCCCGTCGTCCACTGCGTATGTCTTCTTCCCAAGTATCACGTTTTCCATCACGGCACCTTCCTTCTATGGAGGAATGGCCCCGAGACTCCGAAGGCGCTGCTGTGGCCCCTCGTTGTGCTTAGCTCTCACGGTCAGCGCACTCTCAGTCCCGCAAGTTTCACAGCACCACGGTGGTACCCGGTCGGGAACAAGTGTTCGAGGTCTTCCAGCTCAACGTTATTGGCCTCGCATGTCTCATAGATGGTCGGCACAGTCCCATTTCTCTCAAATTGGTCCCGCAGGAATCGGATGATCTTCCAATGCTGTTCCGTCAAGCCGCGCCACATTCCGAGCTCTTCCGCCTTGCAGCGGGCATAGTCCTCATCCCACGTGCGAGGGTCCGCAAGAAATCCGCGCGCATCCACCACATAGGTTTTCTCGGACGGATGGACGTGCGGCCTGGCCACGCCTTCTGCAGGCAAGAATGAAACTGCTCCATGAAATCCCTCTTTGTAGGTGAGTCCTGCGAGCTTGCATGCTCCTCTCAGGTACCCTGTCGGAAAGAGTTCCTTCAGGTCTTTCAGGCGCAGTCCGTTCTTCTTACATGTCTCATACACGAGCGGGCATTTCCCCTCGCGTTCATAAGCTTCGCGGATAAATCGAATCACATCCCAGTGCTTTTCCGACAATCCGTTCTCTATCCCAAGGGTCGGGGCAAGCTCGCGCGCGAAGTCCTCGTCCCATTGGTCGTGGTCCAGCAGGAAGCCGTCGTCGTCCACCGCGTATGACTTTTTGCCAAATTTCAGCTTTTCCATCACGGCGCCTTCTTTCTATGACGCAATCGCCTGTCGACTCCGAAGGTGTATCTATGGCTCCACGCGGAGGCGTCCTTCGCCGGGGCCGCTCGCACGATATTTGTCAGTTGCCCGCGAGGATCCCGTTGATTTTATCCAGTAACTTCTTGGAGTCCACGGGCTTCTCGAAAAGCCATTTGGCTGGCCATTCCTCACCGAGTATATGCTGGAACTTGTCCGGCCCTTCGTCCCGAACCTTCTCGAGGAAGCTTGTGAGAATGATGATGGGGAGATTCTCAAAACCCGCCGAATTCTTGAGCTCAAACGCGAGGTCGAACCCCTCGGTGTCAGTCGCCATCATGATGTCGAGTATCATCAAGTCAGGCATTTCACTTTTGAGGCATGCCACAGCCTCGCGGCCGTTCCCCGCGGTCTTCACCGTGTATCCATTCTTCTCGAGGATGATGCGGAGAGAGTCGCGAATGTCGCGGTCGTCATCCACGAGGAGAATTTTCGCGTTCCTTGTCATGGTAACCTCCTTGTACAACCATCTTGACTGAACCCGCTAAACACCGCGCTTGACATAGTGGGTGTGGAGCAGCTTGTGTGGCATCTCACCCAACGGTTCTTTGAGGAACGTCTCATAGAGCAGTTTAATGGCCGGGTTCTCGTGCGACTGCCTGAATTGCTGCACTTCCCCGTCGTCCAGGTACAGCGCCTGTGCACGGAGCGCGCGCTTTTCGTTGCTGACGGGAAGCGGCTGGCCGCCGCCTCCGACGCATCCGCCCGGACACGCCATGATTTCGATGAAATGATAGGTCGCGGAACCGTCCACGACTCTGTCGAGCAGCTTTTTTGCATTGCCCAGACCGTGGGCCACGGCCACCCGCACCTCGCCGAGGTCGCCGACCACCATGGCGGCTTCCTTCACGCCCGAGAGTCCGCGTACCGGCGTGATGTCAAGATTCGGCATGGTTTTCCCCGTAACTACCGCGTAAACGGTTCTCAGGGCTGCTTCCATCACGCCACCGGTCGCGCCGAAGATGGTAGCCGCGCCCGTATACTGGCCCATGGGCGCGTCATACGTTTCGTCCGGCAGATTCACGAAATCAATGCCGGCCTGACGAATCATGCGCCCGAGTTCACGCGTGGTGAGAACCGCATCAACGTCGCGATACCCGGACGAGCACATCTCGGGCCGCGAGGCCTCATATTTTTTGGCCGTGCACGGCATGATTGATGCCACGTAAATGTCTTTGGGATCAATGCCCGCAGACTGCGCATAGTATGTCTTGGCCAGTGCACCGAACATCTGCTGCGGTGACTTGCAGGTGCTCAGATGAGATAGGAGCTCGGGATAGAAGTGCTCGATGAACTTAATCCAGCCGGGGCTGCACGAAGTTATCATCGGCAGCTTTCCGCCCGTCTTCACCCGTTTCAGCAGTTCGTTGCCTTCCTCGATAATTGTCAGGTCCGCCGCGAAGTTCGTGTCGAACACTTTGTCAAACCCGAGACGTCGCAACGCCGCTATCATTTTGCCCGTAACGAGCGTGCCGGGTGGCATGTCGAACTCCTCGCCGAGTGCGGCTCGGATGGCCGGCGCCTCCTGGACGACGACATGTTTGCTTGGGTCTTCGAGAGCCGCCAGAACCTTGTCCACATCGTCCCGTTCGATGATGGCTCCCGTGGGACAAACCACGGCGCACTGGCCGCAATACGTGCAAGCGGAATCGGCCAGCTTTGCGCTCATCGCGGGCACGACCTTAGACTCGAAGCCGCGGCCTTCGGGTGTCAACAGGCTCACACCCTGCACCTCGGCGCAGACGGCGACGCAACGCAGACAGTTGATGCATTTGGACGCATCGCGAATGAGCGAGGGAGAGGAGTCATCGATCCGATGAGTCGTGAAATCGGTGCGGGGTACGCGAATGGTGCGCACCCCCACAAGCTCCGCCACCGCTTGCAGTTCGCAGTGCTCATGTTTTTGACAGATGTTGCAGTCGGCCGGGTGGTCTGACAGCAGGAACTCGACCACGCTTCTTCGCGCTCTTCGCACGCGCTCCGAGTTAGTCTTCACCTTCATGCCTTCGGCCACCGGATAGACGCATGAGGCAACAAGAGTCCGGCTCCGGTCCACCTCGACCACGCATACCCGGCAGGCTCCCGGTGTGTGATTGAGCTCAGGCAGCGCGCAGAGGGTCGGAATGCGTATGCCGGCCGTACGGGCCGCCTCGAGAATGGTTGTCCCATCGGGCACCTGAACCTTACAATTATCTATCGTCAGGGTAACCATATCATGTCTCCTTTGTCAATGCTGCGTCAACGCTACTCAATCTTCGCGTCACAGCGCATGCAGCGGCGCGCTTCCGCCATGGCGATTTTCTTCGTGTAGCCGAACTCCACTTCACGAAAGTCCCTTCGTCGATCTAAGGCCGCTACCTCCGGCATTGCCGCCTGTGGTCGCTCGACAACCTCCTCATCGACCTCAAATGGAATATCAATCGTTCCGTCAGACGGCGGCACCCACGGTTTTTCCCCGTTTTCCTCGCGGATAGCCATGTCTATCCGTGCGGCTGCATTTTGACCGGCCTTGATTGCATCGATTACCATGGCCGGACCCGTGACCACGTCACCGCCCGCCCAGACTTTGGCATTCGTGGTTCGGAGTGTCCTATCCACCTTGACCGTATTGCGGCTTGTCTCGACGCCGCTCGCTTTCGGCAGGCAGTCGAGGTCCGGCTTCTGCCCGATGGCGGCGATGACCGTGTCCACATCAATCGTGAACTCGGAACCAGGTATTGGTTCGGGCCGCTTACGGCCGCTGCGGTCAAACTGACCGAGTTTCATTCGGTTCAGCTCGAGGCCGGACACTCTCCCGTTATCGGAAATCACGCGCACGGGTGCGACCAGATATTCGATCCGAACGCCCTCGTCTTCTGAGGCCTTGATCTCTGCTTCTTGCGCGGGCATGTCTTTGCGCTCGCGACGATAGTAAATTGTTACCGCCTCTGCGCCCAGGCGGATTGCGGTTCTGGCTGCGTCGACCGCGGAATTGCCACCGCCGATGACGGCGACGCGCTTTCCTATCTTGACATCCTGGTCCAGGTTCTGGGCTCTCAGCATCTCGACCGCCCCGAGCACGCCTTCTGCGGTTTCTCCCGGGACGTCGAGCCCGTAGCTTCTCTGCGCGCCGACGGCGAAGTAGATAACGTCATATTCTTTCTCCAGCTTCTCAAAGCTCACCTCGCGCCCGATACGTGTGTTGGTGCGCAACTCGACGCCGGTATCGAGAATATCGTTAATTTCTCTGTCGAGCACTTCGCGCGGAAGCCGATATGCAGGGATGCCCCATCTGAGCATGCCGCCCGCCTGGGGCAATTCTTCGAACACGGTGACGGCATAACCCCTCTTCTTGAGTTCCAGCGCGGCGGTGAGTCCCGACGGGCCTGCTCCAATGACGGCCACGCGCTCCTTCCGTGTCACCGGGATAGGCTCTACCTTCGGCCTGCTCGCATTGTCGGCAATGTAGCGTTTGATGAACTTGATTGCCACCGGCTCATCAAGCTGTCCCCTGCGGCACTTCGCCTGGCATGGATGCCCACAGACGCGACCGCACACGCTCGGGAAGGGATTCGTGCGCTTGAGCACTACATAGGCGTCATCAATCCGCCCGGCGCGAACAAGCGCGACGTATGCGGGGATGTCCATCCCCACAGGGCACGTGTGCTGGCACGGGCTCTTGAACAGCGCCGAACACACTGCCGCCGGGCATCGCTTGTCCCGGATATGAGCTTCGTACTCATTCCGAAAATAGCGAATGGTGCTCAGTACGGGGTTTGGCGCGGTCTGTCCGAGACCGCACAGCGCAGTATCTTTGATGTTCTGCGCCATCTCCTCGAGGAGTTCTATATCGCCTTCCAAGCCCTTCCCGTTGCATATTCTTTGGAGTATCTCAAGCATCCGGCGGGTTCCCACCCTGCACGGCGTGCATTTCCCGCAGGATTCATCCTGGCAGAAGTCCATGAAATAACGGGCCATGTCTACCATACAGGTGTCTTCGTCCATCACAATCATGCCGCCCGAGCCCATGATAGCGCCCGCTCGTGCGATAGCCTCGTAATCGGTAGGTGTGTTCAGATGTTCGGATGGGATGCATCCCCCTGACGGACCGCCCAATTGTGCGGCCTTGAATTTCTTGCCGCCGGGGATGCCGCCGCCGATGTCGAAGATAATCTCGCCGACAGACGTACCCATTGGCACTTCCACCAGACCGATGTTGTTCACTTTGCCGGTGAGCGCGAATATCTTGGTTCCTTTCGAGGATTCGGTCCCGATTTTGGCGCATGCATCCCCGCCTTCGATGATAATCTGCGGAATGTTCGAAAAAGTCTCCACGTTATTGAGTATCGTCGGCTTCTTCCACAATCCGGAAATGGCTGGGAACGGCGGCCTCGGACGCGGCATGCCGCGTCGTCCCTCTATCGAGGTCATCAGCGCGGTTTCTTCTCCGCACACGAATGCGCCCGCCCCTTGATAAATCTCCACATCGAAATCGAATCCTGAGCCGAAGATGTTTTTCCCCAGCAGGCCGTATTCCCGCGCCTGTTCAATGGCGATGTTCAGCCGTTTCACCGCGAGCGGGTACTCGGCGCGGCAGTAAATGTAGCCTTGATGCGAGTCAATCGCCTTTGCTGCTATGAGCATGCCCTCAAGCACCGAATGCGGGTCGGCTTCCATCACGCTACGGTCCATGAAAGCGCCCGGGTCGCCTTCATCTGCGTTGCAGAGCACGTATTTTACGTCGCCCTTCGAGTTGGCGCAGAATTCCCACTTCACGCCTGTGGGAAAACCGGCGCCTCCGCGGCCGCGCAGTCCCGATGCCTTCACCTCCGCGATGATCTCCCTCGGTGTCATTTCGATAAACGCCTTCAGCGCAGCCGTGTAACCGTCTCGCCAGATGTAATCTTCGATCTTCTCGGGGTCGATTAACCCTTTATTGTGCAATACGCGCAATTGCTGATGCGCGAAGAAAGGTATCTCATCCAGGCGCGGGATGAGATTGCCCGTTACCGGGTCGGTATACATCAGGCGCTCCACCGGTCGGCCCTTGATGAAGTGGTTTTCCACGAGTTCCGCAACATCTTCCGGCGCAAGCTTTTGATAAAAAATCTTCTCCGGCAGAATGGTCATCACCGGCCCCAAGGCACAGAATCCATTGCAGCCGGTCTCGACAACACGTACATCGCTCGAAAGGCCGCGTTTGTTAACCTCGTCCTTCAGTGCAGCAAGAACCGCCTTGCCCCCGCCCGCGTGGCATCCCGTGCCGCCGCACAGCATGGCATGGAGACGGTATTTCTCACGTTCCTTTGCCACGTTTTTCTGAATGGCCTTCAAGTCGTCTGCTGTCAGAATCCTTCTGGCCATAGTATCTACTCCTCAGGGTTCTCGGACCCGTTGTATTTCTGCATTATCTGGTCGAGTTTTGCTACCTTCACCTGCCTATGGGTGTCTTCGTCAACAACCATCACAGGGGCGAGTCCGCATGCTCCCACGCACCGGACGATGTCGAGGCTGTACTTTCTGTCCTCGGTACACTCGCCAGGCTCAATCCCCAATTTGTGTTCCAGTTCCTCCAGTATTCGCTTTGACCCTCTCACATGACATGCTGTTCCCAAACACACGCGCACCTGATGTTTCCCTCGGGGCGTCATCGTAAAGAACGAGTAGAACGTGACGACCCCATACACTTGACTCAGTGGCAGCCCCAGTCCGAATGCCACACGGCGCTGTACCGGCTCCGGCAGGTACCCCGTAATTCCTTGCACTTCCTCAAGGACAGGAATTAGCGAGCCGGGCTTGGTCCGGTATTTCGCTATAATGGCGTCGACTTGCCTCCACTGTTCCTCCGTAAATTCATCCACCACGCCTTCTTTCTCACAAATACACTCGCGATTCATGTCACTCTCCTCATTCCAGCGACGCAGGCGGAATCTGCGCGCCCGTCGCAAAAATCCAGGACATTCTCGCTCCTGAACAAACACACCACTTGCGTGCCTTCGCACATGAATTCTGCGCTTAGTCTGAGCAACAAGTGTGCCGAGGACAAGAAAGCCACGAACCTCGGTCGAGAACGCGGGAAGAACGCTGTTGCGGCTATCGTCGTGACTGCCGAAA
>QZKI01000064.1 GCA_003598055.1 Candidatus Abyssobacteria bacterium SURF_17 | reverse complement strand
AACACAAGGTTCGCCCCTACAGAGATAAGGAGCATGCGAGATGAAAGAAATAAGGATTGAAAAGAAGAATCAGGAAGAACTCAAGAAAATGGGCGTGCTATCGTGGCCGATTTGGGAGAAGGAAGTGTCTACTTTCGACTGGCATTATGAAGAGACCGAGAAATGCTATATCCTCGAGGGAAAGGTCAGAGTCGAGCCGAAAAGCGGTAAGCCAGTCGAGTTCGGCCCGGGCGATTTCGTGACGTTCCCGAAAGGGATGGATTGCGTGTGGAAAGTGTCGAAGCCTGTGCGGAAACACTACAATTTCGAATAGGGCCGAGAGGATCGGGTCTGTCTTATGGACCCTTCCTTGTAAGGTAATGTGATGCAGATATCCCGGTAGCACTACCCTTGACATTCGAGCCATGCCAACAATCTGTCATGCGGGCCATCACGCCGTCGAAAATAGGTATTATGTCCCCGGAATATTCAAGTTTACAGCTTCTAGTCTTTCTCAGATCAAACCCGTCTCTTTGCATATCAGGATAATCGTGAGGCCAACATTTGTATTGTGGGTCTTTCGAAAGCGATCAATCATCTCTCTCACACGCGCCCGCTGGCCCTGGTCGAGTTTCTGTTCGAGCCATTTCGATTCCGCTTCAATGATGTAGGCGATCTGAACAAGATGCGCCTCAAGCTCTGTCCGTTGAGACACGTACTCACGATAGTTGTTTCCGTTATAGTCGACGTAGCTGCTCTCTTCTTCAGCGGTAACATGCTGAAGGAAGTGTACGCACTCGTGGATGATGGCATCATCTCTGCCCAGAAGCTTCAGGCGCGACGCAACGGTAATCGTATAACCATCGTAGGCTGACGAGGCAAAACGTGGGATCGTATAAGCTAACTTGGCTTGAACTCGGGAAAAATCAGTTGTACTAACCCATTGTATCTTGAATTGTCTTGGCCCATCATACCTCTTGCCATTCGTATAATAATCATCCAAATTGCGCTGAAAAGAGAATGTGTCCCTGACCCTGAATCCTAAGCCAGTCATCAGATCGAGAGTGGTGTGGAGATACGTCGCCTCCGGCTCAGAAAACTCGACTGACACACTTCCAGTAAAGCTCTGAACATCAGTGGAATGTGGTTCCGCAGCCGGTGAAGATGCACAGCTGACAAGAATCGAAGTAAGGACGCTGCAGAAGAAGAATATCAGGAATCTCTTTGTCATAATTGTCTCTCATATATTGTTCTTCATAACACCCTTAAGATACTTACGAACAAAATATTCCGGAAAATATTGAAAATATTCCGGAATATTCTTTTTCATCTGGCTCATCATGGGCATGCCCAATAAGGCGCGTTAGCCAACTGAAACTGTGCTATACCCCCCTTTCTTGAACACATAAATAGCCCACCCCAGCGTTTCTCGTCCCCACCTCAGATACGCTGTCTTACTCTCGCGCACTCGCTTCAGCACGGTCTCCACATCTGGATCATCCCGATGATCACTCGCCCAGGTTTCCGCAGCATACCACTGTAACCCTTCATATCTATCCCAGTCATCCTGGCTGCTTACGAGTGTGTAGACCGCCTCCAATCCGTGCTCTCGCCCGACCTCTACATTCTGATAATGTGTTCCGAAGTCGTTCCCTGTCACTCCGATCGCTTCTAAATACTCTCTTTCCGGTTCATGCCGCCAGTACGGCTCTCCCACAACGATCCAACTTTCTGGGGCTGCCATCTTCTGCAGCGCGTTCAACGTCCCTCGATGCCCGCCATAAATCCAACTCGCACCGATGCAGGCTACCAGATCAAAGCTCTCTAAGGTCTCTGGGACATACTTGGCCCCGTCCATCTCCAAGAAATGGAGTTGGGCATCCGGAACACGTTCTTGATGCTTCTTGTGGGCATCAGCAATGCAGTAGGGAGAGAATTCAACTCCTGTCCCTGTCATTTGTCGGTACCGCTCTGCAAGCCTGATGAGAAACTCGCCCTTTCCAGTGGCGATATCAAGCACGCGTGCTCCAGGTTTCAGAGGCAGAAGTGTGATAAGCTGTTCAAGTTTCTCAAGACTCGTCGGATTGCAGAGAATGTGCTCCCGATGCGTGATGTCAAAGAACTTCCACATGTCCATGCCTATACCTCCTTTATCAATGCCAGCCGAACAGCGGCTTGATGCGCGCGGGGTTCGTCAAGACAATCCCTTAGGACGCCTCACGTTGAGCGCCTTCCATTCGAGAAGCGGCTGGGATTGTATGCGTCGCTAAAGAGATTCGTCGGCGGTCAAGAGCGTGGGGTTGATCATCCCTCGATCCAGCAGTAAATCCAAGAACGCCCGCTCGGGGTCCGTGAAAGGCATATTCCGCATATTCCGGCGCATATTCCGGGGACATAATACTTATTTTTTCTTCTTTTTCGGGCGGCCGGCTCGCCGGGGTTTCAGCCAGCGACCTGTCACTTCCTCCGCCTTCTCCATAAAGTCAGCGTTTCCCCAGGGACGGCCCGTGCGCGGTTTCTCTCTTGACGCTACGCCTATGATTCGCCGTTTAGTTCTCCATTTTTCCAAATCCCCAAATCCCCCTTCATGAATCTGTCCCATGGTTGCGCTTGTAAGGGCGCAGCATGCTGCGCCCTTACAAAAAACGGCGATTCTTCGGGCTCCACGGGCACGGCGCGCCGTGCCCCTACATTGCGTTCCCAATCGTGGGACACATTCATTTCCGCAAATTCCCCTCATCCCCCTTTTCTAAAGGGGGAAAGAGAGACTGTCCCGCAATTGTGCGGCCGCCCCTACAAGAATATTCCGAATTGTGGGACAGATTCAAGAGGGGGATTCGGAACACGGGATGCAGAGGTTTTGGCCGCCGACTTTTCGGATGCGGGTTTGCATAACCTGTTCGCCACAGTTTTCGCACGTGATGCTCGGGCGTATTCTGGCGGGACTGGGCGGTTCCTCGGAAACGGGACGCCAGGCGAGAAAGTCTTCGGCACTGCCGGAGAGGATGTGCTGGATGAGTTTTTCGCGCAGTTTTCCGTATTCCTGCCGCTCCGCTTCGGTGGCTGAGTTTTCGAAATGAACTTTCCGCTTGAGTTGTTCCATTCTTTCGCCTTCGGCATCGGGCAGGAACGGAAATTCTCGGTATCTGACCCGGATTGCCTTTCCGCGGTCTCGCGAAAAGAAGCTGAACCCGCCTTTGCCGTAATCTTTGAAGACAAGATTCCCTTTGCCGAATGTGCAGCCGGTGACCACTTGAATTGCATCGACGGCGCACGTGTCATTCTCGACGACGGCGACCAGTTCTTCGTCGTGTGGGCGGGCTACGCCGAGCAGGTGCATGGCGGTGGTGGCCACGCGGTAGCCAATAGCGAGTCCGGGGCAAATGTGTCCGTGAAATCGAGCTGCTTCCTCGAAACTGGGGAGTGAATTTTGTGCGGTCATTGTGACGCTTACCTCCTCTGGAGACCAGCGGGCACGGCGCGCCGTGCCCTTACGAAATATCGGGTCTCTCAAATTATACCACAGCGCGACATTGTCGCAACCAAAGATCGAAAGGAACCCGCGGATTTGAAGCGGAGTCTTAACCACCAAGGCACGAAGACACCAAGAGCGACCATACCAGAATTCACTATTGGAGATATCCATCTGTAGGTGCGAATTCATTCGCATGGTTTCTTGGGTCTGCTTCGTTATTCTAATGCGAATGAATTCGCACCTACAGAATTAAGGGACAATTTCAAGAGGACGTTTTCTCATATTCCCCTTGGTGTCTTTCTGTCTTAGTGGTGAAGGTCCATTGTTCGTCTTTCGTCATGCCGATTTTGAGAAATTGGGGGAATAATGATATAATGACGCCCGCATTGGAGCGGCTGGTCTTTCAACCCCGAATGCGAAGTGACCGCCGCGCATTCTCACAGATACGGCAGATAATCGACGGCGTAACCACAAGGAGCAACGAGCTTATGGAGATGATTACTCAAGCCTTGAAGGCAGGACAGCGGACGCTTTCGGAATATCAGTCCAAGCAGCTCTTGAGCGCGTATAAGATACCCGTCACACGCGAGTTTCTGGCGAAGGACGCGAAGCAAGCGGTTGAATTTGCGAAGAAGCTGGGATATCCGGTGGTGTTGAAGGGGTGCTCCCCCGCACTCACCCACAAGACGGAGCGACAGCTTGTCGCACTCAAGCTGCGGGATGATAAAGAGGTGGCGGAAGCGTTTGATGCCATCACGAAGCGGGCCGGCGAGCCTATGGACGGCATTCTGGTTCAGGAAATGGTTCCCGGCAGTCGCGAGCTTGTTGTGGGATTGACGCGGGATCAGCAGTTTGGCCCGTGCGCGATGCTCGGGCTCGGCGGCATTTTTGTCGAGGTATTGAAGCAGGTTGTTTTCCGCATTGCGCCGCTCGAAGAGCGGGACGCACTGGAAATGATGGAGGAGTTGCCCGGGAACAAGATTCTGGATGCGTTCCGCGGCGAGCCACCCGTTGACCGCAAGGCGCTTGCGAAGATTCTCATCGCCATCGGGAACATCGGTATGGAGAACGATGCGGTCAAAGAGATAGATGTCAATCCTCTCATCATTTCCGGTAACAAGCCGGTTGCCGTGGATGCGCTCGTGGTCTTGGGCGAATAAGCAAATTTAACGCGAAAATGCAATAGCGGCTTTGCCTCCACATTTCTGAATTCGGCAATGCATTTCCCTCATTCTGTGGGGGCGTTCGCGAACGCCCCTACAGAGCCAAAGACGTGAACAACCCCTTGCAGAAACGTCAAAGACACTTCCCTTAGACATTCCTGTAATCACACGACTGCTGTCCAAAACAGTTCTTTCACCGCAAAAGCGCAAAGGGCGCAAAGAGTAGTAGATAAGAGGAACAAGACGAAAGGGGAAACAGAAGCACAATCCCCCTTCAGAAACTGTCCCGCAATTATCAAATGCTACCTGTAGGGGCGAACCTCGTGTTCGCCCGCAGAGAAAATGGGGATTTTGGCGGCTACACGGGCACGGCCCGCCCCTACAAGAATATTCCGAATTGGGGGACAGTCTCAAGAGGGGGATTACCCCGTTCGCCTCGACTATTCCCCGTGTTCCCCCGTGCTGCGCAGTCCTAAAATGCTGAGTCTCCTGTCAGAATTTCCAGGGCGAGGTCATTGCGAGCGGAGCGAAGCAATCTCCACGTGGAAGAGAGATTGCTCGTCGCTACGCTCCTCGCAATGACATTCTTTGGTTGCGGCTATGCCGCGCTGCTCCGCGTGCCATATCAAGGTTCAATGCGATGATGGGCTTGGTGATTCCAATTGATTGAGAGCCTCGCGGGCGGGTGTGAATGACGGGTCGGCCTTCAGGGCACGCTGCCAGTAGTTGCGTGCGGCGTCACGGTCGCCGCCTTCGTAGGAGAGAGCGCCGAGATTGAAAAGCGGGACGGGCATTTCGCCGCCGTATTTAATTGCTAGCCGATATTCCTTTTCGGCCTCCTTCTTCAGTCCGCGCTCATCATAGATTCTCCCCAAATTGACGTGAGCGAAGGTGTGCTCGGTATCCAGCTCCAGTGATTTTCTGTACGATTCGACGGCCATCTCTGTTTGCCCCATGCGGTCGTATGCGAGTCCCAAATTATAGTGTCCCTCGGGCGAAGAGGGCATAAGTTCGAGACCGGCCTTGAAGTATGCGATTGCGCGCTCAGGCTGTCCCATCACCAACAAGAGGAGCCCGAGCGCAAACCGATTCTGTGCCTCGGCATCGGAAGGCGGTACCGCCGCCACTGTATCAAGAATCCCCTGCAACATCTTGGAACTGCTAGCGTTTAAGGTATCATTCGGCGAGAGGAAGGGAATGTGGTTAAGCGCAACATTGACCCTGTTTTCCGCGATGAGTGTCGCGTTCTCCGGACGGTTCCGCGCGAACACGGCGGCAAGTGGGTCGAGGTATACGAGTGTCCATCGGGGCGAGGAATAGAGATCGGGCATGAGGAACAGGGCGTCGCCCGAGCCATGCGAGAGCACAATGGCATTGAAGCCGTATTTCTGCGAAAGCGCCTCAAAGGCTTGCGGGTCGGACATTGCCTGAAAGTACTCGGCAAAGACCTCGGCCGAATTCGCTTCCAACCGCGCGTCTATGAATGCTTTTTCATCGGGATACATTTTCCAGATGAAGAAGCCGCCAATATCGACGTTGTTAAAAAGCGGCCCTCGCACCTCTTTCTCCTTCAGGAAGACGAACGAGCCGTTCGGGAACATCTGTTCCTTGAAGCCAAAACCAAACCGTTCGGCGCGCTTATCAGAGATGTAATACCTGTTGGTGAGAACGCTGAAGGCATAGAAGGCGGAAACCAATGCAAGCAGGATGGCGCAGGCGACGCCAATCGCCTTCATCACGGAGCGAAATTTTCCGTTCCAACCCTGTTCGACCCGTTCAAGCAGGTTTCCCGCATGAAAGACGGCGAGTGGCAAGAACGCAATCACAAAGATGGGCACGTTGCGTCGTGCGTTGAGCGCAAGGTACGCTGTCCCGGCGAAGATGATGATGTGCGAGACCTTCAGATTCTTGAAGTCGAGCACCAGCGCTGCCGCGGACAAAGCAAGGAATACACCGAAATACTTCAGCGGAGTTGTGAGGTTGTAACCGGAGAACGGCGGTTGAAGCTCGGCGATCGAGCGCGCGAACATGTTCTCCAGCCCACCTGCTCGCGTGAATAACGTAAACGGGAAGAGAAATCCCTGAATGCCATATGGATTGATGAGACATGCAACGATTGAGCCGAGAAAAACGGCTGCGAGCCTCTTCACACTATCCGGCTGTGGGCGCGACCACTCGCGCTTGAGGACACGTGCGCCAAAAGGCATGACGACCATCGGAAACAGGAACGCGAATATGAGGAACGGCCCGAGTATGAAGAGCCCCTGCATATTCGTCCATACAACTTGAAGCGGCACGAGCAGGAACACCGCTTGTTTGCAATGCCCGCGCTCGAATCCATGAAGCAACAGCACGTAAAGCGAAATCATGAGATACGTAAAGGCCTCGGGCCGCGGGAGAAATCGCGAGCTGCACGCCATGAGGGCGAGCCAGAAGAGCAAGAAGGCCGCCAGCCGGTATTTCACTGGTCGACATGCACCCCAGAGAGTCAAGAATGTCGCCGAAAAGATGAGAATGAAGAGGATCGAAATACCGTACGAGCCCCATGCGCTGTGCACGCCGTAGAGGATTACCTGAAACAGCCAATGAAGGTCAATCCACTCATGTCCCGCTGAGGGATACGTGAATATGTCTGCATGGGGTATCGTATGGGTTTGAAAGATGTATCTCCCCGCGCTCAGATGCCACCAGATGTCGGTGTCAATAATGGTATTTGAGAAGAGCGACAGGCCGAGGATTATGAGCGCGACGACAGGAATCCATTTGAGAAACGAGTAGAGGCCCGAAGGCCCGAGCCGTGCGCTTCCTGTGGTTGTGTTCATGGAAAGACCCGGTCGCAGGGCGATTTCAAGCGCATAAACCTTTGGAAACGAGCGAAGACGTCATGCTTCGACAGTATCAGTCAACGAACCGATATTTTATGAGTGTCCAGATGGCCTTAACGCCGTCGACCCACTTTATCTTTTTGCCTTCCTTAATCGTGCGGGAATAATAGCTTATAGGGACTTCGTAAATCCTTACGCCTCGTTTCCCCAGTTTTGCGGTGACTTCCGGCTCCCACTCGAAACCATTTCCTCTGAATTCGATTGCTTTGATGACTTCGGCCTTAAAGACCTTGTAACAGGTGGGCTCATCCGTTATGTTGAGGCCGAAAAGCAGGTTCGACATCACGCTGAGGAGCCGCGCAGCGAAGAGGTTGAGGGTGTACTTGTGTCGAAAACTCGTTCCCTTCACCCTTGAACCGTACACAACCTCCGCCCTGCCCTCTGTGATGGGCTTCACGAGTTCGTGATAATCGTTGGGGTCATATTCGAGGTCGGCATCCTGAATGAGGATTATGTCTCCGGAGGCGTTTGCGATGCCGGTCCTCACGGCCGCACCCTTTCCGGCGTTTTTCTCGTGAAGGATGACCCTTATGCCGGGCTGGCCGGAGAATTCTTCCTTGAGAATGTGGCGAGTTCTATCTTTGCTGCCGTCGTCGACGATGATGATTTCTTTCTCGATTTCAACGGCCAAGACCTTCCTCACGATCTCCTGGACCGTTTGTTCTTCGTTATATACCGGCATGACGACTGACAGTTTCATCACGTTGTTCCCTGTCTGTTCCGGCCAATTTCATTCGTTCGGTTCCGTTCAGTTCTTGAGCGCAGATTTCTGATGGCTTTGGTGGCGTCCTTGAAGTCCGGCTCGTATTGAAGCGCGTTTTGAAAAGAGCGAATCGCCATTGGGACCTCATCCCGCTCTTCGTGGGCCTTGCCTTTCTCAAACCATGCCATTGCGAGATTGTGCCGCAGGCGCTCGTCCTCTGGCGCTTGTTGGAGGCCGATCTCATATTCCAGAATGGCGGCATTATAATCGCCGATGGCAATGTAAGCATTGCCCAGCACCCCATGAGCGAGTGGAAAATCTTTTTGGAGCTGACACGCCATCCTGAGATGCTCGATGGCCTCCACGTAGCGACCCCGATTGTAGAGCTCCAACCCGAGATTGTATTGCGATGTGGACCCCTCGGGCGATGTCGCCACCGAAGCGGTCCACAATGCGAACGAGGTGCGCCAATCCTTGTTCCTGTCGAACGTAAGTGTTGCATAGCATAGCGATACGATAAGAAGGGCCGCCATTGCGCCGTAGGCGACACCACGACGGGCAATGGATGCCTCTCTTCGGATGGGAGACGCCAGGATGCAGCAGAAACCTATCGACGGCAGGTAGAGAAAACGCTCGTTCATGATTGCCCTCAGCGGCACAATGTTCGATACTGGCAGAAGCGAGACGAAGAACCACGCAATGCCGAAGCACAGAATCGGCGCTCGTCGGTAGCTCACAATACAGACGGCTGCGACGGCCGCCAGAACAAGCAGAGAAATCAAGACCCGAGCGTCGAGAATCGAATCCGCTACAGGGACAATATACTCGACTGTCAACGATCTTGGGAAGAACATGAGGCGAATGTAAGAGATGAACCCCTTCGAAGTCGTGAGGAGGGCGGCGGACATGCTTCCGCCCCAGTACTCTATCTGTTTCGTCTCTCCAAGAATCAGATGGCGAAGGAGGATGTAAACAAGCGATAACCCCACGAAGGGCATTACTCCGAACAACAGCTTCTTCCACGCTTCTCGTCTCGCGGGCGGATTGAGAGAGACATCGTACACGATCATCAACACCGGTATGACAACGGCCATTTCCTTTGACAGGAGCGAAAGCGCCGAAAAAATGAGGGCCAGTGCATAATAAAGCCCCTTATGCGGCGATTCGGCCAACCACTTCCCATAGCATATGAGTGTGAGCAGCAAAAAGGAAAGGAACATGGGGTTGCCACGACCGGATATCCACGAAACGGCCTCGGTCTGCACAGGATGGAGCACGAAGAGGAGCGAGACAAAGAAGGCAAATATGGCATCAGCGAATGTGAAGCGCATGAGAACAAATAACAGTATGCCGCAGGCCATATGCCACAGGATGTTGACCGCGTGGTAGCTCTCGGGATTGTGTCCGCTCAATTGATAATTGACGGCGAAGCTCAGCGCCGCCAGCGGACGATATATCACTTCGTATCCACCGCTCGAAAACGACTCCCTCTCGAGGAAAAAACGAGCCGGCCTCGAAGGGCTTTGGACGGCCGGATTGTCAATGATGAAGAGGTAGTCGTCGTACACAAATTCGGCTGCGAAGTTGTTCGAGTAGGCGAGCAGGGTAGCGGCGGCGAGGATGAATATGAACAATGGGGTGCTTGACCATGCAGGAAGATAGGGTCTTTTTTCGCTCGCAGAAATCAAGTTTCTCCCCGGCAGTTGCCGGCCTTCGGCTCAGGCTGTTGGAGACGGGCGCTGTCCGCCCGCGGCTTCGTTCAATCGGCCGCTCTCTTCTGAACGGAAGAAAGCACTTGTATCGCCGCCGGGCTTCCTGGGTCCAGCTCAAGCGCTTGCTTGCATGCAGTGACCGCATGCGAGAACATCTTCTTTTCAGTATACAGCAGGGCGAGGTTTGTATACAACGCGCTCGATGCGGGAGCGAGTGCGATGGCCCTTGAAAGACTATCATAGGCTTCCCCGAACCGCCCCTTGACTGTAAGAGCCGCGCTGAGCTGATTCAGCAACCATACGTCATTCGGGTTCTTTTGCAGTTGTGCCTTCAGCCGGAGCACGTGTTCGTCTGCCTGAGGATAAATCTCGAGCGTATCACCAAGCATCACGCGCGTATCCTGGTAATAGACCCTGTAGTCACGATAGGGCATGGTATCCACATGGAGTAGGTCGGCATGGTATTTACCGAGCGCCTCCAGCGCTTCATCGAAGCGAGCTTGCTCCTCGAGCACGATTGCCAGATTCGCCAATGATTCGACGAATTTCGGCTGAATCTCAGCCGCCAACCGAAGGTGAGCCTCTGCCTCACTGAGTCTTCCTTTCGCCCAGAAGGCCACGCCGAGGTTATTGTGGAGCTTCCAGTCGCGGGGGGCTCGAACCAGCGAGTCAGAATACCTCGAGACGTCCACTGTCGGTCTCTGCGAATAGGTCCGAAGCGTTGCTTCTATTCTTGCTTGTTTGCGATAGGCCTCGCTTCGGGCTTTATCTCCCATGAGAGCAGTGATGAACGAAAGGTTCTGCCGGGCGTCTACGTAGAAGGGGTGCGAAACGGGAATCGCTTCGAAAGCAACAATTGCTTCATCGAGGTCGCCCAGTCCCAGGTGCGCCAGTCCGAGCAGGTACAAGGCTTCCGGCAGGCTGGGTCTTGTCTTGAGCGCCGCTTTTGTAAGGTTCACCGTTTCTTGAAGACGGTCTCGTTCGTATTCAAATGAGGCGAGGTAGCATTCATCCGGCAAGTCGTCCGGTGATCGCTTGCGATTCTTAATGCTTTCTTTGGTTATGTCGAAGACGAGCCAGGAGTACCCAACATAATCTATGGGTTTGAATGGCCGAAGCCAGCCGTGTATGTCATACATGACAAAGCAGTCCTGGAGAGTTGTCGCATTGATGAGAATCCGACCGGAAACGGGCATCATGCCCGGATTCACCGTGATGGGCGCCGTGGATGTGCGGACATATTCGCGGGCATGATCGAGGTCTTGGCCCCAGTCAAGGTTCGAGTCGGAAAGCCACTTATAGCCGTTTTTCGGCCCGCCAACGAGTTCGCTGAAATACGCCAGGTGATGGGGATGAACCCAAAGCGCGGATGCGACATACAGGACGGCCAGTGTGAAAAGCGCGCGCTTTCCCCATCGCGAGGACACACTCTTCACAGCGGCCCCGCCCAGCACGAAAAGTGGCGGAACAGACGCGAATACATAGCGGAATCCAGCGTGGCTATTGCTCAAGAAACTGTTAGCTGCGATTGTCGCTAACGAGGAAATCAAGAGGAGTACCACCGCGCTTCTGCGTTTTCGGTCCTTCTCCCTTACAAGCCCGACCGCGGCACATCCTAGTATTGGCCAAAAAGCAGCAGGCATCTTCAGAACGAAGCACGCCAGATAGTAATACCACCATCCTTGCGTGGAATGCATGCCTGCCAGAAACGCAGGATGTCCAACCTCGGAAATATATTTCTGAGATTCGAACCCTTGCATGAAAGGAGCCGGTATCGGCAACGGAATCCATGAAGTGAGCGCATTGTCAGAGAGCGCGGACAGCAGACGACTCTGATAATGGCCTGTTCGAATCGGCGCCAGCGTCTCTCTGAACCCGTAACCGGCATTCAGCACGAGCAGGGCAAGAAAGAAAATCAGAACAAGGGCAACGAGAAAGCGACCCCATGGACGAAACGAAGCGTCGGCAGCTACCTCTTGACCGTCCCTGCGGGAGTCCAGCATGAGCAATACCGCTCCCACCACGGGAAGTACGAGGAACCAAAGCACTCCCGAGTATTTTGACAAGAGAGCCAGGCCGAGACTTACTCCTGCAGCCACAACCCATCGCCAATCCCCTCCACTCATGAAACGCCAGAAAAAGTAGAGCAGGAAAAGGCTGAAACACGCATATATGATATCGGTAGTAATCAGGGAGGCATGGCCGAGAACGTTGGAATTGAAACAATACAGCCCCAGTGCGAGCAGTCCACCCGTTGGTCCGAAAAGCTGGCTTGCCCATATGAACACCAGCGTTCCCATCCCCAACGCATACCCAAGCATTGTCACCCGCGCCCAATGCAGTCTATCCCTGTCCGTTTCGAACTCGAATTGCTTGAGGAGAAAGCCATGAGT
>QZKI01000100.1 GCA_003598055.1 Candidatus Abyssobacteria bacterium SURF_17 | reverse complement strand
AAAACCTCCACTTTGCAACCCACCTTGGTGAGAGCCGGCTTGAGCCTCTTGCCAACGATGGGTTCGTCGTCAAGCAGGAGGAGCTTTAATTGCTCTGACATTGTCTCCCTCCTATCGTGTGTGCCGCGCTGGATTGTCTGTGGTCATGAACAATGGAGCCGCACACCGTCACGCAGCATCGCGCCGGTTACCGCATCTCACCGGCAATTCGCTCAAAGAGGTCTTCTGACATATGCACTTCGACACTCTTGACTCCCGGCAATTTCATCGCTCTTTCCTTGATTATCTCCGGAGTTCTCTTCATTCCGCGGCCGGAGGCCTTTGCATAGACGTGGACGTTTCCGCTTTCGGACCGCACCCTGATATCAGGGTCAAGGTCGATAAGATGTGCGGCAATCCTGCATGAAAGCTCTATATTTTTCAAGAGCCGGATAGAGTAAGCCATCGGCTGGAATTTCTTCAGTTTCACGGTACTGGTAACGATTTCCACTGCCTTGTCGACCCCGATTTGACTGACGTTTATTACGAGGTCATAGAGGCCGGCATCGGTATCGTCTCTCCCATAAACCCATTTCATTAATTTGCCGTGCTTGTCATCGTCTCGAAGAATCTTCTTGCGCGCTTCTTTTTCCGTAATTTTATCCCGCTCCATTCTCAAGGCAACCCGGTCTTCCAGGTCCGCATTAATTCTCACCCTGAGCAGATGGGATACTCCCTGGATAAGCAATTCTCCGGCAGGTCCGTGATAGACCACGTTGTCCTTCAGCATATACGCTGCGAACGCCGCCTTTACATAAGCGATGTACCGTTTCCTTGCATTTGGGGTGATACCGAGAAACGAGGGAGCTTCATGGGTGGCCTTGTAGAGCCGTTCTTCGGGGATTCCATATTCCTTGGAGGCCAACAGGAGGACTTCACGACCGACGCATTCGTATCCCAAGACCTCTGCAACTTTTTCCGCAATTTCCTTGCCCCTGCTATAGGTACGCCGAGAAACCGTTACTATGGACATTTTTCAGACCCTCGTGATTTCCATTCCCCATCTCTAAGATAGAATAATACATTTTCTTTTCAATCGTCAAACACGTTGCAGGCTTAACATGCCCATTTCGCAGTCATGATGGGCAACGGTAAGTATCCGGAAGCGTCGAGTTCTCAGGTTCACGAAGATTGCGCTTACGTCCGGACGAATTGTGCAAGATACCATGGAAAAGAGATGATGAGCGAACAGCAATACGCTATTGAGTCCGTTCCGACGATCAGCCCTCGGCTTTGCCGATCAGGAGTGAGGTTTCTCGGTTCTCGCGTGCTATCGAATGTCGGACACGCCGAGGGACTCGGCTGCCTTCGCAATTATTTCCCGCAGGTCCGCCGGTTTGAAGGGTTTCGCGATGAAATCAAATGCGCCTTTGGCCTGCGCCTCTCGTGCCATCTCCAGCGTTGCGTATCCGGTGATCATGATAACCTTTGTGCGCGGGTACTTGGCCTGGACGCGCTCGAGCAATTCGATTCCGTCCATCCCCTCCATGCGAATATCGGCGACGACAATGTTGAACTCTTTTTCCTCGAGGCGCGCAACGGCTTCGAGGGGATTGGTAAAAAATTCAACGTCGCATCCAATCTTATCGAGCGCAGGTTTCAACCGTTTTCCGACAATGGGTTCATCGTCGATGATTATCACGTTTAACTTAGCCGTCATGGTTCCTCCCTTTGCATCAGGGTGCATCTTCATGGCGCCACATAGTGCTCGGCAAACCTTGCTGACTCGTTATGTCTTCGCGTACTCCATGACCACCTGAATACTTCGCCTCCTCCTATGGGCGCGGAAGACATGAAACAATATGACTGCCACCCCGCCGAACCCAGCCAAAAAGAGAAGGACCTTGCTTGCGCCGTTGAAATACGTGTCAAAGGCGGGGTCCATATTGACGTAGCCCAGTTGGCGGAGGTACATCGGAATGGCAACTCCGCGGCTGAGTGCGCATATAATAATGATGAGTCCCGTCACCAGTCGGATGTACACCTCATTGACGACTTTGACGCCGTACGCTCCGATGTAGATTCCCAAGAGAGAACCCAAGTACATAAGCATGGTTAGTCGTATGTCCACGAATCCTTGCCACGCATAGTTGACTGCTCCCCAGGCTCCCATGAACATGGCAAGATAGAGTTCCGTCCCGGCTGCCACGGCAGTGGGTATCCCGAACACATAAATCATTGCGGGAACGCCGATGAATCCTCCAACTCCAATAGTTCCGGCGAGATATCCGGTAGCCAGCCCCACCATCATGAGCACCCACAATGACACCTTCACGTCGGCAACCTTAAAGTAAATCATGGGGGGAAGGCGAAGCCGCGAGAGAAATTCGCTTATTTTTCTCGACGGCCCCATTCCTTCATCCTTTGCCGTCCTCATCACATCACGAAGCATTGACAAGGCGACGACGGACAGAATCGTTATGAATACAATGCTTATGTAAAGATTGGCGCCCGCCCCCTTCGGCGCGCCATGTTCGCCTCCCCCGCCGCCTGCGAAGAGCTTACTGTTTATCCATACGGCCAGCCAGATCCCAGCATACGACGTGAGAACAAGGAACAAGGCAAGCTTCTTGTCCACATTACCCATCTCGCCGTGCTTTCGTGAGCCGACCATCGCCTTTCCGAACTTGTGGGCAATGTTGCTTCCAACGGCAACCACTCCTTGCACACCCAGATTCATCATGCCGGGGGTCATGAAGAAAGCGCCTCCGCTGCCTATGAACCCGCTGAGGGTTCCACCGATGAACCCGAGCAAAATCACTTGAAGTGCAACATACAAGTCCAGGTGAATGAAGTATTCTCCCGCTACGTGCTCCATGTTAAGTCTCCCCTATGAAAGGCAATTTCCCCACAGCGTCATCCTCATTCAAATTTCAAAAACTTCAGGAACAGACTCGTCACGGTACCGTAGAGATAGGCAACCACCGGGATAAACAGGAAGATTGCCACCATGCGGATAATCCTCTGTTGCATATGCTCGGTGTCACCAAGAAACGGCAGCAAAGGTCCTTGAGCGAAAAAGATAACGAGGTACAAGGCAGCCACGGCGGCGGAGTAGAGCAGCATCTTCAGGAATTGTTTCTTGCCGACAAGGTATTTCTTTTGCAGTTCATCCGAGGTAATCACGGGAACCCCCACGCGCTCTGCGAGGTAACCGCCGAGTTCTCGCGTCAGGCGCACCTGGGTTTCGTGAGACTTCGAGAGGAATAGGTCCCCAAGCACGATAAGGCTGTACTTCACGTCACCCCGGATGACTGAAAGCAAGGTGTGAAAGTTCCCCCGTATGGTATGGGCGCCGCCGGAGCGTCCGATATTCACAAGCTCCTGAATTGTGTCCGACACACCGCCCACGTCCTTGACTTTATCGGATTCCACGTCGTCCTCGATGCCTCCGTTGTATTCGGCCTTTGGCGGCTCTGCCGTGAACTGGTTGCTTGTGCCTGCCAAGGCTTGTTCGGCGCTCTGGTCAACTTCAACGTACGTTCCTCCGAACACATTCTCCAGGTCCGGAGGGACAGTAAACCGAACCAATTCGATTGCTGCATCCCATCTCTGGGCTATCTGATTGAGTTGGTGGAAGGCCTCGCAGTGCGGGTCGAATTTCTCCTGCACCCATAAAATATTCGTCGTGGCCATGGTGCACATCACTTCTTTGCACCCAGCCAGACCTGCCAACACCTCTGGAATTATTTGGGCCACTCCGGGCTGTCTCGGCATGTACGTAACTGTGACCACTCCGTTCTCGGCTCGGACTTTAAGGTCGGTATTCTCGGTTTGCGGGTCCAGGGCCAATTTCTTTCGTGCCCTCGCCTCAAGGCTGCGGTTTTCCAATGCCCTGAGCGAGGCAGGAGTCGGCCTGAAATCCGGCAATTCCGCCATATAGCACAACATGGCGCTGGCATTCGATAGACTCATATTCTCGAGATTCACAGCTACGTCATATTGGCCGGGTTTGTCGCGGTTCACCCCATAGAAATAACGCACCCATCTCTCTATGTCCTCGTCGACGTCCTTCACATACCCGACGGCTTTATCCCGGCCGAGTTTCAACTGTGTCATTGCCTCTGCAATCCGGGTTTCCTGGGTAACCACGAGGCGAACCTTGATAATGTGGGAAATACCCTGGAGGAGCAAATGTCCGGCTCGACCGTGGTAAACGAAATTACCCTCCATCGCACGCTCGCACAGCGCCGCGGTGATAAAAGCGATATAGCGCTCCTTTTGCCTTGCCAGCCGCTCACTCATGGCAGGCGACTTGATCATCGCCACTTCAAGTTTTCCGACCGGAATTCCTGCCTTGGTGGCCTCCTCAATCAAATCTTCACGGCACAGACATCCGTATCCCAGTTTCTTTGCCAAATCCTCGGCCAATTGCCTGCGTGAATTTTTGGATTCACTTGAAATGAATATGAGAGGCATGTTCGGGTTCTCCTCCCTCCTAACACCATGGGGCTATTTTGACATTTCGGAGACAGCGAACAAGGCTTATTCGCTCACAGGCCGCAAATTCGTACAAACGAGCAATGAGCCGCTCACCGCTTCTCGAGTGAAGTCCTCACACGAGCATGCAATGACGCTGACGTTCGTTCCAATCGTTTAACCGCGAGAAAGATTATGGCCCTGCATATGCAGGGAAGCAGTATGAACCGTCGTGAAAGGTCCATCGCATCCGGTAGTCAAACTCGCCAGCATTCGGGGGTGTCCAGCGTATATTCCTCACTGCATCGCCTTCGGATACGACCAGCAGCTCTTGTTATCGGCAGGAAATGCTTCATGAGATAGCAGCGATTACTATCTCACTACGCGCACGCCTTTCTTCCATACAACGGCAAATGCGCAAAAAGATTATACAAGATTACAGAATCTTAGTCAACCACCGGCGCAAGGTGCGCGGAACACTAGCGTCACGTGAGATTATCAAGGATACTAAATATGGCAGTATGTAGTTGGAGATACGCAGATGGATGAGCATGTCCAAGACATTTTGAAATGGGTCCGTAACGAGACAAACGGGGAGGGCGACCAGGCGCCGTGCGAGGTCAGCGCAGGCGAGATTTCGGATGTCGAACTCCTCGACGCCTATTCCCGGGCGGTCACCGCGGTTGTGGAGGCAGTGGGGCCGGCCGTCGTGAGCATCTCCATCGGGCAAGAATCCACCGTTCACAGGCCCGAGCAAATCGGGGCCGGCTCCGGCGTCGTGATCGCGCCCGACGGATATATCCTCACGAATGACCATGTGGTGCACAATGCAAAAGCGCTGAATGCCACGTTTCCGGATGGAACGCATCTGGATACGGTGCTCGTGGGAACAGACTCGGCCACCGACCTCGCGCTCGTGCGCGCCAATGCATCGAGCCTCCCGTTTGCCACACTCGGCGAGTCGGCATCGCTGCGCGTCGGCCAGCTCGTGATAGCGATCGGCAACCCGTTCGGGTTCCAATCCACGGTGTCCACGGGCGTGGTAAGCGCTCTCGGGAGGGCGCTCAGGAGCCGCGAAGGCAGGCTCATCGAGAATATCATTCAACACACCGCTCCCCTGAACCCGGGCAATTCGGGCGGGCCGCTCGTGGATTCACGCGGACGGGTCGTCGGAATCAACACCGCAATCATTGCGATAGCTCAAGGAATCGGGTTCTCTATCCCATCGAACACGACGAAATGGGTGGTCTCGCAACTACTGACGCACGGCAGGGTGCGGCGCGGATTCTTGGGTATTGCGGGCCAGCAGCGGCCACTCGACCGCCGCCTGGTGCGATTTCATCATCTCGCAAAAGAGCATGCGGTCGAAGTTGTGTCGGTCGACCCGAAAGGGCCTGCCGCACAGGCAAACATGCTGATGGGCGACCTCATCGTGGGCGTCAACGGCCAAGCGGTTGAAAGCGTTGACGATCTTCACCGCTTCCTTGCCGACTGGCCTGTCGGCGAGCCCGTCGAGCTTATCATCATCCGGGGCAAGAACAGGAAAGAGCTGATTATCGTGCCCGCCGAGGCCAAGATGTTCAGCCGAGAGAGGCTTGGTCCTTGAGAATTCGTAGACAGTTTTCGGCAGGAAGTCGGATAGGGTAGAAAGGCTGTGGATCTTCTAGAGCGTCTGCTTAGTTTCCAGCTATTCCTTAACTCACAAATTATCCTCGATTTGCCCACTTTACTTTGAGAACCAGCTTGGGGAAAAGAGTTTCCGGGGCAACTCTATCGTTAAGATGGTCGGTTCCGTACATTGCGATACATATATGCGGCCCCCAAAATGGGTGACAATCTTTCTTGCGATATACAATCCAAACCCCTTTCCAACAACGTCGCGCTCTCGCGCCACTTCCGTTCTAAATTCCGGGTCGAAGACTTTCTCTTTTTCATCCTCGGGAATGGCGAGTCCGTAATCCATGACATGAATCTGAAAGAAAGCCGCTTTAGGCGTTGTGACTCTCACCAAAATATCGGCAGGCCACTCTGGGTTACGTCTTTCGGGATCACAGTACTTCGTCGCGTTCAAGAGAACGTTGAAAAACACCATTCTGAACCTGCCCTTGTCCACATATATTTCTTCCAATGATTTGATATCTACGTCGTAGTCAAAAGTCACTTCATTCCGAAATCTTGCGTTCCGTATCATAGCAGTAACAGGTATGATTATATCTTTGTACAATAGTGTCCGCTCGTATTTCCACTCAACATCATCTGCATCGTAAATGAGCAACTCCGTACTCTTATGCAAGAGCTCAATTAGTTCTGCTAGACTTTTGTTGTCTCCCACCTTGTCGAGAACGTCTTTCGTTTCCTTTCTCATTTCGTCAAGCATCGTCTTCTTTCTATCCTCGTACTTGACAAACTGAGTTATAAGCTTCTCCATTGAATCTTGGTTGTTCTTTGCCCAGTTTTCCAGATACCAGCATATACCTGCGATTGAAGTAAGAATATAGTACATTTCGTGTGTAGAAATCGTGCGACTATAAGCTTGCTTCTTCTTATCTCTTTCTCTCCGCCTCGTAGAATCGGTGGGGTTTCTTCCAATCCCGAAAACTACGCCTTTGTTTGTTCTCTTGTCACGCACAAGTTGGGGTGAAACTTCAACCTCTATCGTGCCTCCTCCCTTTTGTATCAGATGTATGATGTAAGGGTCGATCTCTTGGTTCGTTTTGCGCAGGCGAGATTCGACTTTATCCCAGTCTTGTTTATCAACAACTTCGCGATATGACTTGCCAATGAGCTCCTCACGGGCAAAACCGGTTAGCTTCTCGATCCTATTATTGACGAAAACGATCTTCCCCTCGAGATCGTGTACATAAATGAGATCTCGAATATCCTCAATTATTGAGAATTCCTGTCTTGCCGATGTATCCATGGTGTTTACTTTGGTTGGATCAGTTCATACCAGCATTGCAATCCGCAGTCGTGCGGAATGAGATAATACTAGTTTGAACAAAGCTCCAAACGAGGGAATCATGTGAGAGAGTCCTTTTACAAAGAAGGTCTTCCAGGACTTGGTCTGGCTATTACTTGCTGCACTCGCGCTAATAGCACCTCGGGCCCAGAGTAAATCGACTTCGCAAGAATTCCATCTACCTCCTTGCCAATTTCTGTAATTGTTTCCCGTCCAACTTCTTCGTCAACTATAGCTGAAAAGATAATGAAAGGAACGTCTTTCTTGATCGCCTTCAATTTCTTGAATAAAAGCATTCCGCTATTAGCACCGTCCTTTGTTTCTTCTCTTGTAAAAACATCTCCCCCAGGCATTAGCAAGTCTAAGATGACTAAATCGTAGTGTTTCTTCGTATAGAGGTCAAGGGCTTCACGCATGGTTCGCGCTTTGTCAAGTTCAAAGCCTCCCGTCTCCAAGCACATGTAGTGATAACGAAGAGAAGAGTCCAAGTTTTCATCCACCCAGAGTATTCTCGCTTTTTCCATGGAGATGGACCTCCTTCGAATTTACTGCTCTGCGCATTTTACAACAAGACGGTCCACATCAAGGGGGGCGTATTCGTCATGCTGCTCCACGTCCATTGGCAACCGGCACATGAGGAGAATCTTCTTAAACCTTTCTTGGGCTCTTCTTACGTCACCGACCCCCATGTCTCTCTCCTTGTCATACCACTGTGCACCGCTCATGAGGCAAGCAAGTTCGCGCGCAAGAATACCCACCAGTTCGTCGCGTCGTATTACAGTCGCGGCACGAGGATGCCTGTTTTTCCTGTTTACATGAACAAAGCAGAGCATGAGAAAGCAAACGCCTGCCAGCAGCAAGACAACAGCGCCTATGACAATCGTCGTCTCAAACATTTCTATCCTCCCTGTCGATCCGAACCCATTCTATGCCGATGGCATAAAAACAGGACACTGTAACAAATACAATATTCAGAAGTATGATTAGCCGTTGAGACAAAATCCTTGGCGAAAGATTGTCTACAAGGTTTGGCGCAACCGCGACGAGATCCTCGAAAAGATGCTGATAAAACCCCAAGAAGAATGTCGTGACATAAAACACAGTTGCCAAAAAACCCAGTAGAATGGGTACTATATACCCAAAAGCTAAAAGAGGGCTATCATCGGCGATGGGCCTTTCTGTTATGAAAACGTAAAAGGGCCCGGCACACGTCGCAAGCGCGAAAAACAGCAATTCACCATGCACAGTCAACAGAACAATATCACTTATCCTGAACAAAATTAGGAGCAGCAGTACTGGCAAAATCCAATGAATTAGACCTACCACCAAATGGAAGAATACAAAAAGAAGCATCCTATTAGGTTTGCTTGGACGCATAACATGAGGCATATTCCTGTCCCCTTCCATTCTGTTTTCAGAACGGTTGGAACAACCAACCAAGCCGCATCAAACATCCCTCACATCCCAAGAAGCATCACCCTACAAGCATGCCCCAGTACTTCCGAATGCTACGGTATTAGCGAACAACTTATTATCATAAATGATGCCTAATTGTCAAGTTGAGTTTCCCGAATCTTGCCTCGCCGTGAGATCTTTTGCTTTTATCAGTGCGCGGTTGCTTCAGTCAGCCCATCCCCATCCTGCGAGCCGAGCGAACGACTGTCTCGAGCGTCGAATGGCCATAGTAGTCCCCGACAAGGTAAAGCCCCTTGATTCGCTCGACGCTCTTCAGGAACTTTCTCAACCTCGGATATATGCCGACCATATATCGAGGCATGCCTGTGTGATGCCTCACAATCTCGACTGATTCGATTTCGTTCTCGAATTCCGGGATAACGCGCTTCATCTCGCGGCGCGCCAGTTGAATGATAACATCGTCAGGCTCGTCAACGAGCTGTTCACCGGCCTCGCCCGCGAACCACACTTGCATGACCGACTTGCCGGAGGGAACCATCTGAGTGCATTTGAAGGATGCATCCGACGTGTACGCGGCCTTGAAGTTCTCGGTTCGCGAGAATACGTATGCCCACTGGTTCCCCGGAAGGCGCCGTTTCATGAAGAACACGGCCAGCGGAAATTGCGAGTACTTGAAATCCCGCGTCACGCTCCGCTCTTCATCGGTCAGCACCGGCAAGAAGCGGCCGACTTCCTTCAGCGGTGTCGCGCAGACAATCGCGTTCGTCTGAACTCTCCGGGATTCGCCTCCGACTTTGAGCCGCACGCCCGTCACCTGATTCGCCTTCACCTCTATCTCTTCCACTTCCGCGTTGTACGTGACCGGCAGGCTTTCGGCCAGTTTCTTCGGCAGCGTAATCATCCCTGTCGGAAGGCAGGTATCGGAAGAAGTCAAAAACTGCTTTGTTATGTACAGAAAATGGGCCAGACTCTCTCCTTCGGGGTCGGATAAATTGAACGCGCTGATTATTGGGCGCACGAGAAATTCCAGCACCTCCTTATCGCACTTCTGCAGAACGTACTGCGCGAGGTCGATGTCTTCAAACTCTTCCAATGGGCCGTTGTAGTACGGATCGAGCCGGCCGAAATTCCTGAGCGCCGTGAGGATGATGCGCCCGAATTTCAGGTTCGACCCCAGCGGAATCATCCGGTATCTGATGGTGTTGTGCTTCACCAGATACCCGCGGCCATTCCGCATCAATTGCACCGGCGGCCGTATCGGCAGAAGCTGGTCCTTGAGGCCGAGGGCTTCGAGCAGCTTGTACGTCTCCACATAATTCGTGTGAAAATACTGCGTGCCCACATCGACAATGGAGTCACCTTTCTGGAGCACCTTGATGCGTCCGCCGGGAACGTCCGAACGCTCGTAGATGGCGATGTCTCGTCCCGCCTCGCGCAGGAAATAGCCCGAGGCCAACCCCCCTATTCCCGCTCCCACAATCACGATTTTCTGCGCCTGTTCCATGTGCATTCACCCCTCATGCACTTCTGAGAGACGCTTCTATAGTATCATGATTTTGGGTTCTGACCAAGAGGTGGCACAGCCACAACTGAAAAGAAAAACATGGAACCGCAGATGAACGCGGACGAACACAGCGTCGCCGCAACCAAACCAAGGAGCGAAACGGATTTCACGGATTCCAGAACCCGAAACCCGGAACTTTTTTTCATCCGCAGATTACGCAGATTCGCGCAGATTCTTGAACCAGAAATCAGAGACGAGAAACCAGAAACCATTCTGGTCAACCACGGGAATCACGGGGAAACACGGGGAAGAAGCATTGTTGCTGAGGGAATCGCCTTTCTCCGCTCAATTCTCTCTTTGCACTCTTTGTGTCTTTGCGGTGAAAAAATCATTCTGGACAGCAGTGATCTGGAGTTAAGCAGGACAGATTTCACGGATTTAGGGAAGGGCTTGAACCACGAAGGCACAAAGAGAAATTCGGTTTTCTCCTCCTTGGTGTCTTGGTGCCTTCGTGGTTCAAATGGCTGTGAGGGCTCACCACCTTTGCGCCCTCCGCGCCCCGGGTCTGTGACCCTTTGCGGTGAAACCATCTGTCACCTCACCGCGCCCACCGCCTCCAACGTCGCCTTCGCAAAACTCATGAGCGCGGGATGCGTGAGAAGCTTCTTAAGGCCGTCGCCGCCCTGCACCTGCTTCGCATAGTGTTCGAGCGCCGCAGCGAGGCTTTCCTTCGCATTCTGCACCATGAAATCAATCTCGTTCTCGGGATTCTCGCCAGCCTCGACAGCCTTCGCGAGCAGGTCGAGCGCGCCCTCTTTCATATCCTCGAAGAATTCTCTCACGTCGAGGTTCGGCCGCCGCAGATGGTCCGCCAGACACAGCAGCAGCGACGATGCATCATTCCGAAGAGCGTCTATTGCATCATGCAGCTTCGAGTCGGGAAAATCGAGCACCTGCGCCGCCGCGTGTGCGACTCCAAGCAGCGATTGCTCGGCCGCCTGAAGCTTCATGTAGCTGATATATGCCGGGTCTTCATTGAGATATTCTTTCTTGTACGGGAGGCTGCCGTCGTCCTTGATATCCTTCCCGAAGTAGTAGTAGCGCTTCGCCGGTGGAATGCGTATGTGCCGGTTCGTGGGGTCAACGATTTCCCTCATCGTCGCGCACGCCGCCTTCAGTTCGGTGTATTTCGCCTGCACTTTGAGAAACTTCGACGGCTCGCCGAAGTGGTGCTTCCAGCGCTGCTCGAGCTCCTTCACCATTTTCCTCACGCGGCCATTCGGGGCAAAGCGCTCGAGCGCCGGAATCATGGCATAAGCTTCATACACCCTCTGACGGTACCGCTCGGCAATCTGCCTGAAATGTTTGTCGTCGTAATCCTTGTACCGCTCGTAGCCGTTGAAGTAAACTTTGAAGAAGCGCAGAATGGTCGGCCCCCACGTGTGGAACAGCCGCTCGTCGCCCTTGCGGATGAACTCCATGATTTCGTGCTCATACAGGTTCTTGTGAATCATGCCGCCGCCGTAAAAGCTCACATCCTCCCACTTGAACGGCTTGATGCGCCCCTCCTCTTTCAGCCGATTGTACAGCGGCGTGCCGGGATACGGCGTCACGCGCGTGAGCTGGGCCGCGGTCGGCTCGCATTCGAGCAGAAACTGAAAATCTTCCTCGAGCGCCTCACGCGTGTGGAAATCGAAACCCGCCATCCAGCCAATCATCGTCGCGACCCCGCGCGCATAGAGCTGATGGAGGATGTGCTTCGCATCGCCCGACCGCTTGCCATATCCCTCATCGGGCGCAAACTTCGATTCAAGCCCGATGAACATGTTCGAGACATTGTTGTGCACTATTTCATCGAGGTCATCGAACCGCGAGAGCGACCGGATGCTGATGAGGATGGTAATGTCGAACTTCGAGAAATCAATGTCAGGGTCCGCGCGCAGCAAGCGCCCCATTTCATTGATGAATTCTTTGTTCTGGTCTTCCTCGTAAATGATGTAGTTCGTGCCGGGCGTATGCTGCTGCCACATCTTGATTTCGTTCTTCACCTGCTCGGGCGTAACCATCTGATGACGCTTGCCGCCGAAATGCGTGGTCGTCGTGCAGAAATCACAGCCGTTGTCACATCCCAGCGCCGCGATGAGCGCCGTCGTATCGCCCGGCGAGTATTTATTCAGCCATGGGACCATTCCGATGGCGCAGCGCGGCTGAAAATGCTG
>QZKI01000130.1 GCA_003598055.1 Candidatus Abyssobacteria bacterium SURF_17 | reverse complement strand
CGTGCTTTTGTCGGAACCGCCGTGGCAAGCACGGCATTGGTTCCGCTCATGAAGGTCAACTATCAGCGCAAGTCACTCTATCCCTGGGTTATCCGGCCACCGGGAGTTGATGACGAGCGCGTGTTTCTCGCCGAGTGCGTTCGCTGCGGCGAGTGTATGAAGGTGTGCCTTAAGAATGCCCTCCATCCGACGCTCATTGAGGCCGGGCTCGAAGGCCTGTGGTCGCCAAAACTCGTTCCTCGCGTCGGCTACTGTGAATACAATTGCACGCTCTGCGGGCAGGTCTGTCCGTCGGGCGCTATCCCCGAGCTTACCCGCGAGCAAAAACATAAGGCCAAGATGGGGACAGCATTTTTTGATAAGAACCGCTGTATCCCGTGGGTCGCCCATCAGAAATGGAGCGAGAAGACCGAGTGGTCAAAGGAATATAACTGTGCCGTCTGCGAAGAGCATTGCCCAACGCCGAAGAAAGCGATTCAATTTTCGGATGTCACCGTCCAGACGGCGGACGGTCCCCAAACCATCCGCAGGCCCGTTGTGGTCGAGGACGAGTGCATAGGGTGCGGCATCTGCGAATATGTCTGCCCGCTTGACGGTCCCGCCGCAGTCAGGGTAATATCAAGAAACGCCGCGAAGCAATCGGGTGCCTCAAAAGAATTTTCCGATCAGGCCACGGCAACATAATCGTGCCGGTCTCATAATGGAGGCAGTCTTGCCCCCGTGACCACGTCGCTCCATTTCAACCATTCCACCGTCTACCCATTTGGTTTTTCCTCGCTTCTGACCGTCACAAAAATCGATTGATTCCTCTGTGAGGCGCATCGCAGTGGCAGATTCTTTGCTACGTGTTTTCCTCAATGCAGCGACGTATTCCATCACTCGTTGTGCGGACGACCCGCCGGGTCGCCCCTACACCGGAATTTGTGGTTACGCCGGGCATTGTCCAATCGCAGGGCTGGCGGAAGTGTGGCGGGAATCACATTTCTGCTGGCGTTGGCGTCTTCGAAGACAAGATACCAGGGTGGGCAATTTCTTCCTGGCTATGTGTCTCCGAGGGAAATCTAACAAAGTGTAAACGTCTCTCGCAGGTACAGCACAAGATATAGTGGTATCAACCATCGATTTACCTTGAATTTTCCGCAGATTCATGTATAATTCTAACGAGTGATGAATGATGCGATACTTCGTCGTCCGGACAGTAAGCGGTGAAATCGAGCCCCAATCACTCATGACAGGACTATGGGTGAGTCCTCCGTGGAGCCGAATGCTGATGTATTCGGTGGTAATCCATCTCTGTCTGATGACACTCCTGATTGCATTCAGGTCGCTCAACTTGTCACTCAGAAAAGAGCCGGTCGTTTATGCCGTCGATTTCGTTGAGTTGGAGCGGCCAAAACCTGAAGCTCCAAAGAAGGTCGCAAAGCGTGCGCCGGAAAAGAAGGAAGAGCCGAAACCGAAACCTAAGCCAGAGCCCCAGCCGAAAGTGGAAAAGAAAGCGGTGGCGCCTCCACAAAAAAAAGTCGAAGTGCCAAAGGCCGTGAAGTCGCCGGCGCCAAAGAAAGAGGCGCCCGCGGTAACGACGAAACCGGAGCCTCCCAAGCAGGAGGAGCCTCCGCCTGAGCCCGAACGCACCGAAGTTGCAGAGGCTCCTGAACCGCCAGAGGAGCCGGTTGCCTCGAGTTCGGTCAATCTGGACACCGACCTGATCACGCCCGAGCTCAAATGGTACGTTGAGATGATACGACGGAAGGTGTGGCAGAATTGGATCGAGCCCCGCCACGCGCTTCCGCCCGGTATTCATGCGCGCGTGGTGATACGATTTGAAATCAAACGCGACGGCAACCTCGTCACTACGCCGATAGTATATGAGTCTTCAAGCATCATGCTCCTTGACCAGTCCGGGTATCGAGCAGTTGTGAGGTCGGCGCCTTTTCCTCCGCTGCCTGAAAACTACACAGCCGAAAGCCTGGGCGTGCGCTTCGGCTTCGAATATGGAGAAAATGTATGATTCACAGGTTGCGACTCGCAATCCTGTCCGCCTCCTTCGTGATTCTCTACGCCGGGACGCTGTTTGGACAGGGCGACATCATCATAAATATTCATGAGCCGGGCACAACAAGGATAAAAATCGGCGTTCCTGCTTTTGTGAAGGACCAGGCGTCGCCGCCCGCGCAACAGGCCAATCTCGGAGAGGACTTCTCTAGAGTAATACGCGATGACCTTGATTTCACCGGTCTGTTCCAGGTGTTTGCCGCGCCCTCTCAACACAACAGCTCAGACTCGCCGTTGAAGGCGTGGGAACCTCTCGGAGTTGAATCGGTCGTCCGGGGAGCGCATAAATCTCTCGGCCAACGAGTGGGCTTTGAGTGCGCGTTGTTCGATGTGGAGTCAGAGACCCGCATTGTTGGGCGGTACTACACCGGATTGCCTGATGATTGGAGGGCAATTGCTCATAGCTTCTCTGACGAGATTGTGTACAGATACACGGGCAAGCGGGGTATCGCACACACCCAACTAGCCTATCTGAAGGCGAAGGGCGGCACCAAAGAGATTCACATCATGGACTATGACGGTCACAATTCGTATCAATTGACCTTCGACAAATCCATTGCGCTTTCGCCCGACTGGTCACCCGACGGGAAGAAGCTTGTCTTTACCTCTTATCGGGACCACAACCCTGACGTTCACATGGTTGACCTCGGAAAGAGAACTTATACCCGCCTTTCCGGTTACATTGGCCTGAACACAACACCCGCATTCTCGCCCGACGGCAAGACGCTGGCGCTCACCTTGAGCAAGGACGGCAACCCGGAACTCTATCTGTTTACCATGGCGAACGGCGGGCTTACGAGATTGACGCGGAATTCCCGCGTTGATACCTCACCTACCTGGTCGCCGAATGGGCGCGAGATTGCGTTCGTTTCAGACCGGTCCGGTTCTCCTCAGATTTACGTTACCGACCGTGAGGGTGTGAATCTGCGCAGGCTCACATATTCAGGCTCGTATAACACCTCGCCGGCATGGTCGCCGCTTGGCGACAAGATCGCATACGTTTCCCTGATAGGAGGCAGAGGCGAGATATTCACAATCAGCCCCACAGGTTCGGATGTGAATAGGTTGACGTTCAATGGCGGCAACGAGGACCCGTCGTGGTCGCCGGACGGCAGATACCTCGCCTTCAGCTCGAAGCAACTGGGTCAAAGGGACGTTTACCTCATGAGAGACGATGGGTCAGGAATCAAACGTGTCACGTTTGGAGGGGGTGATAATATGTCTCCTGCGTGGTCGCCCTGAAACGCGCAGGGACAACCGCAGAGTGCTGTCATCGTTACTGTCTGGTCTGAGCCGGTAAGGAAATCACTAGTACACCCACAATGAGGAGGAAAAGATGCGCCGAGGAACAGTCGCGATGCTTCTGTTGCTCATGTTTTCGCTTGTTGGCTCAGGGATTCTCACGGGATGCGCCCGTAAAGCCAAGCCGGTAAGCGCTAAGTTCCCCGAAGAGGAAGCCATGATGGAAGGCGCCGCGGGACGCACCGGCGGCGAAGCGGGATTGGGCGAGGGTGCAGCCGGAGAATTCGAGGAGGGCGAGCTCCCCATACGACAAGACCAACGCATGCGGGAAATGCTTTTCGCCAAAGCAAGCGAGGAGATGCAAACCATATACTTTGATTATGACAGCGCAGTGCTCAAGCCCGAGGCGAAAACGAATCTGGAACGAGCCGCCAAGTGGCTGAAAGAGACCGCGAATGTGAACGTTCAGATTGAGGGCCACTGCGACGAACGCGGTACGAATGAATACAATCTGGCTCTCGGCGAACGGCGAGCCCTTTCGGCGCGGCGGTATCTCATCAGCCTCGGCGTGAATCCGGACCGCATTTTCACCATCAGTTATGGTGAGGAGAGGCCCGCACAAGAAGGTCACGACGAGTCCGCCTGGAAGTGGAACCGGCGCGACGAATTCAAGATTTCTTTCTGAACGCGCTCGTGAGACCGGTTTGCTCTATGGCATCACGGACGGAAGGGGGGACAAATGTCACATCCGTCTAAGGCGTGGCTGATATTGGTTTGCCTGCTCTCATACTTTTGCATGGGGCAGGCCGGATGTCAGACCACCTCTCAGCAAGACCTTACCTACATACGCTCCGACATGGTGCGCATGAGGCGAGACATAGAAGATATCAAACAGAACGTTGGCCCCTCCGGCTCCGCGCAGACTCAGGACATTTTGAGGAATCAGGCCGCACAGCGCGAGATGCTGTTGGAGCTGCAGGAATCCCAGCAGCAGACGGAGAGCAGAATTGAAGAGATGCGGTATGAGCTCTCGGCGCTCAAGCAGGAAATCACTAATCTCAAGCTGAACCTCATCAATCAGATGGAGGCGTTGAGGGCGGCGGTCAAAGGGTCTTCCGCTTCCCCTCAACTGCCTTCTGAGGTTCCCGCGGCACCGTTGGCGTCAAGCCAGCCGCCTGCGTCGCAATTCGTCCCTGCACCTGCTGTGCCGGCGCAACCTGCGTCCCCTCCACCGCCGGCGCCGTCGGCCACGGTCGGCATTCCGTCAGTTGCTCCGCCGAAGCCGCCGGAACCGATAGATTACACGAAGCTCTACGACACCGCATATGAAGACTATGTTCGGCAGAATTACTCGCTTGCGCGCGACGGATTCGAGGAGTATCTGCGCCAGTATCCTAATACCGACCTCGCCGACAACGCGCAATACTGGATAGGTGAGTGCTACTTCGCCGAAGGCAAATACGCGGAGTCCGTGGAAGCCTTCAAAAAGGTGATAACGCGGTATCCTACGGGCAACAAGGTGCCGCGTGCCATGCTGAAAGCAGGCTACGCGTTGCTTCAGCTTGACAGAAGAGCGGAAGCCGATGCCATGTTTCAGCAAGTCATCGATTCATATCCACTCTCGAGCGAAGCAGACCAGGCGAAAGCCAAACTGGGAAGGTGACGGTACGCGGCTGGTATGAGAAGGGGCAGAGAATCTGGCCCATGGTTTACAATTGGGAATATCCGCCTGTAGGTGCGAATTTATTCGCATGGTTTTCCAGCCTGTTTTCGCCGCGCGTATGCGAATAAATTCGCACCTACAGGAGAGGATGGATTCTCTGGCCAGACTTCGCCCAGTTGACAACAAAGGATAGGCACACTATACTAATGATGGTTCGGGGGCGCTTAGCTCAGTTGGTGGAGCGCTGCGTTCACATCGCAGAGGTCACTGGTTCAAGTCCAGTAGCGCCCACGGTTTGAAAGCCAGCTTGTGGATGTCCTTGGAGCGACACGCGCAAGCTGGCTTTTTCGTCCATATTTGACGATTCAGAATCTGCATGGCGCTCGTCAACCACTTCCGGGGTGCACGACATAAGAGCAGGAGTGTACTATTTCGGTCGCTCTTGTCTGTGCTGCAAGAAACGGCAGCCGGCCTTCTACGGGCCGTTCGCGAACGGCCCCTACAAAGAACAGCCCGAACCCGTAACCTACTTTTATGTCATGCACCCCCACTCCCGGCGCTGCTCCCGGCATCACTTGAAAACGGGAGAAGCTTTCTGCTATATTCGCTCGACGGTGGAGTCATCCGGTAAGGATTCACGCCGCAAGGCCGACTGCATCGCTTCGTTGAAGCACTTGAATCGTATCGAGCATGAGCCGAGGGGTCGGTATTCTTCGGCGGCGCTTTATGGGTAGAACAAAGAAGCGGGTATGTTATTTAATAGTTTCTCATATGCGGTTTTCCTCCTGTTTGCGTTTATTCTGTTCTGGACGTTTGCACGCCACCTTCGAATCGCTCTCCTCATTCTTCTGGCCTGTTCTTACTTCTTTTATGGCTCGTGGAACGCGAAATACCTTGGACTGATACTCTTTGTCACAGCCCTTAATTTTCTCGTGGGAATGCTTCTCGCACGGGAGGAACGCAGGATTCTCCGTAAGTGGTATCTCGCACTTGGTGTCGTCGGCAGTCTCGGTGTCCTCGCAGTTTTCAAATACTACAACTTCTTCGCGAATGAGATATCCCGGGCTATCGAGCTGCTCCAGATTCCCTTCTACGTTCGTCAAATCGATATCATCCTTCCCGTAGGAATATCTTTCTATACGTTCCAATCGCTGAGCTATACGATTGACGTTTATCGGCGAAAGCTGGAGCCATGCAGGAGTTTTCTGAATTTCGCACTTTTCGTCTCATTCTTTCCGCAACTGGTTGCGGGGCCCATTGTGCGGGCGTCGGAATTACTGCCCCAGATCTCAACGAAGAGGAGCTATTCCCGCGACAAGATCAGCCATGGTCTCTACATGATTCTGAAGGGATTGGCGAAGAAAATAATTATTGCGGACTATCTTGCGCTTCATCTCGTTGACAATGTTTTCGGCGATCCCCGCGCTTACGGCGGCCTTACGGTGCTCTGCGCTATTTATGGATATGCATTCCAGATTTATGGAGATTTTTCCGGATACACTGATATTGCCATCGGCAGCGCCCGAATCCTGGGATTCGAACTGCCGATAAATTTCGACGCTCCGTACAAATCGAAAAACCTCAGGGAATTCTGGCAGAGGTGGCACATCTCGCTCTCCACCTGGCTGCGAGATTACCTCTACATCTCACTCGGAGGCTCGCGGCGCGGAAACGCCAGAACGTATGTGAATCTGCTCATCACCATGTTTCTCGGCGGGCTGTGGCACGGAGCAGCCTACACGTTTGTTCTCTGGGGACTCTTGCATGGCTTCGCGCTGGCCGTAACGCGGTTTGCACAGCGGAACTTAGGACTCAGCGAAAACTCTTCGCGGAATCCGGTTGTCTCGTTTCTCAAAACGGCATTCACTTTTCACATCGTATGTCTCGGATGGGTGATATTCAGGGCGGAAAAAATCTCCGACGTGCCGGTTCTCTTGAGCGGGCTGCTCAATCGGGGCGATTGGAGCAGCGGAGTTTCGTACGGAGTCATGCTTGTGCTTGGATTATCCTTTGTCACACACTTCTGCCCGCGGAAGCTGAATGATTTCGTGGAGAACGGTTTCGTGCATCAATCGGCGGCGGTGCAAGGATTGCTTTTGGCGCTATCGCTCGCATTGTTCAATCTGCTGAGCTCTGCCGCGAGTCCGTTCATTTATTTTCAGTTTTGAGCAATGGAACGAATCAAGACAATACTTCAAGACAGGTTCTTCTGGACGCTATTGTTCTGCGTCGTGTATCTCGTCGGCTTCAGTCAGGTATCGCGCCGGTTGGGGTTGGCTTTCTGGCAACCTGCCAATCCCTTCCTTCACAATCTCTACGTATTTGAACACAGGCCCGAGCGGGCCGACATTGTATTCCTGGGGTCTTCAAGGGGGCAAACCGGGATTCTTCCGAGCGTGATTGAAGAAGAAGTCTTCAGAGAAACCGGCACAACGACGCGCGTGTTCAACTTGTCGCAAGCAGGTGGCGGCATAAGGAGCGAACACCTCGTTCTCAGAGACGTGCTCAAAGACGAAAAACGTCCGAGCATTTTGATACTTGAGGTCCATTCGCTGGGCTTCAGCTCGAACAGCCCGCTCATTAACAACATCTATTTCAAATACTTCGCGACGCAGGCGGATATCCTGCGCTCCTATGATACCTCAGTCTCTGTCTGCGGCATCGGACCGAGAGCGCAAGGGTTCATACGAGATGCATCGAATCTGCTCTGGATGGTGGCAAAAAATCCCTGGCAACCGGATGCGCGCGCACAGTTGGCGAGAATTGAATCGCACAAGGGGGCGATTCCCTTTCCCGTTGAGAAGGACCCGAACAGAATGACTCCGGAGGAAAGGGAACTCGCACAACAGATTAAGGAGACGAATCTTCGGCACGTTCAATGGTTGGCGAAAGAGGTTCCATATGAAATCGAGGGCGTTGCAGACAGAGCGTTCCGCGACATCATCTCTGTGTGCAGAGGACGCGGGATACACCTGATTATCCTGTGTTTGCCCGTCCGCCTGGATGTGATGACGAAACCCGAATATCGTGAATATCAGAAGTTCCTGCCGTATATCACGAACGTGTGCGGTGAGGAACACATCCGGTTCTTCAATCTGCAGGAAGAAAACATTGGCCTGACACCGGAGGATTTTTGGGACCGCACCCATGTGAACAAGGTTGGGGCTGCAGTGCTCAGCAGATATATCGCGCGAGAGATAATCCTCCCTGCCCGCAACATGCTCTCCCCAACCTCAACTAGAGCTCGACTGACTATTGTTTCAGGCCGGTCTCCATCGCAAATGTGCTTATTGACGCAGTCAGGACCTCATAGCGCTTTCCCGAGCCAGTCACGATAGAAGACTTCCAGGTCGGGCTGAAAATCGAAGAGAATGGGATATCCGGGCGGTACCATCTCGGTCTCCAGCAAACTGTAGCATCCGGGGCAATAGAACTCTCGCAGAATCATCCACTCGGGGTCTGAGTGCATCAGGGCGGGATATATTTCCCGCAGAGTTTCATCGGAATCGCGGACGAAAACGCGAGCTTCCAGCTTCCAGTTATTCCGATAGTCGCCAAACTCATGGCCGCAGTCGCACTTCACCACTCGCTGTCCATCCGGCTTTTGCACAATGTACAAATGAGGCTGAAGCGGCAGCAAGATTTTTTCTGTCCATGGGACCCTCGCTTGGCAATAGTCCAGGAATTTCCAGAACCGGTCGCGGTCCTTGAACTTGCTTTGAATGCCTCGAAGCTCCCCGGCCGAAAGCTTGCCTTCCCACAGATTCTCCAAAGTTTTTATGTCATATGTTGTCATAAGCCGTCTCCCAGTGAAAAAGCGAAGTCGGAGGGAAGGTCCCAGAATTCCCGATACTGTTTTGCCCATTGAGGACTAAGCTTCATACACGAATTGTAGCATTGCTTGATTGGGTCGACGAGACGCGCCTCGCGCACGCGCCGGCGTTCCGAGGCGATGTAGTCGCGTGTGGGAACACTTCGCTGCGCGCGTGTCTTGCGCATCTCTTTCCGCAGCTCCTGCGTCCCTTCCCAGTCCACGCAATGTGACCCAGCGGAATCTTCGATGAGCTTGACGCCGTAAATCTTGGCAGCGTATCGAGGCAGGAGGAATCCCTGATTGACATCCTTTTCCACAAGTTTGGGGTCCCTTTCAAGCGAATCACCCAAGCCGCCTCCGCCTCTCAGCCAGGACAGATAGAGGTCGCCCTGCTTGAACGGATGTGGATACGTCACCGTTCGTTTATCAAAACAGTGTTTGCCCTTGACAAGGCCCTTTAGCTCGGAATGCTCGGGGTCGTATTCCCGCACGGGATAGGGTTTGCCGGCACCGGCCCGCTCAATGAGGTCGGTTTCATGCACATTGTGGCGATAACCCGCGGCGGCGGGGTATCCGCCAAAGATTCCGGCGGAGGAGAACAAGATGCCGTCACCGGCATTTTGTAGCACAAGGTCGACTGTCTTCCACACCATGCGAAGGCTTTCAAATCCGGAACCGCCGCGGTATTTGCCCGGTCCGGCGGTATTGGGTTTGACGCGGCGTCCCAGATAGAGCATGGGTTCGAGAATCTCCCATATCTCGACGTCCGCCATGTCACCTTCCGGATTCCACATGGCCGCCGCATAGTCAAGGCCGTCCTTAACGGCGCAGGCGCCTCCCCCCACCGTGCTTATCTCAAAATTTAATATGCTGCATGGCTTGCCAAGGTGATTGGTGCCCCCGCCCTGCAACGCGTTCATTGTCATACCGTAGGACGCCATCACCTCTTCGTGATAGCCCCGTGCCCAAAAGGCCCGTGCGAGCAGCCTGAACAGGCCGGTAAAGGCAGGGATGAGGAATCCCCATGCGGCGCCGGTGCTGACAGCCAGGTTCTGCGGATTCGCCCACGTTCCGGGCGGGAAAAAACTCCTCGTCGCCAGGTAGGCCCCGCCATTCACTTTGTCGTTAGGCATCACGGTTTGACTGAGCAGTACCCACAAGGCTCCCTGCATTGCGCTGGGAGTACAGTTGGAACTGTGATATCCCCACGGGCTCGCGCCGTCCATCGAGAGATGGAATTCACCGCCGGAACTAATGGTTACCACCGTGGGAGCATGCATGACGGTGTCCACTTGTGCGTGAGGAGGCAGCCCGGGCTCATTCTTATATTGGTTGGCGAAGAAAGAGCTGGCGGCATATCGGCCGGGAATGGTCAATTCTTTGATGCGGTCAATGAATGCGCGCCGACCTTCCTCGATGACTTCCCGCATGAATCGCTTGAACGTATCCAGACCTTCGTCCGCGACGATTGTCTCGACCGCGTCGCGTATCATATGGCATCCGGCAATCCGCGTGCGTTCGTCCAGTTTCCAGTACATCGGAGTCCGCACGGCCCGCTCGCAGCGCAATTCATGGTCGCGGTATACCGTGTCTTCCTCACCGATTTTCAGGGCAGTCAATTGCAGGCCGTCCTCGTAGCGCGAGGTCGGGCCCACAGGCACGCTTCCCGGAGTTGCGGCGCCGATGTCGATCACATGGGTCACACCGCCGGCCCAGCCTATCAATTCCTTCTTCCAGAAAACAGGGACAAACGTCTGAACATCGGCGTTATGTACATCGCCGATGTCGGGGTCGTTGTTCGTGAAAATGTCGCCGGGGGAGACGCAGGGATTATGCTCGTAGTCATGCCAGATCATGAACTTGATGGCGTCGCTCATGGTGTGGACATGAACAATAATGCCCGTGCTCAAGGCCACGCTGTCGCCCTCAGGCGTGTAAAATGCGAAGCAGAGTTCCCCGACCTCTTTGACAATCGGGGAGGCGCTGATGTTCATGGCTGTTTCGCGCGCATTCACCAACCCGCCCCTGAGCTTGGCGAATATCTTCTCATATCGGATAGGGTCGGACTCCTTGAGAGATAATCGCTCTATTCCGCAATACCTGCCGGTCTCCTCAAATGCGCGTTCGCTTTCCTCGAGCATCTCGCGCAATCTCTTGCCTTCCCAACCGATGGGCGGTCGCTCAACACCGAATTTTCGATGCGCCTCAGGCATAACTAAAGGCTCCTTTGAAACCGTCCCGTAATTGATAATATTTTCGTAGGGGCGGCCCTGTGTGGCCGCCCGCGGCGAGCCACTCGTGGCGAGCCGCCCGGGCGCCCACATAGGGGCGCCCCTACAATCACAGGACAGCCTCCTTTATCCTTTCTGGAATCGCAAATGGAATAGGCGATGCGCATCCAGTTCTGCAACGGCATCAGGCGGTATCACGAACGTGGTGGCCGGGGACTCCACAATGGCCAATCCCCTTATCACATTACCGCTCCGGAGGCTTTCCATCTCCCAGATATCTGCCTCGAGCCAATTGCGCTTCCAATACACTTTGCGGCTTCCTTTATAAGCGGTCTCAGGAGGAATCGCTCCCGCATGAGGTTCGTCGGGAACCCTTGGCTTTTCAACGTTGACCCGTCCTGCAACGATTGCCTGAGTAATGGCAAAGCCCAGCTCCGGCGATTTTGCAGCCCGGGCATATATCCTGCCGTACGCATCTTCGAATGCATTGAGCAGAGCATCCATGTCTTGCGGAGTTTCCAGTTTCTGCGTGGGACACCGGATTTCCAGGTCGTTGAGCTGTCCCATGTACTGTATCCTGAACGAACTCTCATATTCGATGGATTTATCTCCGTGGCCGGTCTTCGCAAATTCAGACGAGATTTTGGACCGAAGCTCATCACAGCGCATGCTAAGCATTGCGCACAAAAACTGCTTCACATCTTCGGAAACGCCGGGCTCGATGGGCAAGTCCGTCGTGGCCTCGTAGCGATACTCGAAGTCCCCGCACGCGCACCCAAATGCCGAGAAACCTGCCGCCCACGCCGGTATTAACACCTCCTGGAAGTCGAGCCCGCGCGTATACCCCGCCACGTGCAATGGTCCTCCTCCTCCATACGAGAGCAGGGTGTAGTTTGACGGAGCGTATCCTTTGCTCAGGACAGCGCTGGCCACATGTCCCTTGAGCTGCTCCTCGAACAGCTCAAGGATTCCCTCCGCGGCTTGATAGACATCAATCCCCAGCGGACCGGCCAACTGCGTGCCGATCTCGGCAATGGCTTTGTCCCGGTCAAGTTTCATTTCGCCGCCAAGGAAATATTCAGGATTAATGACGCCGAGAGCCACAGAACAGTCAGTAATCGTAGGCGTACTCACTCCGCCTTCAGGCCAGCACACACCAATTCTTGCGCCTGCGCTGTCGGGACCTATCTCCAACCGGCCAGAGTTCGGGTTTATGCGGAGGAAACTGCCGGTGCCGGCGCCGACCGAATCAATCTGCACCATGGGAATGCACAGAAGAAAGCGCGCAATATCAGGATAGGGTTTAATGGTGTAGTCGCCGCCCGTGACCAAAGCGAGGTCAAAACTGGTACCCCCGACATCGGTACAAACAACATTATCTGAGCCTATGTGACGCGCCAGATAGCGTGCTCCAAGAACGCCGCCTATCGGGCCGGAGATCATGGTGCGGGCCAGTTCCTTTGTCTTCATGCTCACCGTGCCGCCGTGGGCGGCCATCACCCGCATTTCAAATTTGCCGCCGTGCTCCCGGATTTTCTCCACCACGCGTCCAAGCTGAGCCCGGGACGGCTGCGCCGCATATGCCTCGATAACGGTGGTGTTCAAACGCGGAAGGTCGTTCCGCAAGGCATAGTATTCGCTCGAGAGAAAGACGGGCACATTCATGCCGCGCTGATCCATGAGTTCTCTGGCGATTCGGCCAACTCGCTGCTCATGTTCGGGATTGCGATAAGAATTCAGCAAGCAGATACATAATCCCTCGATGTTTTCATCGAGGAGCTGTCGCGCCATCTCGCGAGCATCGTCTTCTTGCAGTGGCAGAACCTCATCCCCAAAGATATCAATGCGTCCGAAGACACCGCGCACGCGAGTCTTTGGCACAATCGGCTCATTGTGATAATGCGTGACTACATGCAATCGGTCGGCATAACTGAATCC
>QZKI01000025.1 GCA_003598055.1 Candidatus Abyssobacteria bacterium SURF_17 | reverse complement strand
AGTGAGAGCCAGTACCGGACCGTTCGTGCCGGAGCCGAGTGGCAGCCAGGAAACACCGTCCCAGGCGGCGATTTTGCCGACGGCTACCTCCCCCGCCGTATTGAAGTCTCCGACCGCGATCAACTTGTTGTCATAGGTTGCAAAGGCCGTAACTTCCTGAAAGAACCCCGATGAGGCTTCGTCCGAACCCAGGCCGGAGCCGAACGCTGACCAGTCCGAACCGTCCCAGGCCGCCACGAGGTTGGCCGAAACACCGCCCGCCTCGGTAAACGGTCCGCCCGCGATCAACTTGCCGTCATAGACGGTCAGCGCATAGACGCGAGGCCAATCGCTGGCCGGTCCGAGTCCCGAGCCGAGCCGTGACCATGAGGATCCGTTCCAGGCGGCAATACATTCGACCGAATCGCTACCGGCGGTAGCGATGCCGCCCCCCACAATCAATTTGCCGTCATAAACCGCAAGAGCGGATACAACCGGGGTGTTGTCCCCGCCACCGATCTCTGAACTCAGCCTTGACCATGAAGAGCCATTCCAGAGGGCGACACAGCTGGCCAAGGCTCCGCCCGCCGAGCTGAACGCCCCGCCGGCGACCAATTTGCCGTCGTAGACGGTGAGCGCATAGACGTTGCCGTTCATTCCCGTGCTGAGCGACGACCAGGTCGAGCCGTCCCAGGCCGCGACCCGGTTGACCTGCGTGTCGCCGGCGGTAGTGAAATACCCCGCCGCAATCAGCTTGTTGTCGTGGACCGTCAAAGCCAGGATATAGCTGTTCATGCCGGAGCCCAGCGGCGACCAGGATGATCCGTCCCAGGCCGCAATGTATCCGACCGGATCCCCGCCCGCCGTACTGAAACTTCCACCCGCGATCAGCTTGCCGTCGAAGACCGTGAGCGCCGAGACCGACGCGTATTCACCCCCCAGCCCCGTGCCGAGCGACAACCAGGTGGAGCCGTTCCAAGCGGCAATGTGACCGACTCTCTCTTCGCCGGCACTTTCGAAGCCGCCGCCTACCACGAGCAACCCATCAAAGACGGCAGCGGCGCGAACAGTACCGCCGAGCCCGGTTACTGACGGAGAGATCGTATTCTCCCAGTAGACATCATCTGGGTTCTGAGCTGTGGACGAATTGCCGGTGAAAGTCAGAAGCAAGACTATCCACAATAGGATTGATCGTCGTTTCATATCATAATCTCTTATCCAAGATCAACGAGACGCCATAAGTCTTCAACTCTTCAACCCGTCGGCTCCACAGCATAGCTTCCGTCAGGTATGCGCCTTCATGACCGGAGAGTGATCAATAATGTGGCTCTATTCAACCATCCGGCGTAGCGGCGTGACGAGAACGTACCAGGAGCTGCTTCGGCCGATTCTACCATCAGTGGACCGAATACGATATCAACAGATAGCGGAATAGCACGTACACGAATCCGCCAGTGGTCCTGAAATACTCTTCGCTCAATACCCTTCCGGTACCGGGCGACATATAATGGCACTGATAGTCTCTGTCCGGATCGCGTGTCCCCACCCATTTGTAGCAGAGACAAACGAACGTACCGCTGGGGACCGTTACCGTATCATCGAGGGATTCAACTGTTGCAGTATCAGTCATGATCATGAAGGTGTCTCCGACGGCAGCCGGATACTTCCAGGCAAGAAACGCTGACGATCCATCCCATCCCCACACGCCGTCACTTCGTTCCGTCCCGGGCGGTACCTCCGGGTCACGAACGCCGTTGATTGTGAAGATGTACCATGTTTCACCTTGGATCATCGTGTCTTTTTCAACCTGCCAGATTGTCGTGTCGAGCTGGAGCACGTTTCCGGCAGTATCAAGGCGTTGATCCTCATACGTCCATTGGTTCCCAACTTGTAACGGCCAGATCTGCTTCACCGGAGTGGGGTTCGTACTCTTGTCATCGTTTCCACAACCGCACAGCAGAAGAGAGAATAGAATTGGAGTAACTGTGCAGGAGACAAGGAATAGTCCCAATCCAGAAGCTTCGCACCAAAATGTTCTCTGTCTCACATCATCTCCTCACACTCTGATTGGCACAATCAGCACGGTTCACCTGTTTCTTTGTCCCTGTAAGAGACTCACATTCGCTTCCCAGGCGCACGCCCGCGGCCCGGAGTATGATTGGAGATAAGGTTGTCGATCGAGAAGGAATGTGCGCTTTCGTGCGTCCGATGGATTATGACTCTTGGCCTCCGGCACACGATCTGAACGGCGATGCGTTGATCGCCACATATTATTCCGCTCTATAATATACCTGCAATCGTCAATCCTGTCAACAATTGCTGCATTGGGCAGTGATGTGTCTTTGGAATGATCATTACAAAATAAGCACAAGATTCAGGACGAAATCAATCGTCTATGGCGGCCCCAATATCACTCTCCCCAAACTTTTTTGGATTTCAAATTCTCGGTGAGAATACGTTTCTCCATGACAAGCGGAACTCGTTGTAAAATAATTAGATAGTTAAAGCACACTTGATCTGAAGTCCCGCCACTTCGAACTACTCCCACTTTTCTCTGCGGGGCGATCTTAGCCATGGTAAGGCGAGTGGCGACATGCCTGCGAGTCAATCAGGACACCGGAGTTTTGACGATTTCATTGAAATAATCACGAATGTCCGCATCGGCCGGAAGACCGAGTTCATCCTGCAGCCGCTTCTCATAATTCCTGTAGACACGCATTGCTTTCAGGATTTCACCCTGCGCTGAATGAATCTGGAGAAGCAGCCGGACGCCATCGGTCCATAACCGATCGTAGACCATGGCTTTTTCCACTGCCGCGGTTGCATCCTCGAGGCTCTTATCCGCAATCAGCAATTGCGCCAACAGCATTGTCCCCTTCTGGTAGAGCACCTGATACTCTTCCCGCCGTTCGATTACAAAGGATTCATACGGAAGCATCGGCAATAGCGGCCCACGATAAATCTCCAGAGCTCGCCTCAGGCCGGCGATGCGATCTTTGACGGCAATTGTCGTAGTGGTTTGCTTTCGAAGGCACTCCCCGATCAGGCTGGCAAAATCAAGGTGGTCAACGCGTGATTTTGCGGGCAATTCCAGTCCGTAGTGCCTATCGACGTACACAATATAGGAAGGTCCTCGTTGAACCGCATACGGATCAAGTGCCTTTCGCAGGTCCTTAATGGCGGTGCGGAGGCTGGCACGACCTTTATTGGGGTCGGTTTCAGGCCAGACACTCTCGATTAGTTCCTCCTCATGCATCTTTCTGGGATAGACTACCAGAAGATTCTGAAAGAGTAGCCGGGAAGCCGAGCGATTGAACTGAACCGTTCGCCCCCCCGCTGTGACAGAGAATCCGCCGAGCATTTCTATCCTTAAGGGCGGAAGGCCGCATTGGCTGAGGAATTCACGATATTTATCCATAGCCGGCAGCTTCTCCGGGGGCATATTGCCGGCGGCTTCCTTAAATGGTACGACCAGACCTCGGACTGCCAGTCGAGATGCTGCTTCCCAAAGACGAATACGCGCCTCCTCCGGCAGATTGGTATCCTTTAGTTCAGAACGGAAGGCTGGCGTCAGGTCGATTTCGCTTCCCCCCGAGAGAAGGACCTCGATCAGTGCACTATCTATACCGAAACTTGTGGCTTTGGCCAGGACGAAAGCCGTTATCTCGTCATTGGCCATTGGGTAAGATCTCCAGCCGGCTCGTCGCAAGTGGCTCAGGCCCGTCTCCAGCAAATCGGCCTGCCGCTTTCGTTCTTCCCGTCCGGTGAGAGACATAGCCAGGAAGAATGAGCCGGTAGCGACCCACTGTGGCATCTCGCATCTCATGGCAACATCACAAATCGCGGTCGCTCGCTGTTTGAGCCCCGCGAGATCTTGGCCCCGATAACTCTTCGTAGCTTCAAGGGCCAGGAAGATGAGATGACAAACGCTGCGCTGGACCCGTGCCGGTATTTCCTGGTCGCCGACTGCACTTATCGGATTGTCGGACAAAAGGCTGTAATACTCATCCAGTAACTCCACCTCCATACCGGTCAGGACACTGAACTGCCTGGCCGTCTCCCGAGCCGACTTCAATAACCGAAGTCCTTCAGTCCTGTCCCCCAGGTACCAAAGAGCCAGACCCCGGAAACGATCAACATAAGCATCCAGCTGAAGGCTGTAAGTGCCGAACTCTCGCATAGCAGTGATGCAGTGATGAATGTCACTAAGGGCCTCGCGATAATAACCCATGTCCAAATGAATACTTGCTTCCAGCATGTGTAATTTCGAAATCTGTGACTGCAAACTCAAGCGGCGGCAATCGTCCCGGGCTTGATTCAGAAGATTCAGGGCATCGACGGACTCGCCCCGTAAATGCAGATACAGAGCAAGATTCTGATCCGCGACGATCCTAAGTCGCGGATAGGGTTCCTCGATCAGTTCCGCGGCCTTCCTGACGTGCGCAATCGCTTCCTCAAGGTGAAGTTCAAGATGAGCGGCCATACCGAGCGTATTCTGAAAAATGCCAAGCATGGTGGGGCTGAATCCGCGAGCAACCGCGGTCAATGCATCATGGTCCTTCTTTACCGAGTCATAGTGCGGTCCCCACTCGGTGTTGATGCGACTCCACCAGTAGTTGGCCCAGAGGCTGCCAAATGACTCCGGATCGTCGGCAAATCGATCCGGTGATAGCTTATCCCGCAAGAAGGCGATCGCTCCCTTGTTGTCTCCTGATACGTTGAGCACATTTGAGTATGTCTTGATAAATGCCGTGCGGTTGTGGTAGTCCGCAGGAAAAGCCTCCAGCCACGTCTTCACCTGAGTCCATCCATGTTGGCCGTACACCTCAGTCCACCTCGTATCCATCAAATCCAAAGCCCGCTCATATTCACCCAATTCCATGAATAAGCTGATAGCCTCGAAAGTCAGCCCCTCCGTGAGATAGCGATTGGCGGTGGTACGGCAGAGGGCCGCGAACCGTTCCGGTTCGGTGGTCTCCTCCAAGTGCGATCTGAATATCTGCCGAACCAGCGCGTGCAGACGATAACCACTTTGCCGCTCCAGGACTATGTGTGGAACCGCCGAACGGCCCAACTCATCAAGAAATCCCTCCACCTTCTCAGGTGCCGAAATGACCGCTGCACATCGCTCGACTGTAATCACTTCAAAAAGTGATGTCTCGCACAGAAATCCGGCCAGATCAGGAGACAACGTTTCGTACACTTCCTCCATGAAGTGATCACAAAGAACACCGATGTGTTTCGGTGACAACTTGCCGTGGGCCAGGTCCGGGAGTCCGGACTGCGGGGGCTTCGTTGGAAGCAATCCTGCAGAAACGCACCAGCCCGAAGTTTCCTTCCAAAACCGCACTACTGCTTCGTCTTCAATATCCCGTCCAAGCCGCAATCTCAATACCTCCTGACACTCGGAAAGGCTGAAAGCGAGCTGTGTCGAATCGAGGAGAAGAATGTTCCCGCGCGCCTGTTCCCGCCGGAACTTGAATGAAGGGGAGACTCTTGAAGCGATGACCACCGAGATTTTACCCTGGCCACTTCGCACGAGAAGGGGAGGTATTGAAGCGATATCGGATATGTGATCGACGCACTCCCAGTTATCCAGAACAAGGTAAGCCTGGGGCCCCCGATACCGCTCAACAGCAAAACAGACATCCTCAGTCAGCTGATTGATGTTGATTCCGGCAAGATCACGAGTGAATTTCGGAAGCACGCCCCTTAACGCTTCAATTAGATACGTCATGAACCTTTCGAGGTTGGTGTCAGACGCATCCAGATGATACCAAGCCTTTACCCCACTCTGCTGCCGATCGAGAATCTGCTGTGCCGCCGTCGTCTTGCCGTAACCGGCCGGTGCGACGAGCAGGACAAGATTCGCCTCGTCAGCCTCTTCTATAACTTCGATCAATCGTCGGCGCTCGATGGCCCCTCTGAGTGGTTTCGGAGGGGATAACTTGCTACCTAATATGTGGACTGCCAATAGGTTACTCCAAGGATAACCGCGTGTCAAATCGGTGTCACTTCTCAGAAGAATATTTTCCTTTTTTGCGGGAGAAAGCAAAGGAATTTGCCGGTTTTGTCATTCTCCTGTCATTAGCAACTCGATATTGAAACCATGAAACCAAGCAAACCCACCGCTTCGTCTCAGACATCGGGAGTCGAAAGAGTTCTGCTTCAGATGGCCCGCCGCGGTGACGATTGGGCCGGCAAAGCGACCTGCTTCAACGGTCCTGCAGAGTTTCATTTTGACAATTTGAAAGACCTTCATAACTGGCTTAAAAAAAGGGCAAAAAAGTTGAAGTAGATTCGATGGAGGATTCCATGAAAAGATTGAAGTCAATATTCGGATTCGTGATTCTGTGTCTTGCGTTGTTCTGTTCATGCTCGGACGACAAAGGGACAGAACCCGTTCGATCGACGGCCCCTTCGGTATCTACTATGGCCGTCAACGCGATTACCGAGACGACGGCCGAGTGCGAGGGAAATGTCACATCAGACGGAGGGGCGGTGGTCACGGAGCGCGGCGTGTGCTGGAACACGTCCACGACCCCCACAACAGCCGACAGCAAAACAACCGAAGGAACCGGGACAGGAAGTTATACGGGTTCTCTGACCGGCCTGACCCCCGGCACGAAATACTACGTGCGTGCCTATGCCATAAACGATGTCGGTACGGGCTACGGCGTCACTGACTCGTTTACCACCGTGTCTTTGCAGCAGATAAGAAGCGCATTCGACACCGATGCCGAGGGATGGGTTAAGCATGGCGAGGGGACACTCTATTATGTCAGCAGCGGCGGCAACCCAGGGGGCTGCATTGAGTTTGAGGACTGGGAAGCCATGCCCGGAGGGTTCCTTGCTCCCGACAAGTTCAAGGGTGACCTTTCCACCTACTCCGGAGGAACGCTCAGTTTCGATCTCAAGAATACCGTCGACAACGGAGGCGGTGCGCTCGGCACCTATGGTATGATCCGATTGATTTCCGGAACGCTATACGCCGAGCATAATCCTGTGCCATACCCTAGTTATCTCACCGAATGGACCGCATTTTCAATTCCGCTTACAGCCGATGAATGGGGTGTCACTCCTGCGCAATGGGACTCGATTCTGTTTAATGTAAGCGAAGTGCAGATTCTCATGGACCCGCAAGGGGACTTCTACGACCGATCGGCTTTGGACAATTTCACATTCACAGCGCCTCTGCAAGGTGCTGAAAAACTTGACAATCAGCTCCGATATACAATTGATCGGTAGCATATCGGCATAGCGGGGAAGCGAAGTTGGATCATTGGGCCGACATCTCATGCGTGTCGAGGAGTTCAATAACAAAGGCCTCGGTTATTGCCGAGGCCTTCAAAACTTATGGCGGGGCCTGCGAGACGTGTTTTGCAACTGGGTAATCCAAAACGGAGCCTGATCGGGCTCCCCAGGTCGGCCGTTGCTAGGATTTTTCTGGCATTCGCCAGGCCCTGCTTGAACATCGCGTGATTCCACTTTTGCGCCCGGCCAACTAACCCCCTGGATAGCAATCGCTTGCGACGAAGTCGAAAAATCGCCTAATTGGGTCCATTGTTGCGGCCGATAACCGGATCAACCTGCCCTCTCAATCTTATTGTTGCTCGATTAGCACGCGTCAAGAACTTTGAATTGAAAGGGCTTATTCGCATATAATAGGTAATCCTGCGAATGGTCGTACAAATTGTCCCCAGCAGAACAGATCACATGAGCATGGCCGTCGATTCCAGACCGTACATTTCTCCTCCGGATTCTCGTCGGTCGAGCCGGAGGAAGCTGCTGCTTTGGTCGGTCTACCTGATCGGCTTCGCGCTCTTTGTCGTGTTGCTTGCCGACGGTTACACCTACTATCGCACTCCGTACCCCGATCGACCCCACCACGCCGACTATCGAGAGTTGCGCCCTGCCGGAAGTCGCGGCCTGGCTTACGGCATTACCGGTTCGGCGATGATGCTGCTTATGCTGGTCTATACGTTGCGCAAGAGGACTCGCTTGCTTGGTCGCCGTACTCCGCTGCGACCGTTTCTGGATTTTCACATCTTCATGGGTGTCTTTGGGCCGCTGTTCATTCTCCTGCATACATCATTCAAAGTCCAGGGACTGGTGGCGATCGCTTTCTGGTCGATGGTCGCCGTAGCCTTGAGCGGCTACCTCGGGCGTTACCTGTATCAGCAAATACCCCGTAACGCACAGGACCGAGAACTGAGCCTGCAGGAGATCGACGGGATGATTAAAGACGAGGGTGATGATTTGGCGCTTCGCGGGCGGTTGTCGCCGGAGACTGTTGTCGAGGTCAACCGTCTAATCGAACGCGCTTTCGGAGTAGAAGCCGCGGCCGGAGATTCGCTGTGGGGCGGTTTCGTTGCAGACCTGAAACGCCCCCTGATCCGTTCGCGTCTGCTTCGTCCGCTGCGGCGGCTGACTCGTCTGTCCCGCCGCGAATGCGAGTCTTTGCTGAATTTGGCGGCACGCCGGGCGCTGCTGCGGCGCCGCCTTGCCCTGCTTGGCCGTGCCCAACGTCTCTTTCACTATTGGCACGTGATTCACAAACCATTTGCCATCGTCATGTATGTCATCATGTTTGTGCACATCGGCGTGGCGGCTTGGACGGGTTATGGCTGGTTTCGATAGGCCACGACTATTCGCCGCCTTTGCGGCGCTGATCACGCTTACTACTGTGGTGTCCCTCGCCGAAGCCCAGATTTCACCGGGGGAACTACACAGCTCTCACGCCTTTCTGGAGGGAGTTGACAACTGCGTGCGTTGCCACAGCCCCCAGGGAAATCAGCTACCCGATAAGTGTCTCGAGTGTCACACCTTGATCGCCGAGCAAAGGCGCACGGGAAAAGGACTGCATGCCCGGACCGAGTATCGAGAGTGTGTCCTGTGTCACGTCGAGCACCACGGCCGCGACTATAATCTTATCTACTTCGAAGGTGGCGAGGAGTCGTTCGACCACCGTGTTACCGGCTTCGAGCTCGAAGGCAAGCACGCCGGACTGAAGTGCCGTCAGTGTCATCGGCCCGAGAACATCAGGAGTCAGTCCGTGGTAGCCGCCAAAAACGTCTCGCTGGAGCGAACCTGGCTCGGCCTGGAGAGAGCGTGCGCTTCCTGTCACGTCGACGAGCACCACAGTCAGTTTACCCAAGCTTGCGGCGACTGTCACGCTGCCTCAAGTTGGCGCCCGGCCGCCGGCTTCGACCATAGCGCCGCGCGCTTTGTTCTGCGCGGCCGTCATGTAGACATACCGTGCGACAAATGCCACGTGTTCCAGACGTTCGTCGACCCGCCGTCGGATAGCGGCTTTGTGCGTTACCGTCCCGTCGACCATGGTCAATGCAGTTCCTGCCATCGCGATCCTCACGCCGGGCGCCTTGGGCCGAATTGCACCGACTGCCACGACGCCGCAGGCTGGGGGCAAGTGCGTGCGGAATCGTTCGACCACGACCGCACCCGCTACCCCGTTGAAGGGCGACACATAACCGTACCATGCGACAAATGCCATGGCGCGCGCGGATCGACCGGCCCCTTAAAGTTCGCCTCTTGCAGCGACTGTCATTCCGATTACCATGAGCGTGCCTTTGCCCGGCGAGACAAGCGCGGTGCCTGTGAGGAGTGCCATACCGTACAAGGTTTTCGCCCGGCACTATTCACTATCAGCAAACATGCGGCCACCGACTTCGCCCTGAGCGGCGCGCACCTGGCTATCCCGTGCGAAAAGTGTCACCGGACTCCCGAAGGCTACCAGAAGTTCACGTTTACATCAGTCGAATGCCTGGAGTGTCATCGCGATCCGCATCAGGGTCAGGTCGACCGATTGGTTGCGGTGGCAGGGTGCCGGACCTGCCATACTGACCGGACCTGGAGTGACGTTTACTTCGATCACAGCACGACGTCGTTCCCCCTGGCCGGCAGGCACACCACGGTTGCCTGCCGAAGCTGTCATTTGCGGGAGGGACCGCCCCAGGTAACAGAAGTGCGCTTTGCTCCCTTGAGTGATCGCTGTGAAAGCTGCCACACGGACGTGCATCGGGGGCAGTTCGCCGGCGACGAGACAGGCACTGACTGCGCTCGCTGCCATACTCCTCCTGCGTGGACTCAACTTCACTTCGATCATACTCGCGACGCATCTTTCGTTCTGGACGGCGCTCATCGCGCTGTCCCATGCAACAAATGTCACCCCTCGGTAAGCGACCAGACGGGCCGGTACGTTCGCTATCGGGGGGTTACCACTCAGTGTGCCGCCTGTCACGGTAATTCGGCAGGGGGCCGGGAGTCAAAATCATGAAGCTCGTGGTAAGCCTCTTCGTAGCGTTGGCCGTGCTCGGCGCCGGGATTGCCCTGACGCAGGAGTCGCGCAATCCGCACGGCTCAATCAAATGGGAGTGCGAGACCTGCCATTCGACTACTTCGTGGAAAGGTTTAAGAGCCGACCTCAGGTTCGATCACGACGAGACGGGATTCCGACTCGACGGCGCCCACGGTCGGGCCGATTGTATCGGCTGTCACGTGTCGCCGGTATTCAACCATGTGAGCACGGCTTGCGTCGATTGCCACGCCGATCACCATGAGGGTCAACTCGGAAACAACTGCTCCGACTGTCACACCCCGCGCGACTGGCGGCCACGCCAGGACGTGCTAATGCAGCATGCAGAACGGGGCTTTCCGCTCACCGGTGTCCATGCCGTCGCGGATTGCGAAGCGTGCCACCATGGACGCGATCGCCAGGAATACGTTGGCACGCCGACCGATTGCGAGCCCTGTCACCGTAGTGCCCTTCTCACCGCAACCGATCCCGACCACATGCAACCGGCCTTTCAGGCGAACTGCGAACAATGCCACCATCCCGCTTTCGGTACCTGGACACGCACTACGTATGAGCACCCTGCCTCCTTCCCGCTGACCGGGGCTCACCGGCTGCTCGACTGCAGCTCGTGCCATGCGGCAGGTTTCGCAGGCACCCCGAACTCGTGCTACGACTGCCACAGCAGTGACTATGCTGCGGCGACGGACCCGAATCACCAGCTCGGCGGGTTCGCCACGACGTGCGGTGATTGTCATTCGACATCGGCATGGGTGCCGTCGTCGTTTGACCACACCGCCACGGGATTTCCGCTGACCGGCGCCCATTTGCAGGCGTCTTGTACTTCCTGTCACGCTGACGGCTATGCCGGGACGTCCGGTTTCTGTTATGACTGTCACGGCGGCGACTATGCGGCTACGACCGATCCGAATCACCAACTTGCAGGGTTTGCCACTACCTGCGGCGATTGTCACTCTACTTCGGCGTGGGAACCCGCCGCTTTCGACCACAACACAACCGCATTTCCCCTCACAGGTCGGCATCTGACGGTCACCTGCATAAGCTGTCACGAATCCACCTACACCGGGACGCCCTCGATCTGCTATGCCTGCCACCGGACGGATTTCGAGGCTACCACCGATCCGAACCACTCCGCCGCCATGTTCCCGACCGATTGTGAGTCGTGTCATACCACTGACGGCTGGTCACCCTCGACCTGGGACCATGACGCCTTGTACTTCCCGATCTATTCGGGGGCGCATCGCAACCGATGGAGCGATTGTGTTGAGTGCCACACGGTGGCAAGTGATTTCAGTCGGTTCGACTGCACCGCCTGTCACGAGCACAACCAAACCGACATGGATGACAAACATCTGGGCGAGGTGCCTGGATATCAGTATTTGAGCTCGGCCTGTTATGAGTGTCACCCGCGAGGCACCCATTGAGTAGATTACCTGCGATCAGCGCCGCCCTGGCGATTTTCATCCTTTGCTCACTCGCCGCCCGGGCGGAAATACGCGACCGGTTCAGTGTTACTTATGTATCAGCCGAACATGTCTACCTTGACGGCGGCTCCGACGACGGTCTGCAGATTGGCGACCGTCTCGCGCTTGGGCCGAACGAGAGGACGCCGGCGTTGGAGGTGGTCTATGTGGCCGTTCACTCGGCCTCGTGTCGACTGCTGGCCGGCGCCAGGATGCCGTCTGCCGGTGCGAATACGAGAGTGGTAGCAAGAGCTGTTACTTCCGAACCGGAGTCTGCGACTCCATCAGCGACGGTTGGTACTATCGTGGGTGCGGCGCCTCAAACACCTTCACTTGCACCTGAGGTGGTCCTCCCCGTACTGCTGTCGGGAACCGTGTCATTGCGACATCATCACTGGGCCGACAACAACCCCTCAAACCTGGACTACTCACAGTCCGATGCGCGGCTGGACCTGAAGGCGCGCCGGCTATTCGACGAGAATATCACCTTGATCATACGCTCGCGAGGGCGCTACGATGCTCGCGAGAGCTCGTATTCCGGTGTCGGGCACAGCGATTGGGAGAACCGCCTGTGGGAATTGTCGATTACATACGACAAGCCCGACGGCGCGGTGACTTTCTCGGTGGGGCGAATTCTCCCTAGACAAATCGGCACAATCGGCTACCTCGACGGTTTGCTGGTCGAGTGGCATGCCGGATCATCGATGCACGTTGGTGTCCTCGGCGGCCGTCAGCCCGACTGGCTTTATCGCACCGAGAATGCCGAGCTTACCCGTGTGGGCGCTTATATGTCGCATCGATCCGACGTTCGCGCTCACCTCAGGATTAATCAGTCGCTGGCAGCTATCGCGGAGGTGCATCGCGGAACGACAAGTCGCACCTTCCTGACCAACCAGGGGACGATTGCGGCCGGGAATCACGTCGGTGTGAATCATACACTTGAGATCGATCTTAACACCGGATGGCGGGAGAAGCGGGCCGGGCAGTCGGTCTCCCTTTCACGGGCCTTCGTGAACGTATACTGGCAGGCAGTCCGGGATCTTCGGCTGGGACTCAGCTATGACAACCTGCGCCGCTATTGGACCTATGAGTATCGATCGACGGCAGACAGCCTGTTCGATGATCGGTTGCATCAGGGTGTAAGGGGGCGCGTCGACTGGCAGGTCACACAAAGATG
>QZKI01000002.1 GCA_003598055.1 Candidatus Abyssobacteria bacterium SURF_17 | reverse complement strand
CGGCAACCGAGCATGCATTTGGCTCCGCAGTCAAACTGCGTGCGCGCCGGGTCCATGAATTTGGCCTGCGCCTCGAAATTGTAGCCAAGCGCGCCCGCCGCCTCCATTACACGCTTCGAGGCCGAGCCGAGCAGATGGTCGGGCAGCGGCGCTATTTTGAGCTCCTCGATGGTCTCGTTCACCTGATCGTCAATGTCAACTTTATACTTTTCCTTGAGCCAGTCAGGAGGACGCGAGGCGCAACCGCAGAAGAGGTTCGTCGCGCCGCCGAGCATGAGCGGTCGAACGATGTTCAAGCCTTCCTTCGTCATGAGAAGGCCCATCTTGTCGCAATAGAGCAGGCATCCGAGATGGGTGCCGTAGTAAAACTTGCCGCGCTCGTCTTTGCCGCATTCGAGCAATACGACCTTCTCGCCCGCACGCGAGAGCTGGCGAGCGACCGTCGCGCCGCCCGGGCCGGAACCGACCACTACGACATCCGCTTCTTTTTTTCTAAATACGGTGACCACGATAACCTCCTCGTGTTCGTTCGCCGGGAGATAGTGAGGAATTCGATTCCCAACCCCCAATTAATTCTATCCCAACGGGAAACGCAAAAGCAAGCGCATGTTAATCCTTGCATCCTTGGGGTCAGGCCCTTCACACTTCACATTTCGGTCCTCTTGCGAAAAATGCACAGGACGCGCCGAATAGTCGAAATGTGAAGTGTGAAGACCTGACCCCAGATCAAGGAGGCTCATATCGGAATTGTCAGGTCCTCCAACCTCTCTGGCCCTTCGGTCAGCTTAATGTTGCCCGTATCGGTAATGAGGATGGTGTCCGAATGGCGGAACCCGCCTTTGCCGGGGACATAAACGCCCGGCTCGATGCTAATGAGCATTCCCGGCACAAGCTCCCGATTGTCGCCGAGCGCGACATACGGCGCCTCATGGCCTGTGATGCCGAATCCGTGGCCGGTGCGGTGGAGGATATTGTCGCCGTAGCCCCCTTTAATGATTACCTTCCGCACCTCGCGGTCAATCGTGCTTAAGACGGCGCCCGGCTTCGCGAGTTCATACGCGCGTGCCCGTGCCGCCATCGAGACCTCGAACGGCTTCTTCGCGTCTTCCGGCACTTTTCCGAGGAAGAACGTTCTCTCTATTTCCACCCCATAGCCGTCGACCTTGCCGCCCACGCCGGAAACATGCGGCCCGCCTTCCTCCATCGCGGTGAAGGGAGTCGGCACCCGGTGAGGGTCATGTGAGATGGAGGGAGGCCACACGGCAGCCGACATGCTGGTGACCATCACGTTGAAGTCGGGCAAGTCCGCGAGAATGCGTTCCATCATGAGCCGCTGGACCTCGCTGTAAATGTACACCACGAGCACGCCCGGCCTTGTGATTTCGAGCAGTTTCCTATGGCCTTCGTTGATGATTTCGCAGGCGTGCACGGTGCGACCGATTTCGTAGTCGGTCTTGATAAGGCGCGCCTCCTCGATGATGTCGGTGAGCACCTTCTTGCCCGGAGTTTTCTTCGCGATGCCGAACGGCATGGCCGACTCGACGCCGACGCGCGCATCCTTCGGAATGAGCTTCCGATACAGGTCGAACCAATTCTGCCCCTTCGGTGCGGGAAACTCGTAATAGGTCGCATATTCGAGCGGCAGTCGCGCGCGCGTTTTCACGTGCGTCGTCTCGAGGAGCGGGCACACCATCTTCGGCGTGCCCTCCTTCGGTATTACAAGGATGAATGGCCGCTCATGGATGTAGTTCGCGAAATTGGTGAGATAGTAAACGTTGACGGGGTCGAACGAGACATAGTAGTCAAGATTCTGCTCCAGCATTAACGCCCGCACTTTTTCCAGTCGGCGATTGAGCTCCTCCGCGCTCGGCGGAGCCGCTATCGGCTCTGGTTTCCCTGTCATGATTTCCTCCTGGCGTTCTTCATTTGGGATCTCGCACATGTGATGACGCGCCATCCATTATACTTGTTTTCGGTGGGAGATGGGAAATGGCAGCCAGACATGGTATCCGATTGCATGATTTGCCTCTTTCTCATATCATAATGGCAGTCAATCGCCGGCAACAACGCCCAGATAGCCTTGTCTGATGAGTAAGGCCCGGTGTGTGCGCCTGTCACAGGCATTGAGAGTCTGCAGAAAAGGAGACGGGACATGGCAACGGTACATGCGAACGGAATCCAGATCGAGTTCGACACCTTCGGGGACAGCACATCGCCTGCCCTCCTTTTGATTATGGGGCTTGGCACACAGATGATATGGTGGGATGAGGAGTTTTGCAGGCAACTTGCCGCGAAGGGCCTCTTCGTGATTCGGTTTGACAATCGAGATGTCGGCCTTTCGACCAAACTCGATGACGCGGGAATACCAAACCTTCTGAAACTGATGAGCGCCGTGATGCAGGGCGAGAAGATTGACTCCCCATATTCGATAGACGATATGGCGGATGATTCGGTGGGACTACTGGACGCGCTCGGCATTCATAAAGCTCACATCTGCGGAGCCTCCATGGGCGGAATGATTGCTCAGACGATTGCCTTTCGGCATCCGGCGCGCGTTGCGAGCCTCACCTCGATAATGTCGAGCACGGGCGCGCCGGATTTGCCACGCGCCAAACCGGATGTCATGGCGCTCCTGATTACGCCGCCGCCTTTGGAGCGCGATGCAAACATAGAGCATGGCGTCAAGATATGGCGAACCATCAGCGGTTCCGGATTTCCGTTTGATGAGGAATGGGTGCAAAAACGGGTGGAACTCTCCTATGACCGGTCGTTTTGCCCTCAAGGTGCGGCGCGACAGCTCGCGGCGATATTGGCGCATGGAGACCGAACGCCCGCCCTCCGCTCAGTGACTGCGCCTGCCCTTGTCATCCACGGGGTCCAGGATCCACTTGTTCCGGTCGAGTGCGGCAAAGCAACGGCAGCGGCGATACCGGGCGCATCGCTTCTAATCATCGAGGGCATGGGCCACAGTCTTCCGGTCGGCGTGTGGCCGCAAGTCATCGACGCGATTGCAGACCACATCCAGAGAGCAGAGATTCGGGCCTAATCCCTCCACCTACTTCTTCAACCCCGCATCGGCCAGCACTTGGGTGACGAGGGATTTCTGCTGGTCGGTCAGCGGCGGCAGCGGGTCTTTGACCGATGGAGTTATTGGGACACCCAGTTGGCGCAGCGATTCTTTCATCATCGCGTGCGGCGTGGGCGTCGCGGTCATGAGCGGCATGAATTTGAACAGGAAAGCCATGATTTCGCCCGCCTTGTCGGTGTCGCCGCTCTTCATCGCGTTGTAGAATTCGACGCACTGTTTGGGCACAATGTTCGGCAGAACGCAGATGGCGCCGACGCCTCCCTGCGACATCACGGGCATGAGGTTCAGGACAGTGCCGGAGAGCACGGAGAACGGCTTTTTCTTGATGAGTTTCACATGCTCGGCCATTTCGTCAATGTCGGGTATCGTCTCTTTGATGCCCACAATCTGTTCGACAGTGGCAAGCTCGGCCATCTCGGCGGGGGTGAGCCGCAGGTGCGTCATGTCGGGGATGTTGTAGTACACAATCGGGAGGCCGGCCTCGCTCGATATGCGCTTATAGTGCCGTTTCACGTCCTCGAAACTAAGGGGATAATAGACAGGAAGCGCCACCATGGCGGCGTCGGCGCCGGCATCGCGCGCGTATTTCGTGAGCGCGATAACCGGTTCGGTCGCGAAGTAGCCGGTGCCAATGATGACGGGAACGCGTCCGCGCGCTTCCTCGACCGCTATGTCGATGAGCTGCCGTTTTTCCTCATCGGACAGATACGGGAACTCGCCGTTGCTGCCGAGCACGACGAGTCCGTTGATGCCTTCGGCGATGAAGTGGTTCACCATGTGGCGCATTGCGCGCTCATCCACCTCGTCGTCCACGAACGGCGACATCATCACAACGAATATTCCTTCGAGTGGTTTCATCTTTTCTCCCCCTTTGCTTTAATCACATGCTTTCTTTTTATCCGCAAATTTCGCAGATTGTCGCAGCGCGGCGGAGCCGCAACCAAAAACTGTCATTGCGAGCGAAGTGCTGCAGGCCCGAGGGTCTCAGACCCGAGCGAAGCAATCTCTGTTTACATCTTCAATGTTACCAATGAGATTGCTTCGGTCGCGTTGCTCCCTCGCAATGACTGTGTGCTAGAGATCGCCTTTTGCCTATCTTCCCCTTTGAGACTGTCCCGTGATTGTAGGGCCGCCCCTACAGGAATATTTCGAATCGCGGGGCAATCTCCTTTTTCCCGTTCACTTCTTTCCGAGTTTTCCCTCGCGATACGCCGAGATATATCGTATGCAGAATTCATCTTTTCCCAGCAGCGCCTCAGCGGCGATGATGGACGCCATGATGCTCGTATTGCACGGGTCGAGGAAAGCGACGTCCATGCCCGCGGCCATCGCCATGGCAAGGTATGTTGCTTCGAGGAGCGCGCGATTCGGCAGTTGAAACGAGACGTTCCCTGCCCCGCACACGATATGAATGCCGGGGATGGCCGCTCGAATGAGCGGAATTGCGGCAAGCGTCTCTTTTCCCGCCTCTGGGGCGACGCCCACCGGCATGACCACCGGGTCTACGAAAATATCCTCTTTTTTTATGCCTGCCGCTGTGAGCGCTTCCACCATGTGCGCAGCGATTTCACATTTCTTTTCGGCCTCCGTTGGGACCCGAATCGAATCAATCGTCAGGCCGACGATTCCGCACGAGTGCTTCACGGCGAGCGGAACCATTGCATCCATTCGCTGCTTTTCGAACGTGATGGAATTAATCACGGCCTTGCCGCGATGCACCTCGAGGGCAGCCTCGACTGCTTCGGCATCGGCGCTGTCGAGCCACAGCGGAGCGTCAACGGCCGCTTGCACGGTTCTCACGAGCCACGGGAGATATTCGACCTCTTGTTCCAAGAATGCGCCTGCGTTTACGTCGATGTAGGCCGCGCCCGCCTCATGCTGAATCCTCGCTTCGTGCTGAATCAGCGCCTCATTCTTTTCCTGTATCGCCTGAGCGATGATTTTCCGTGACGAGTTGATGCGCGGCCCGACAATTGTGAGTGCCGGTGGGTTCACGCTGAATCTCCGGGTTAGCGGATTATTGCTTCTCGTCATTGCGAGCGAAGGGCCGCAGGCCCGAGGGTCTCAGACCCGAGGGTCGCAGACCCAAGCGAAGCAATCTCATTTTGTGCACCGTGTGACAGGAGATTGCTTCGTCATCCCGCCTAGCGTGGGATGACTCGCAATGACGTAAGGAGTGTGTTTCCTTCACATACGACCCCGCCGCGCGGAGTCGGCCGCTCCTATTGGATACGCGCCGTATTCGCGCGCGGCCTTCAGCAGCGTCAAAAAATTCTCGGTCGGAATACCGCTGTGTATCGAGTTGCTCGAGCTGAGGACATATCCTCCGCCGGGCGCGGCATCGCGGATGCAGCGGCGCACCGCATCGATTATATCCTTCTGCGAGCCGTTTGTCAGCACTTGTCCGCAGTCGACATTTCCGAGCAGCGTTATCTTGTCTCCATACTGTTGCTTGAGTCGGCGGATATCCATGCCTGCGCTTGGCTCGATGGCGTGATAGCCGTCGAGTCCGCACTCAAGGAGGAACTCCCGCTCGATGCTTTCGATGTTGCCGTCAGTATGCTTGAAGAAGGCAAGCGAATGCGAATGACACCGCTCGGTTATCCGGCGGAGGTGAGGGAAAATGAACCGGCGGAACATGGCGGGCGAAATGAGCGTTGACCTTGTGTGCGCGAGGTCGGTCCCGCCGATGAAGCCGTCCACGCCCGCTTCTGCTTGTGCGTCAATGAGCGAGAGCATCTCGGTTGTCGTCGCCTCGAAATAGCGTTCCACCAGCTCCGGCTCGAGCGCCATGCATTCCAGAAACAACGGGAGCCAGCTCGAACCGGTTGGTAGCAGGATATCTGCCTGCCCGAGGACGAAGAAGCGTTCGCGTGCGGGCTCGAGCACCGCCTTCAATCCTGCGACCATATCCGGCGGCGCGATCGAGGGACACTGCTCCAGCCAGTTGACATATTCGCGAAGCGCCTCGATGCCTTCTTGTTTGAGCTTTGAGTCGATTTCGGAATGGAAGTCGGATTCCGGATTGTATGTGATGATGCGCCAGAAGCCGGAATCGGGGTCAGTGTATTTCCATTGGTTTTCGCCGACGGGCTCCACTCGTTCGGTTGTGAGCGGGAGGGTGGGTAGCGGATAGAGATCAAGCTCGAGGTGGGAGTAGAGCTCGATAGAATCCTGGAAAATCCTCATGACGAGCTCGAGCGTTCTCTCCTCCATCATGTATTCGGAGAACATTTTGCCGACGAGCCAGCCGCCGTAGCCGACGTACATCTGCCTGCCCATGATGTCGGAGGCGACGGGCGAGTTGATGGAGAGCTCGAATACGGGGATCCTGTCGGATTCCCGATGAGCCACTGCAGTGCGGACGCGTTCTTTCGAGGTCATTTCCGAAACTATTCGGGGCAGACATCGTTGTCTGCCCCCTCATAATGAACAATCCCTGCGTACATAGATTGGCATCATGTCATTCGTATCATAAATCCCCCTCACTCCCCCTTTTTCAAAGGGGGAAGCCACTTATCCCTCTTTGAGCAAGGGGGGAAGCCATTATCCCCCCTTTAGCAAAGGGGGGAGGGGGGATTTTCAGTGCGGATATTTTACCGCGCATTTTCCAAACACGTACAAGCCTACAACCCGATGAGTTCTTTCGCCTTGTCCACGGCTGAGGCGGCATCGGGCGCATAGCCGTCGGCGCCGATTTCGCTCGCATAGCGTTGCGTGACGGGCGCTCCCCCGATGAGCACTTTCACCTTGCCGAGGAGTCCGGCTCTTTGCAGCTCGTCAATCGTGGCCTTCATCGACGGCATCGTGGTTGTCAGGAGAGCGGACATTCCGATGAGATTGGCTCCCTGGTCTTTTGCGGCCTCGACGAATTTCTGGGGGGTGACATCGATACCGAGGTCTATCACCTTGAAGCCATTGCCGCGCATCATCATGCTGACGAGATTCTTGCCGATGTCGTGGAGGTCGCCGCGGACGGTGCCCATGGCTATCGTGCCCACGGGTTTTACGCCTGCTTTGACCAGCAGAGGCTCAAGCGTCTTCATCCCGGCGTGCATCGCTCGGGCGGCAATGAGAACCTCGGGCACGTAGATTTCATTGTTCTTGAAACGTTCGCCCACCACTTGCATCCCTGCAATCAGACCGCCGTCGAGTATCTCCTTGGGCCCTATTCCTGCATCAACCGCCTGCTTCGTCAATTTTTCCACGGCGGGAGCATCACCTCGCATTAAGGCAGATGCAAGTTCTTTCAGATCGGCCATGTGCTCCTCCCTTTCTTGTGAATGCTCAGACTTGATGCCCGCGGTTCGTTCCATGTCTGCGCCCAGAGTGATGCCCGAGAGCCCCACGGCGCGTGGAACGGAATCAAAAGACATATGCTGCAGCGGAAATGGCTCGCGCCACGATCATTCTGATAGGGAGACAAGAAACAATAAGGGCGGGCACACTTTCCGCCAGCAGTGCGCAACTATATCACAGCGATAGGATTAGAGTCAAGCAAGCTGTGGGAGTTGCAAGATGATTTTCTCCTCGCCCGCATCGGTCAAGGTGGAGGAGAGTTTGAGAGCAATCTGGTCGTCCTTGAGACCGAGGATGAGCTTGCCGGTCCTCTTGGTTTCATCCATGCCGGCCATTTCCTCGATCTCCTCGAACAGAGTCGCCATCACTTCTTCTTTCGGCGTGGGAACCTCATAGAATTTCTCACCTGCCATCCTGCACACCGAGGAATCGGGCTGCTTCCGGATGAACGATATGTCCTTAATCTTCTCGTCAATTGCATAGAGCAACACGAGTGCAAGGTATCGGAGCGCCTCATCGGGAACTTCCTCGCGGGTTGGGCCGGTGAGCTTCGGGTCCGAAAAGATTTCCAGCTCCTTTTTATGGTCGGTATCGAGGAAACAGTCGACAAACTCTTGAAGTTTTACATGCGGGCTTCTTGTTCTCTCTGTCATCACCATGTTCGCATCTCCTTATGAGGACTTATCATGAGTTATCAGCTCATTCGATTTCTTTCTCTATGAAAGCATAATCACAAATAGGGAATTTCGCTATGATAGTGGCGGCGAGAAGTGTCTCAGGCAGAATGTAATGAATACCTGGGATGGAAAGGCCTTTAAAGCCCTTGTTGAGTCTGATATTCGTTTAGATAGGTCTGCGGCTTGCAGCGTGGCGTCGAGGTTTACTTCGGTTGAGGGATTCTACACTTTGGGAGAAAAGCGGAGATTATCTCACGTTTCGCCCGAACCCCATCGCGTGTAACCTCTACCAGCCCCATGGAAGACAGCTTTCCCAAGTCCCTCCTAAGAGCTTTGATGGTTTTGCCTGCATATGCAGCAGCTAATCGAGGACTAATCATCGTGAGTTTAGAAATGGCAATAGGTTGCGCTTGTCGGGAAAGGTCAAGAATCAAATGCCGACGCCGCACATCAGATGGCCTATTCTGGTCTTTGAATAATTCATGTACGAAATTTCGCCAAGCCACATCGAACTGTTGTCCTCGGACCACGCTCAATTGACTTCTGAGCCCATCCACAAATCCTCGAACTGCGTATTCAATAAATGGCAGCAAGTCGCCCCCTGATTGACCTGTCCGAGCAAGCTGGCGATAATATTCCTGCCGAGTTTGATTATAATGATTGCTGAGTAAATGCGCCGCAGGTGAGGCTATTCCCGCAGAAACGAGAATTTGAAACTCGACAAGCCTCGCCGTTCTGCCATTCCCGTCTCCAAAGGGATGAATCCAAGCCAAATATATATGGGCAAGAATTGCCTTTACTAAACCCAAGACGACAGCAGACTCTTCTTGCGACCGAAATTGGTCGCTGTTCAACCATGCGCATAAGCGCTCTAGCAAGTACTCACAGTCTTCTGGTGGTGCTCCTCGATATCCGGCAACACCGACCGAGTAGGTACGAATCTCACCTGGTACAATACCTTCTTCGAGTGAGAGGTTTTCTAGCACCATGCGGTCATACTCTTTGATTCTTTCCACAGTGAGCGCGTCAGGCTCTCCAGAAACTTGTCGGTCGATGATGCTATTGCATGCTCTTACGATGTTGTCAACTTCTTGTCCGAGATATTCCTGTGAGGCCGGCAGTTCTAACTTTCCTTTAATACGTTTCAACACCTCTTCTTCAGAGAGCGTATTCCCTTCAATCGCTGTTGTGGCCGCCACTCCTTTCGCCAAGTAGAGCATATGAAGCTCCTCAGCGGTGGACGGCCTCAAAGGAACGCCAGCAATGTGTTCACACTTGGAATGCGCTTCTCCCAACGCTAGCCATAAACCGGGTCTTGCTTTTTGCAGGTCGAACTGAAATCTAAGCCAAGAATGTGTTTTTAAATATTGTCTGTCTGTTGTCACGTAAACAGTTCTCCTAAATGTCCTATTATATGTCCCTTGTAAGCTATTATCAAGATGTATATTAGGCCTATATATATCTTAATTAATGTCCCATTTTATGTCCTTAATTATATCCTTTTTATCTGTCAGTGTCAAGACAGGGATGAGTAGAACAGTCGCTTCAGACCACTTGAAAACTCCCCTGAAATCGAATACAATCCAGCCTGATTGGCCTTCACAATACGCATTCCCCGAATTCTAACTGAAGGATTCGTATGGCTGTTGACAAGAGGATGGAAGCGCTGTTCAAGCCGCAGTCGGTCGCGATAATCGGGGCTTCCACGAATCCGGCGAAATGGGGCTTCAATTTCACGCTCCACCTGACTCATGGCGGCTATCGAGGAGCATGCTATCCGATTAATCCCGCTGGCGGCGAAATACTCGGGCATAGAGCGTACAAGAGCATCCTTGACGTTCCGGGTGAGATTGACCTCGCGTTCATCCTGATTCCGCCTGAGGCTGCGGTATCGGCTTTGGCCGATTGCGGGAAGAAGGGTATCCGCGCCTGTGTTGTGGTGACTGCGGGCTTCGGCGAGCTTGGCGGGCAGGGTGAATCGTTGCAGCGGTCATTGTGCGAAATCGCCCGCGAGGCAGGCATCGCGATGGTCGGGCCCAACTGCGCGGGGATCACAAGCCCCGAGCCGATGAGTCTGTATTGCACCATGCAGCCCAATTTCCCGCCGTCCGGCCATATCGCCATCTTTTCGCAGAGCGGCAACATCGGCGGCTCGATTCAACGGGTATGCGAGAAGCACGATATAGGAATCAGCCGGTTCGCGAGCACGGGCAACGAATCGGTGCTCACAAGTTCCGATTACCTGAACTACTTCGCCGAGGACGAGCAGACAAAGGTTGTGGTGGGCTACGTCGAGGGAATCTCGGACGGCCGCCGCTTTTTCGATGTCGCGCGACAGTTGACGCGAAAGAAACCGCTCGTGCTCATGAAGGCCGGCCGCTCGGTTGTGGGAGCAAATGCAGCGAAGTCGCATACGGGCGCGCTCGCGGGCTCGGACGCGGTTTTCAAGGCGCTGTGCCGACAGTGCGGCATCATCAGGGTATCGAGCATTGATGAGATGTTCGATGTTGCGACGGCGTTTTTGGCCCAGCCTCTCCCGCGCGGCAGTCGCGTCGGCATTGTGGCCAATGGCGGCGGCTGGGGAGTGCTTACCGCCGATGCCTGTATTGCGGCGGGGCTTGATGTGGCGCCGCTTCCCGAGGAAACGCTGCAGGCGCTTGATAACCGCCTGCCGGCATGGTGGAACCGACAGAATCCGGTGGACCTCGTTGGTGGCATCAGCCGGGGGTCATTTTTCAAGGCAGTTGAAGCGTTGGCGAAATCCGACTCACTCGACGGCGTCATCGCTTTGGGGTTCGGCTATGCCTCGAGCATCGCATCCGTTTTCCGGAACGCGCCGGGTCTTGGTTCCACGGGCGACCGCATCGCCAAAGACATGCTTGCCTCGGACATGCGCGGTCTCAACTTCATTTTGGACGTAATAGAGCAGAGCGGAAAGCCCGTGGTCCTTGCATCTGAAAACGCCGTCGGCGCCGACCGTGACGGGAACGAGGCCATCTTGACGTTCCGCAAAAAGGGAGTCATCGTGTATCCTTCGCCCGACCGCGCCGCGAATGTGTTCGCAAAGATGTACGAGTACCAACGATACCTGACAGCCGTTGCAGGCAGCGGTGACGGCAATCTTCGTGCGGGGGGACAGACCGATGAATGACGAGTCACAGACGAATCCGATTGTCCAGGTATTCCGCGCATCCATCGGGAAGAAGCTGGAAGGGGCTCCGCCATTTACCGAATGGCTCGACGGCCGCATCGTTTCATGCAACCCTGGCGAAATCGAGATGACCTTCACCGTCCGACCGGAGATGGCAAACCCGACAGGGCTTTTGCACGGCGGCATCCAGGCGGCAATCATAGATGACCTGATAGGCATGACGGCCGCCACCCTCGGCGAGGAAGGTTTTATGCTGACCATAGATTTGCACGTGAATTTTCTCGGAAGGGTGGAGGTCGGCAGGACCGTGAAGGCGCGCGCGCGGTTCATCCGCTCGGGCAAACGGATAGCGCATGCCGTCTGCGAAATCCTTGACGAACAGGGGAACATCGTAGCGCGGGGCGATTCGAATCTATTGAAGACGGGGTATGTGCCGGATTACCAAAAGCGCCCAGAGGATGAGGGCTGACAGATATCCTTCCTCAAGACCCTGGTCGGCAGCGGACCGCGGAGCATGAACATAACTCTCATTGGAATGGCGGGTGTTGGAAAGAGCGTTATAGGGAGGAAACTGGCCAAGCGCCTTTCTTACACGTTTTGCGACACGGATGAACTCATCAAGAAAAAGACCGGTCACACGCTGCAGGAAATCATTAATACTTCCGGCGATGATAAACTCCTTGCGGTGGAAGAGGAAACTATTCTGGGACTGGGCGCCTTCGAAAACTGCGTTCTCTCTCCCGGAGGCAGTGTCATATATTCAGCCCGAGCCATGGAATTCATCAAGAGAAATTCCCTTGTGATCTTCCTCAATGCTCCGTTCGAAGTCATCCAGGGACGTCTTGTTGACCGGCAGACGCGAGGAATCGTCGGGCTGAGGAAGAAGAGCCTGCGGGCCCTGTTCGATGAACGGCTGGGCCTTTACAAGAGGGCTGCCGACATCACGATAGACTTGCCTGACGAGTTCGATGTTGATGCTATTGTGCGGAGCATCATGCAGGCAATATCTGCTGGCGGGCTCACGTGATATGCCGGGCTCCGCCATCAACGACCATTGTTTCACCCGTCACAAACGCCGATGCGTCGGATGCGAGGTAGAGCGCAGCGCCGACCAGATCCTCAGTCTCACCGACGCGAGGAATGGGGAACGCCTTTGACCGTTCCTTGAACAGGTCACTCGTCCATACCGCCTTGCTCATGTCTGTCCGGATGAAGCCGGGCGCGATTGCGTTCACGCGGATGTTGTAAACGCCGAGCTCTGTCGCAAGCACCTCTGTGAGCATGATGAGGGCGGCTTTGGTTACGCAGTATGCGCCGGTCATCGGCGTCGGGCAGAACGCCGCGACTGACGCCATATTGATGATAACGCCACCGTGGTCGCGCATCCACTTGTTGAACACAATCTGCGTCAGGAAGAACACACCGTCGACGTTTACCTCGAACGTCTTATCCCACGCCGCCCTTTCGATGTCGATGGTTGCGCCGAAATGCGGGTTCGTGGCCGCATTGTTCACCAGAATATCAATTTTTCCGAAACACCTGAGCGCTTCGTCAACGAGGTGTTCCAGTTGTTCACTTTTGCCGGTATGAGCCGAGACGGCGAGAGCGCGCCTGCCCAAGCGCTCGATTTCCTCGGCGGCCGTCTTGCATGCATCCAATTTGCGACTTGCGACCACAATATCGGCGCCGGCTTTGGCAAACTCGAGGGCGATGGCGCGTCCTATTCCCCGGCTGCCGCCGGTTATGAGTGCGACTTTTCCCTTGAGCGAGAATCTGTCTTCAGCCATGTATTCCTCCTTGGAAATGATAAGCAATAGCATCCGGTGGCCCCGCGGGACGGATTTGTCACGGATGCGGATATCTCTCCTGCATTCCTTCCTCAGCCCGTTTCTGTGCGA
>QZKI01000007.1 GCA_003598055.1 Candidatus Abyssobacteria bacterium SURF_17 | reverse complement strand
GATCGGAGGTTCCGCCACGGTGACGTCCTCAGACGTAGAGGGAGGGTATACCGGCACGGGCAACATGAGCGAAGACCCGCTGTTCGTCCAGCCAGGCTATTGGAACGGTGAAACGTGGGTCGAGGGCGACTACCACCTCGTCTATGGCTCGCCGTGCATTGATAGAGGAAAAACCGTCGCGGTTTCTTCAGACGTAGATGGCGACACGCGGCCGCAAGGCGTCGGCTATGACATGGGGGCCGACGAATACTCGATTCCCCACGCCGACGTGGACATGATTCTCAGCCCGACTGCGACCGAAATTCTCCCTGGCGGAACTCTCGACTATACGGTTCTGGGAATCAATCAGACGGGGTCCGTCTTGACGATTGATTTCTGGAGCAATGTAACACTGCCGGATGGCAGTATTTACCCGCCCTCCGGTGAGCTTATTGGGCCTTTATCAGTAGCTCTGGACCCGCTCGAAAATCGCTCTGTATATTGGACGCAACCAGTTCCGTCTGAGGCAGAGCCAGGGATGTACACATATAATGCTTTTGTGGGCGCCTATCCATCGATAATGAATAAATACCATTTCAATTTCGAGATCACCGCGTCTCCGTGAGACGAAGCGAAGTAAACTATTCTCCCAGCCGGTACGTATAGAACTTCAGGCAATTCAGCACTCCTTCCACATTATCTAAGGTTGAACGATATTCTTCTGAGAACTCAATGATTCAGACCGCTGTTCAGGAAACAGGGAAACTTTGGCATAGGAACGCGCGTCTTTCCACCATGGCGGTGATTATGGTTGGTGTGTTGCTCTTCTGCATCGCCTACTGGCCGACCTTCGTCTGGCTTTGGGAACGCGCGACGGCGGCGGACTCCTACTATTCCCACGCTCTCCTCGTCCCGTTCTTGTCGGCTTACCTCGTGTGGCGGCGCAAGGAGAGCGTACGTAAACTTCAATGGCAACCATCAGCTATGGGGTTCGTTCTCATCCTGTCGGCTCTCGCGGTCCACGTACTGAGCATGCTCCTGGATGTTTACTTTACTTCGGGATTCTCGATTCTTGTTCTGATCTTCGGGTTGTCTCTTTACCTGTTTGGATATCGAATTACGCGAGAGCTTCTGTTCCCGCTGGGATTCCTTGTATTCATGTTCCCCTTGCCCGGCGCCGCGCTCGACGCTGTCGGCGTGCCGATGAAACTCTTCGTAACAACATCCGGCGCAAGAATCGTTGAGCTTCTCGGGATTCCCGTTATTCAGGAAGGCTTTCAGCTACACTTTCCTTCTGCTTCTCTCGTGATAGGGAATCCGTGCAGCGGCCTCCGGTCCCTAATCTCGCTCCTGGCGCTCGGGTCGCTCTATGCCTATTTTCTCGCTGCTCCGTTGCGTGTAGTCGCACCCATACTCCTGGCATCAATACCCATCGCACTGTTCTCCAACATAGTGCGGGTGGTGATGCTTTCACTCATCACATACCGATATGGGTCGGACGCTGCGAGCGGCTCTCTGCATGATGTCTCGGGCATAGCAGTATTTGTTCTCGCGCTGGTCTTACTCCTCGCAACAGGGAAATTATTTGAATGGCGTCTTTCAAGACACGGCTGGCGGTCGTAGTAGTCATTTTGGGCATCACAGCCTTCCTGACGATATCCATCAGGGTTATGGCTCGAGCGCATCCAGCGAACGCGATGCCGCTCAACGAACTGCCTCTGGTCATCGGCAATTACACGGGCAGAGAGATTCCGGTAGAGCAGTCCGCCATAGAGATTCTGGAAACTCCGAACGTAATCATGCGCGAATATACCGGTCCGGGAGGGGTGGACATCGTTGCCGCTATTGTGTACTATCCCCAGTACCGTGTCTATTTTCACATGCCTGAAGGATGTATGGTTGGTCGCGGCTCCGTCATCGTCGCAGAAGAAAAGGAAGCCATAGACATAAGCAGCGGGGGCACATCTTCTTTGACGGCGAACAAGCTCGTATTGAAACAGCGCGACCGCGATGAACATGTCTTCTACTTCTTTGTCTCCGGAGACTTGATGACACCCAGTTATCCCGCCGTGCGTTTTCACCTCATGATGGAACATCTTCGAGGAAGGTCTGCTGGCGCGGCGCTCGTCCGATTTTCGACTCACGTTAATGAGGATAACCGTGTTCAGAACGTGGACGTTTTGAAAGGTTTCATTCGAGAAATATGTCCTCTCTTGCCGGTGTACCTTAAGTGAGGGTCTTCCCTGCGACCACGAACGGAACAGGCTCCACAGCAATCAAGCAGAGGAAAAGAAGCAAGCAAGAAATGATCAAGAGGGTTTCCGGAACGCTGCTGAATGACTTTTTGGAACAAAGCGCCAATAGAATACCGGAAAAGGCAGCCTTGATATGCGGAAAAGAGCGCATTGCCTATGCCCAGATTGATGTAATGGCAAATCAGTTGGCAAACGCCTTTCCTGCCCGCGGCGTGGAAAGCGTCCAACATCGGTAGGCAAAGGCATGCCCGATGAAGAGGTCTTTATCGTCGATGAAGGCGGGAATCGGGTCGGGCCGGGAGGCGTCGGAGAACTGGTAGTGCGCGGCTCGAATCTCATGATGGGCTATTGGGAAATGCCGGAGGAAAATGAAAAAATCTTGAAACCGGGGAAATATCCGGGAGAAAGAGTCCTTTACACCGGTGACCTGTTCAGCATGGATGAGGAAGGCTATCTCTATTTCGTCGCGCGCAAGGATGATATCATTAAGAGTCGAGGTGAAAAGGTCGCTCCGAAGGAGATAGAGCACGTGATATATGAGATGCACCCCGTACAGGAAGCGGCAGTAGTCGGCGTCCCGGACGAATTACTCGGCGAGGCGGTTAAAGCATTTATTGTTTTGAAAGAGGGAACGGTCCTCTCGGAGCGCGAAGTGACTGCGCACTGCGCTCGCCGCCTCGAGAGCTTCATGGTGCCCAAGCACGTGGAGTTTGTTCCGGACCTGCCGAAGACCCCATCCGGCAAGATACGAAAACGCGACCTCAGGGAGATTGTCACCGGTGGCGCCGAAGGAGGTCTGCCTTAGCGCGTTGACCGGGTCGAAATGGCGCACGGTGCAATGGCTCGTATCTCACGGCATGATCAATGGTGGTTCCGGCGCCGAAGGAGGTGTAGCGTCGAGAGTGATCGAATCGCTTACCCCCGCTGCCATCCAGTTGCCCGCGGCGTCCCTGTATCTTACGTAAACGGTCTTGACGCCGTCTCCCGAAGTCAACGTCCACGGTTTCGAAGCAGCATAGGGCTCGGCAGCCGACCATGTTATGTTGTCGGCGCTGAAGCGCATTTGCGCGCCCGTACCCATTCCGCTGCCCGTGTCCGAAGCCGAGAGCGTAAGATTTACTGCGGTCACACTGGTGAAGGCTTGGCCGGCATTTATCGACACGGAACCCGTAGGCGGAGTGGTATCCAGAAGAATCGAATCGCTCACCGAGGTCGCCATCCAGTTGCCCGCGGCATCCTTGAAGCGCGCGTAAACCCTCTTCGTGCCGTCTGCGCTGGAGAGGGTCCACTGCTTGGTTGTGGCATACGGCTCAGGAGTTGACCAGTTCACGTTGTCATTGCTGAAGCGCATTTCGGCGCCCGTACCCATGCCGCTGCCTGTGTCAAAAGCGGAAAGGGTCAGCGTTGCTGTCAGCGACGTTGTATAGGCGGCGTTATTATTGATGACCACTGAGCCGGTCGGAGGTATCGTGTCTGCGCCGCCCCCGGTATGTTGGGCAATCACAAATTGGCCGCCGCCGGGCGAATCGAACACAATGGTTTGAGAAGAACCGACCGCCACGGGGCTGGAGGCCAATGGGACTCCATTCCGAAGTACATCGTAAGAGCCGGTTCCATAATCTAAGTCACAGATGGTATGGTGAACAGGAACAGTTCCTGACACCGCATAATTGACGCCAGTTAGCAGTTGCTGCGTCTCACTGAATATGACCACTTGAGAGTCCGCCAAGGCCAATGGCGGAGAAGTCACGCTCGAAAGGATCATTATGCATCCCAAGATGAAGAGTATCCTTCTTACCATTGCTGAATCCTCCACGTGCTGTCTTAGGGAAATACTATTTCCGGGCAATTGCGGTGCATCCGCGATCGCTCCGCATATATTCCACAAGGACCCTTATTGACCGTTGCTGGTAGAACATGCAAGACAAATGCCACACCCTTTTCAATCTCGTAACACACGCACAGTTGCTATCTTACAAACGTTTGCAAATACCTTTCGGGAACCCCGATTACAGAACTGGCAGCAAAGGCTGACAAATCTGCCGGTCGAGGTTTTCAAGCTTGCCTTTCATTGATTAATTGCCGGATTCCGGGCATTCATACCCGAAAACGGATCGAGCGTACATTGTACGCGAAGTGGAGGCAAAGCGCAAACTGCTGGCTTAATCCGTGAACTCGTATGAATAATCAGCTTACCAACGCCATAACGTTCGATGTTGAAGATTATTTTCAGGTTGAGGCTTTGAGGCCATTCATCGAATTTGATGACTGGCCGCGGCATGAGCTCAGGGTTGAGCAGAATGTCTTCAAATTGCTCGAAATATTAGGCTCAAATCATGCTCACGCCACATTCTTCGTTCTTGGCTGGGTTGCGGAGCGTGTGCCGGGAATGGTGCGAGAGATTCAGCGCCACGGCCACGAAATTGCCTGTCACGGCTACATGCATCGAATGATCTACGAACAAACCCCCGAAGGGTTCAGACAAGACGTGCGGAGGGCGAAAACGGCGCTTGAGGACATTGCAGGCAATAGGATTCTCGGCTATAGAGCGCCGACATTCTCGATCACGAGAAAAACCCTCTGGGCACTGGATATCCTTGCCGAAGAAGGATTCAAGTACGATTCGAGCATCTTCCCGATACGGCATGACCGCTACGGATTCCCCGAATGGAGCCCCTACAGCGAATCAGTGAAGCTCCCGAATGGCTCGAGCATCATTGAGGCGCCACCCTTGACAATGAGGGTGTTCGGCATGAATCTGCCAGCAGCCGGCGGCGGATATTTTCGTCTTGCCCCGTTATGGTTCTCTTCATTGGCCATCCGCCGCATGAACGCCAGAGGCTACCCCGCCATCATCTATCTCCACCCGTGGGAGATCGACCCCGGCCAGCCCCGCTTTCCTCTTCCCCCCGGCTCGCGGTTCAGACATTATGTCGGACTCGCTTCTACGGAAACGAAACTCCGGCGGCTTCTCAGGCTCGGTTCTTACACTCGCTTGAGAGACATCCTCTCGTTGTAGACCCTCCAACCGTTCTCTTCCTTACAGCTTCCTGCAGGTGACTCATCCATTCAGGACGTGCACGAGACGTTCTCCTGATTCTTGTGCACCCTGGAAACGCCACAGATGCAGTCGCTCCTTGCGACGGTACGATCGGTATCTCTGCAACGGTTGCAGTCATCCGGTCTGCGACACATCATCTATGCAATGACGCCGCACTCCAACCGGCAAAGGTTTTCCAAGGGAAACATACGGGGAAAGAGACGTGTTCAGGGGCGTCTAGGAAGGGTCATTTGTCCTTGAAACTTACGTCAAGCAAGCTGTATCTCTTCATCTTTTGATACAGAGTTGTCCGGTTTACTTCAAGGAATTCAGCGGTCTTATTTCGATTCCCTTTGAAGTGGCGGAGGGCATTCGTGATAGCGTTCTTTTCTGCAGCTTCGATTGCCACCTGAAGCTGGACAAGGCCGTTAGATGAGGCCACGGTGACCGGCCCACGCAGATACTCAGGAAGAAGGTCAAACGTGATATGCTCTCCCGGAGCAAGAATGACCGCTCTTTCGATGACGTTTTCGAGCTCCCTGATATTGCCGGGCCAGCCATAGGAGAGCATCCGCTTCATCACTTCCCGACTCACCCCTCGAACTCTCCTCCTGTTAATCTTGTTATACTTCTCGATGAAGTAGTCAACGAAAAGAGGGAGGTCGCTCAGATGGTCCTTGAAGGGCGGAAGGGCTATTGAAACCACATTGAGCCGGAAGAAGAGGTCTTCCCGAAACTCACCCTGTGCAACGCATCGTTCAAGATCGCGATTTGCGGCTGCAATCACGCGCACATTGCTCTGGGTTGTCTCGGCACTGCCGACTCTCTCGAATTTCTTCTCTTGGAGAAACCGAAGGAGCTTTGCCTGAAGACGCAAGCTGAGATTATCAATCTCGTCAAGGAATATGGTTCCGTCCTTTGCCTTCTCAATTCTGCCGATCTTGTCGCTCATCGCGCTTGTGAAGGCGCCTTTCACATGTCCGAAAAGCTCACTCTCCAGGAGATTTTCCGAGAGGGCGCCGCAGCTTATCTCCACCAAAGGACGGTCCTTGCGTCGAGAGTGATAATGAATGGCGCGGGCAATGGTTGATTTGCCGGTTCCGCTGGCGCCATTTATCAAGATCGTCGCTTCGGTGTCTGCCACGATCGAAATGAGTTCGAAGATTTTCTGCATGCGATGGTCGCTGCCGACGAGATTCTCGAATCCAAACTTCTCGGCCAGCTTCCTCTTCAGCTCAAAATTCTCAAGGCGCAGTCTCCTCTGCTCAAGCGCGCGCTCGATGGATACTTTCACTTCGTTGTCGTTGAGCGGCTTGGTTATGTATTCATATGCTCCCAGCTTAATTCCGTTTACCGCATCTTCAATCGAGCCATACGCAGTGATGAGAATAACTATTGTGTCGGGAAGTTGCTCTTTGACAGCCATTAGAATGTCAAATCCGCTCAATCCCGGCATGCTCACATCCGCGATGAGCACATCACACGGCTCCGCTCGCAGCATACCGAGTGCGGTCTCGCCATCCTGGGCGGTCTTGACCGAATACCCTTCGAGCGACAAAAGCTCTTTGAGCGAGTATGTAATGAGAGAGTCATCGTCAACAACGAGGATGGTGAAGTCTTTCAGTCTGCTTCCAGCCATGTTTATCCGAAGTTCCGGCAGTCAGGGAACCAACTGGTCCAGTGGAAAGGTCAACTGCATCTTCGTTCCGGCATGCATTTCGGACTGCACCGTGATTGTGCCGCCGTATTTTTCCACGACCCTCTTGGTAATTGCAAGACCTAAGCCCGTTCCCTTGCCATATTCCTTGCTGGTCCAAAAAGCGTCAAATATTCGTGCCTGCTGCTGGAGGGGTATGCCACAGCCATTATCTGAGGCGGTTACAAGAAGGTTGCCATCGCTGATGATTGTCTCCACGGTGATGCTTCCCTGCCCTGATGTCACGGCATCGAAGGCATTTGACAAGAGATTGCTGACAACCTGATGGAAATCGTTCGTCCTCACGCGGGGATTCCCAGGAGCCAGGTTCAAGTGAATTGCGATGTCTTTTCTCTCATTTCTGTTTTGAACGAGCCGTGTCGCGTTCTCGATGATGGTGTTGAGTGGTGTGAATTCCGCATCTAACGCCATGCTCTTGCGCGTAAAGCTCAGAAGCGAACCGACCAGGGATGCAATTCGATAAAGTCCTTTCTGAGCTTCTGTGAGATATTCCCGCGCGGGCGTATCCTCGTCAAGCTGCGCGATGGACAGGCTCACAAGTCGCATCACGGCGTCCAGCGGATTGTTGACCTCATGCGTTATCATGGAGGTCAGACTCCCGATGAGGGCGAACTTCTCAGCCTCGACGAGCCGCTGTCGTGTCTCATAGTTCCTGGTGTTGTCGTCCACGAGGAGGAGCCCGCCCACGAGTTCTCCGTTGCCCGCAGAGAACGGAGAGAAAAACATATTTACGACATGGGGTTTCGGACTGTCTTTCAACCGCACGTCGTTCAGAGAAAAGGGCGTTCCGCCCTGCAGCATCGTTTCGAGCTTGTACTTCAACTGCCCACGCTCCACCTCAAAGGGGAGGTCGAGGATGCTTTGCTTGGGAGTGCTTGCCACTTCTGGTCGTCCCAAAAGTCGGGCGAAGGTTTCCTCTCTATTGGAGTAGACGATGTTGAAGTGGCGGTCGAAAATCAGGACGCACTGCGATAAGCATTGCAGGATATTGGCATTCCAGTTCCTAAGACTTACCAACTGTTTCTCAACGCTGTTGGTCCCTTGATCGGATTCGGTCACCCAATTGAAGAGGCGCTCGCTTTCGCGAAAGGGCTGCCAGTAAGCTATCGCTTGGTTGAGTACGTCATTGTATCTCTTCACTATTGTCTCGAGTTTTTTTACGTCTTTTTCTGAGAAGGCGGATCCCGACTTCCTGCCCGACAAGTTTATGACAGCTAACACGCTTGAACCGTTACGCACGGGGAACGAGATAAACGATTCGACATGCGGTCTCTTCTGCCTCGTGACGAGGTCCTTATGTGTGGAAAAATCGGCGACCAGCAGAGGCAATCTCTTCTCGGCCACGGTGCCGGAGACCCCTTCCCCCAGCTTGACCGACATTCCGAGATGGTGGTTTGTGCGGACACCGACAGCTTTAACGAGCTGCAGGCTTTCTGACTTCCTGTCCACGAGAAAGATGGAGCCGGATTCCGCCTGCAACTTGCGAAGACAATATGTCAGTATTTCTTCCGACAACTTGGCCGAATCGAAGATATCAGGAAATGACGGAGCATGAGACAATTGCCTCCCGCTCCCCAGAGAGGACTTCATTGCAGTATTTCCTCCGCGCCTTGACTGTTTAACGTCGCCTATTGAAGAAAGAAACTACTGCATTCGGGGTAAGTATGAAGCTCTCGCTACATCTCTGAGAAATTCTCCCCGCGTGCACGAATCTTTTTAAACTGATTCTTATCTTCTGAAACAGAAAAACAGGAATCGGATTTAATTAGTATTATATCAGGGGCTTTCACATGCCGCTAGTTCGTCTGCCGGTTTTTCACTTTTTTATAAAAATGCATTGAACGTTCAAGGTCTCAACACACTCGTTAACGGGGCATCCCCACTATTTCATCGTCCGCTTCTGACTCCGTCTACAGTTATTCACTTTCAGATTATCAACAGTGTGGAATGTCACTTGATTCACTTCAAGCCAAATAACTAGAAGAAAAGTCAATCAGCGCCCGCTCGTGCGAGCTATAGTGGAGTTCAATATGCCGAGAGTAAGCACCCGCATGCCTGTCGGCAATAACCATCAGAATAATACACCAGAATTGTGTTTTTGTCAAGTTAAGAGGATGCTAAGAAGCAGCCGCATTCCCTGATAGCTATTCTTACCATCCAGCGGGTCGAGACAGTCTTGTGAATAGCCCTGTCTCGTTACATTTCAAGAAATCTCTTGATTCAAGCACATAATGCCTAGGGCCGTCTTCAGCAGCAAAGGCAAAAATTGCGCCAATAGAGGCGAACGCGAGCATGTTGGGAATTCCCTACATTGGCGTCGGATTGTTTGAAAGCCGCGACGTTTTCTGCTTCCTCACTACGATTCTATCAGGGAATTCGCGATAACTGTAACCACCTATATTTCAGTGACTTATGTGGTAAATATGGGAGGCAAAAATACACCGGCCCACGAATTGCATAAGAGATTCGGAGAGCATGGATATGAGACCCGTGTCGCAGGAGTCAAAAGAAAAGTTGGGGCGAGAGACCGCTGTGCCAGAAAGGCGACGCCACCAGCGAAAAAAAGTCAGATGTTTTGTTGTTTTCAAGCATCTGAACGACGCGAAGAAAGATGCGGACATTTCAGGAATTGGGTACACGCGAGATGTCTCAGGCTGCGGAATGTATTTCTGGACCGTGAGTCAGCCCAGCGCGGGTGACCGCATCTCGATGACGGTCCACCTGACCTCTGATTGGTCGGGGGGGGGTGGGATACCACCTACGCTGGACGCAGCGGGGAAAATATTGAGAGTGGAGCAGTCTCGTGGCGGAATCCCGGCCTTAGATTTCAATGGCGTCGCCATTCAATTCGATGATGACATAGCGGTGAATGTTTGAAGGGGTGAAGCAGGAAGCATGGAATCTATCAAACAGGTAAGTCGCAGCATTGGGTTTCTCCTTGTGGTGGGGACACCCTCGTATTTGGCATATGACCTTCGCAAGATTACGCAAGGACAGGCGAGTTTTTTGAATTATCTCTTGCTTGTTGCGTCAGTCCTTGGCTTCTTGTGCCTTGTGTTTTGGCTGGTCAGAAAAAAGGGTAGCGACTATGTATGGCTGAAACCTTTTTGGGAACGGCCAATCGCACTGGTGATGTTGGTGCTGTCGGCTCCGCTGCTCGCGATCGCCGCTATCCTTATCAGGCTCGAATCACGCGGGCCAGTGCTGTACCGACAGGAGCGCGTCGGAAAGAACTACCGCAGGAGGCAGAGACGCCGCAATCCCGGCGGCACTGATGCGCATCCTCCCATGAATCGAAGACAAGGCGACCGCCGTCGGAACGACCTCGGAGGGAGGCCGTTTGTCATATACAAGCTTCGCTCGATGACAGTGGACGCCGAGGTATCAACGGGAGCCGCATGGTCAACGGGAGATTGCGACCCCCGCGTCACAAACGTTGGTCACTACATCCGGAAGACTCATGTCGACGAACTTCCTCAGCTCATTAATGTTCTTTTCGGTGACATGAGCGTCATCGGACCGCGCCCGGAGAGGCCAGTCTTTGTTGAAGAGCTCAGCGCGGCCATCGATGGATATCGCGACCGGCTTTCCGTGCAACCGGGGATAACCGGACTTGCCCAGGTTCGGCAAGCACCCGATGAGTCACTCGACGATGTGCGAAGAAAGCTCGAATACGATAAAGAGTATGTTCGAAATGCGTCCATATTGTGGGACGCAAAGATCGTTCTTGGAACTATTGCGCTTACATTCTGTCTGCTCCGGAGTACGCTGCAAGGAAGGACGAACGAAAAGGCCGAACCCAAAACCCTTGAGGTGCTCGCCTCAGAAGGCGTCCAGAGCGAAAGAGCATAGCGCTGAAGGCCACGCCCTCCCGCGATTCGGTAGCAGGCAGTTCAGAATGGCAGGAAGCCCTTCGTAATTTGAGTTTGATAAGGGGGGGTGCCCGTAGTATCTCAGATAAACCGCTCCATAGCAAGCATATATTGAGCAGTCACTCGTCGCTCTGACTGCAACTTCCGGCTGTTGCCTCGCCGGCAGTGGATTCCAGAATCTTCATCAGAGCGCGAGAAGACTGGTGTCCAAATGTTTACCCCTTTGTTAAGCTCTCGGGCGGCAAATTTTGCCTTACTTCTTACTGAGTAGCTCTCCATAAGCTTGCCTGATCGCACTTACGTATCGCCTTCCTTTCCTTTTCCATCAAGGGTCAGAGGACATGCAAGCATTTTCATCTGACCCCTTTTCCCCATTTTTTCACGCCTCTGAATGAGGCACCATGCTTCACCTCTAGACTAATTATTTAATTTATGGTTGACATTCTCGGCCCGGTCTGCTATAATCCGTACCAATTGTGTGTCCCCAATAGGTTGGGCTTGTCCACTGTGTACATTACCAGATATTGTAGATCAGTCGGGGGCAGAATTTGTGTCGGACTCCTCAAGAAAATTGAGGGGTCTTTTTTTTGAGAATTGAATGTTCATATTAGTGTGAGGAAGTTAATGATTATCTTCAAACATGTAAATCCTCCTTAATTTGTCCAATTTGTCCAAGATGAGCTGGAACGCGAGAGGCACTGTTGGCTCTTACATTTTCGTAATCCAGAATGACGCACACGTATGCAACGGACGTGATTTTGATAACCATGACGATACGTGAAGAGGACGATGGAGAGTTGGAATATATTGATAGCAAAGGACTAATGATCATGAACCGAACCACGTAATCTCGACACACGCTCTTGGCATGAGGAATGCCCATAGGTTGAGAGTTCGCGATTGGAACCCGTAGGTGGAAAGGTAGTCCCACGAAACTCTTGTGGAGGAACTGAATGCCAGTCAGAATTGGACGCACTATCACGGCAGCCCTCGTTATAGTTCTCATATTCCTATGGTGGTCGACGAATGGTATCGCAGGTGTATTTGTTTACGAGCCCTCAGTGGCGCTCGGATGGCAGGCGAATCCCGAGCCGGACATCCAAGGGTACGAGGTGTATCGGAGCAATTCATACGCGGGAACGTATTCAAAGGCACACGCAGGGCTCATCAACCAGACTCACTGGACTGACACGAATCTGACACTCGGAGGCACGTACTACTACAAACTGCGAGCCGTGGACTTCTGCGGTAACGCGGGCCTTTTCTCGCCGCCGTCAGCCGCTGTTCGGTATTCGGACGGGGACTTCGATGACGATGGCTTTGGTGACGACTTTGAAGAATCGCTGGGAACGAGCGCGGTGGAAGGAAACAGCCAACCCGCCGCAGCGAGTTTGACCCTCACGTCCCCGAAAACAACCTTTAGCATTGGAGGCCGTTGCCAACTTGACGTAGCGGGCGATTTTCAGCCCGTGGTCGGCGACCCAATCCCGTATGACATGACATGTCTCGTGCAGTACAGATTCTCCCCGGCGGGAAGTGTGAGTATAAGCAGTTGTGGAAGAGTGACCGGACAATCGCCGGCTGTCGTCACTATCTGGGCGGAGCAACTCATCGGGGGCGAGAGCGTCGCCGTGAGCAACACAGTGCAGGTCACGGTTACTGCCCCCGTCATTCATTATGTTCCGGACGATTTTGCGACAATTCAGGCAGCCCTCGACGCGGCTGCCAATGGTGACAGCATCATCGTGCGCGACGGCGTATACAGCGGTCCGGGGAACACTGACATTGATTTCACTGGCAAAGTTGTGACACTGCGGTCGCAGAATGGCGCTGCCAATTGCATCATCGACGGCCAGGGCACTGCGAGGTTGTTCACCTTCCATAGCGGCGAAGGCTCGGGCGCGGTGGTTGATGGCTTTACCATTACCGGCGGGTCCAGCTCGAGCTCGGGCGGCGCGATTTTCTGTAAGAGCTCTTCGCCCACCATCACCAATTGCATAATGACTAACAACCATGCGACCTCGTATGGAGGCGCCATATACCTGGGGAATGGCGCTTCTGCCACGCTCATCAACAACATCATCAGCGAGAATTCCACGGATGCCAATGGGGGCGCCATCTATTGCTGGTACAGCTCGCCAAGCATCATGAATTGCACGATCACGGCGAATGAAGCCAATTATGGCGGGGGAATGGGTGGAAGCAACTCGGTTCCCGTAATCAGCAACAGCATTTTCTGGAACAATTTCCCGAATGAGATCGGAGGTTCCGCCACGGTGACGTCCTCAGACGTAG